>NC_016027.1:2455000-2755000 GCF_000182745.2 Komagataeibacter medellinensis NBRC 3288
AGGGGAGTGAAAGAGACCTGAAACCGAATGCCTACAAGCAGTCGGAGCCTCTTATGGGGTGACGGCGTACCTTTTGTATAATGGGTCAGCGAGTTTCTGTTTGCAGCAAGCTTAAGCCGTTAGGTGTAGGCGTAGCGAAAGCGAGTCTGAATAGGGCGACGAGTTGCTGGCAGAAGACCCGAAACCGAGTGATCTAGCCATGGCCAGGCTGAAGGTGCGGTAACACGCACTGGAGGGCCGAACCCACGCCTGTTGAAAAAGTCGGGGATGAGCTGTGGCTAGGGGTGAAAGGCCAATCAAACTCGGAAATAGCTGGTTCTCCGCGAAATCTATTGAGGTAGACCGTCTGGTATTACCCCGGGGGGTAGAGCACTGGATGGGCTAGGGGGGCCCAAAGCCTTACCAAACCTAACCAAACTCCGAATACCCGGAAGTATGAGCCAGGCAGACAGACAGTGGGTGCTAAGGTCCATTGTCGAGAGGGAAACAGCCCAGACCACCAGCTAAGGCCCCCAAATCGTGGCTAAGTGGGAAAGGATGTGGGGATTCCAAAACAACCAGGAGGTTGGCTTAGAAGCAGCCATCCTTTAAAGAAAGCGTAATAGCTCACTGGTCTATTAGAAACCCTGCGCCGAAAATGTAACGGGGCTCAAGCCACGTGCCGAAGCTGTGGGTGCATTCTATGAATGCGCGGTAGCGGAGCGTTCCGTAGGTCTGTGAAGGAGACGGGGTGACCCTCTCTGGAGATATCGGAAGTGCGAATGCTGACATGAGTAGCGACAAACAGTGCGAGAAACACTGTCGCCGAAAGTCCAAGGGTTCCTGCGCAAGGTTAATCCGCGCAGGGTGAGCCGGCCCCTAAGGCGAGGGCGAAAGCCGTAGTCGATGGAAACCGGGCAAATATTCCCGGGCCTGCCAGAAGTGACGAATACAATATGTTGTCGGGTCTTATCGGATTGATCCGGCTTTTGGCGTATTCCAGGAAATAGCTCTGGCATATAGACCGTACCCGAAACCGACACAGGTGGACTGGTAGAGAATACCAAGGCGCTTGAGAGAACGATGCTGAAGGAACTAGGCAAATTACTTGCGTAACTTCGGGATAAGCAAGACCCGTCAGTGGGCAACCATCGGCGGGTGGCACAGACCAGGGGGTAGCGACTGTTTAGTAAAAACACAGGGCTGTGCGAAGTCGAGAGACGACGTATACGGCCTGACGCCTGCCCGGTGCCGGAAGGTTAAGAGGAGGTGTGCAAGCACTGAATTGAAGCCCCGGTAAACGGCGGCCGTAACTATAACGGTCCTAAGGTAGCGAAATTCCTTGTCGGGTAAGTTCCGACCTGCACGAATGGCGTAACGACTTCCCCGCTGTCTCCAGCATCGGCTCAGCGAAATTGAATTCCCCGTGAAGATGCGGGGTACCCGCGGTCAGACGGAAAGACCCTATGAACCTTTACTGCAGCTTTGCAGTGGCATCAGAGACATTCTGTGTAGGATAGGTGGGAGGCTTTGAAACCGGGGCGCCAGTTCCGGTGGAGCCATCCTTGAAATACCACCCTGACTGTTTCTGATGTCTAACCGAGGCCTGTTAGCCAGGTCCGGGACCCTGCATGGTGGGCAGTTTGACTGGGGCGGTCGCCTCCCAAAGTGTAACGGAGGCGCGCGATGGTGGGCTCAGGCCGGTCGGAAACCGGCTGTCGAGTGCAATGGCATAAGCCCGCCTGACTGTGAGAGTGACAGCTCGATCAGAGACGAAAGTCGGCCATAGTGATCCGGTGGTCCCGCGTGGAAGGGCCATCGCTCAACGGATAAAAGGTACTCTAGGGATAACAGGCTGATCTCCCCCAAGAGTCCACATCGACGGGGAGGTTTGGCACCTCGATGTCGGCTCATCACATCCTGGGGCTGGAGCAGGTCCCAAGGGTTCGGCTGTTCGCCGATTAAAGTGGTACGTGAGCTGGGTTTAGAACGTCGTGAGACAGTTCGGTCCCTATCTGCCGTGGGTGTTGGAGACTTGAGAGGATTTGTCCCTAGTACGAGAGGACCGGGATGAACATACCTCTGGTGCACCGGTTGTCGCGCCAGCGGCACAGCCGGGTAGCTAAGTGTGGACGGGATAACCGCTGAAAGCATCTAAGCGGGAAACCCACCTCAAAACAAGGTCTCCCCAAGGGCCGTGATAGACCATCACGTCAATAGGCCAGGTGTGGAAGCGCAGTAATGCGTGCAGCTAACTGGTCCTAATCGCCCAATAGGCTCATTCCATAGCCCCCATAAAGGGCAACACACATGCACAGCAGTCATCCACTCTCAACACCTAACAAAAACACCAACCCATCCACATCCCTCCCCATACCGGGGAGACTAGATGACCTGGTGGCAATGGCGGGGAATGATCCACCCGATCCCATCCCGAACTCGGCCGTGAAATGCCCCAGCGCCCATGATACTGTGCCTTAAGGCACGGGAAAGTCGGTCGCCGCCAGGTCTTCCAGTCTCCCCTACAATCGCGGGGTGGAGCAGCCCGGTAGCTCGTCAGGCTCATAACCTGAAGGCCGCAGGTTCAAATCCTGCCCCCGCAATACCCGATACCGACACTCCCGTGAGCATCGCTCCGGGAGTGTTCGCGTTTGCGGCTCCCTGGCCACGTGAGGCCGCGAAATCCAGCAGTTTTCCAAGTTCGCCATGGAGCGTGACGTGCATCTCGCCCCGACCCTTGCCGGGATGAAGCACGATCTTCTCGATCAGCGCGCGGATGGCCTCTGAGGCTTCCTGCCGGTCCTCGGGATGGTTCAGCGTCTCGGCCAGCCGCTCGACCTTGTGCTTGAAGATGCCTGCGACATTGGGATGAATGTCCGGTACGTCCTGGGGCTGGGCGACGAGCAGGGCGACCAGTTCATCCTCACGGGCCTCCATTTCGCGCATCCGCTCGACCATGCCACGTGTGTAACCGCCATCCTCGATGACCTGGAGCATCTGTTTCAGCCCCTTGCGCAGCCTGGTCAGTTCCGTCTGCCAGCCGGCTGTGCTGGCGCGGCGCTCATGGTTGGTGCGATTGGTTTCCTCCACATAGGCGCGCATGGCCTCCGCCGCCGCTTCCGGCGTCATCAGACGGTCCTTGAGACCCGACAGCACCCGGTCTTCCAGTTCCGGGCGGCGGATCGTGGTCCTGTTGGTGCAGGAGCGGTTGTCCATGTGGGTGGAGCATGCGAAGCGGTCGCCGCCCCGGATCGAGCAGGGGCCGCCGCACACGCCACAGAACACCAGACCCGAGAGCAGGGATTTCGGGCGGCGCTGGCCATTCAGCTTGTTGATCGAGGCGCGGATACCCGCGCTGATGTTCACGCTCTTCTCCGCGATCAGCGCCTGCCGGTCGCGTACCGCCTGCCAGAGATCATCGTCCATGATCCGTAGATTCGGAACTTCGGTGACGATCCACTCCGATTGTGGATTCAGTCGGGACACACGCTTGCCCGTCTGCGGGTCTTTCAGATAGCGCAGGCGGTTCCAGACCAGCCGTCCGATGTAAAGTTCGTTGTTTACAATACCGGTGCCACGCAGGGCATTGCCCCGCAGGGTGGTGTTGTTCCACTTACCGCCCTTGGGGCCGGGGATACCTTCGTCGTTCAGACGGCTGGCGATGGAAAGCGCGCTGCGCCCGGAAGCGAATTCCCGGAAGATGCGGCGGACGATTTCCGCCTGTGCGTCGTCGATCTCGCGGTCGCCCCGGATCAGTTCGCCCCGTCCGTCCATCTGATGCACGACGCGATAGCCGTAGCAGATCCCGCCGCCGGATTTGCCCGCCTCGACCCGGCCACGCAGGCCGCGATGGGTCTTCATCGCCAAGTCCTTGAGGAACAGGGCGTTCATGGTGCCTTTGAGGCCGACGTGAAGCTCACTGATCTCACCTTCCGCCAGGGTGACGATGGTCACCCCCGCGAATTGCAGGCGCTTGAACAGGGTGGCGACGTCGGCCTGGTCGCGGGACACGCGGTCCAGCGCCTCGGCCAGCACGACATCGAACTGCCCGGCCTGAGCATCGCGGAGCAGGGTCTGGATGCCGGGACGCAGGATCATGCTGGCCCCGGAGATGGCCGCGTCGCGGTAGTACTCCACCACCTGCCACCCCTCGCGCGTGGCGCGCTCTTCACAGAGACGGAACTGGTCCTCGATCGAGGCCGCCCGCTGGTTGTCCGAGGAATAGCGGGCATAGAGCGCGACACGGGTCATGACCTTACTTCCTTATCCTTGCCAGTTTTCCACAGTCAGCGACGCACGGCAGCACTTTTCTTCTGTCGGGCGAGGGCGACAAACTCCGCCTTAATCTGGCTGAACAGGCCCGGCGGAATAAAACCGTAGGCGAAAACACCCGCCTTGCCGGGGACCGGCGATACACCGCCGCTCGGCCATTCATCGACGTTGTGCTCCGAGACAATCACCCAGCTTGGCACGTCATCCAGTCCGATCGCTGCCTTGACCTTCGGTGGTATCTCGATCCCGACCGTATCGCCGGAAGGCGGCGTATGCGTGATTGGCAGAAGCACGACGTAGCGGGGCCGCAGCACGCTGTCGCTGGCCGCAACGAGGCAGGCGGGACGATCCTTGCCCTGATCCTGTCCTCGCGCGGTCTCATGCGTCCACAGATAATCGTAACGGATCACGAGGCCCGGCTTCGGTTCGGGAAACGACACCGACGGCCCTTATTTCAGCAACTCGTCGAGATGCGCATGTTCGGGGTCCATCTCGGCGCGCTCCACAGCAGCCAGCACCACGTCGGACACATCCTCCATCCGGTGGCTTCGCTGGGCCGCCGCGCGGAGCCAGTCATAATGATCGGCGGACATCAGCACATATTCACGGCGGCCGTGCCGGGTGATCTCAACCGGCTCACGCTGGGCCTGATGCTGGAATTCGCCGAATTTGCGCTGGAATTCGAGGGCGCCGACGGTGGGCATGAGCGGGGCATCCTGCTGATGGAGTGGTGATGCCCAAATTATACGTATAATACCTCTTTCTCAAGGATAATCTCATTCCTCCTGTTCCGGCCTGGCCCTGCTGGCGGGATCGTTGTCGTTGGCGATCTGGCCCAGCCGCCGCTCGAATTCCTCGCGGGCGATCTGCCGTCCCAGCAGGCGCGCCAGGACGAGGATCAGTGCGTCCGTTCGCGCCTTCATGGCCGGATTGGGAAGAGCGGACTGGATATTGTCCGTGGGTTCGTTATCGTTGGCCGGAGAATTCGGTCCGGCGTTCGATATGCGGTTTTCGTCCGTCATCGTCCTGCCCTTTCCGTCTGGAGAGGGCAGCAGGATCACGCGCTGAAAATTGCCGCGCAACCGAAAAAATATAGCCATTCCAATGGATTGTCGGCGTGTATCTGCTGCTGCGTACTGGGGCGTAGTCAGGCGTACATTTGGCGGTGTTTTGTACATAAAACGGGAAATCACAAGTTGGTGAATGGTTGGTTTGAGGTTACGACTCGCTGATTGGGTGACTGCGGCTTCTGCCATTCATCAAACCGTCAAGCCCTCCCGCTAATGGACCATGTCCCGGTTTTTCTTGACGTAAAGCGCCTGAGCGGCCAGCGGAGGGGCATGGATACGATCAGCCTCCTTGCCCTGCTGCTGAGCCTCTCGGCAGGCTTCAGCATTCTTAATCACCATACGTTCCGCGTTCCGGTCACGATTGGTGTGCTTGTCTTCTCGTTGCTGACATCGCTTCTGGTGATGGTCCTGAATCCGCTGATTCCGGCCTATGATCTTCAGGCCCTTCCGCGATCTGTACTCGGCGCCATCAATCTGCCTGCGGCACTTCTGAATGGCGCGCTGTCGCTGCTGCTTTTTGCCGGCGCCATGCAGGTCAATGTCGGGCATCTGCGCGCAAAGCTTGCCTCCGTCACCGCCCTCTCTGTCCTGGGGACCGTGCTGGCCGTCGCCTTTCTGGCGATCGCGGCATGGTCTGTCTTCCCGCTGCTAGGCCATACCGTTCCCTTCGCATGGTGCATCGTGCTGGGTGCCATCCTCGCGCCCACCGACCCGGTTTCGGTCGTGGGAATGCTGAAACGTCTGGGACTACCGGGACCGCTTCAGGCTGTTTTTGCGGGAGAAAGCCTGTTCAATGATGGCGTGGGCGTTGTCATTTTCGGTGTAACGATCGGATTGGCGACCGGAGACAGTCAGGGAGTGGCCGCGTCCGGAATTGCCCTGAGCTTCTGCCGCGAGGCGCTCGGTGGCGGTTTTCTCGGAGCGCTCACGGGATGGATCGCGCTCCGTGTGCTCAAGGCGCAGCGGGATCCGCATATCGACCTGCTGACGTCGCTGGCTCTTGCGACCGGAACTTTCAGCATCGCCAACCAGCTTGGCATGTCAGGCGCGATCGCGGTCGTTGTCGCCGGTCTTTGTTTCGGAACACGTTACAGCCATTCCATTTTTGATGAAGCGTCGCGCAAGGAACTCGACGTCGCATGGTCACTCATTGACGAGGTCCTGAACGTCCTGCTGTTCATGCTGATCGGCTTTGAAATCCTTGAGATCACGCCGCATCTGTTTACGGTTCTGGCGACACTTGCCGTAATCCCCCTGTCCATTGCCGTGCGGGCTTTGAGCGTGCTGTTCTCGACCCTTCCGGTCCATCTTCGTCAATGGGAACGGGGCCGCGTTCTCGGCGTCCTGACCTGGGGCGGGCTGCGAGGTGGTATTTCGGTCTCACTGGCGCTTGGTCTACCGCCCGGAGAACTGCGTGATCTGTTGCTGCCCGTCTGTTACGGTGTGGTGGTGTTCACCATCATCGTGCAGGGATTGACCATGGAACGGGTCGCCCGCCGGCTTTATCCGGCATCTCCATCTCAACCTCAATAACGGGTTCCTCCATTCTTCCATCGGCATTCGTGTCGTCTGATGAGCCGACCGTGAAGAGGAAACAGACGTGATGCCCGACGATCCGTCCGTCCTGATCACGACGGTTGAACTGACGTGGATCGAGAAGCAGGTGGAACGCTGGCTGCGCTTCGGGCGGCCGGTCGCGGACACGATCCTCGACCGTCAGCGGCGCATGCTAAGCTTCGCGCCCGGCAGTGTGTTCGCCTTCGTCCGCTGGGCTGCCAACGGGTATGGCACGGTTGAATCGCACATCGACATCGTGCGCACGGTCGGCTCCGGCGAAGACTACCAGACTGTCCCATGCGTGCGGCCGGGCGGCGAGGTGTTGCTGCACCAGACTTCATGGCCGCGCGTCCAGCGTGTACTGGGAGCGATCGACGCGATCGAGGCGCTGGACATCGACCCGACAGAGGTCAGTCCCGATTACTGGCGTCACCTGCACCATCGGCTGGAGGCACGGCAGCAGCCCGATCCCTATACCAAAGCACGGCATCGGGCATGGCTGCGTCGTCGCGCGTTGCATTGAGTGTGCTTCCCGCGTCTAGCTTACCGACGTTTGCCCCTGCCTTTCCCTTCTCTTTCCGGTCAGCTTTTCCATCCTCCTGTCGCGTTCGTTTTGTGCCGGGACAACGCGGCGCTTCGCGCCGCGAGCGGAAGGCGTCGGCTGTGCCGCCGCGTCTATTTCGGGTCGCCTTTGGCGCTCCTTCGAACACCCATTCGACGAACGATCCGACGTTCAGTGACACGCGTTTTCCCGCATCCGGAACACCATACGCAGGGGGTGGATGGCCCGTCTGGATGCACAACGAGCGCAGGTTGACCGATTGGTCATCGTCACCGTGAGCGTCATCACTTTGACAGTTCCCGATGATGTTCGGATGTCGCTTCCGATCACGTCCGACGCATGATTTTGACGTGTGTTCGGCACGTCATAAGATGCACCGAAGATAGGTCGCGGCAGCGTTTCGTCGTCCAGTTCGCGTGGTGGCGCGAGGCGCTTCGTGGCAGGTTTTGCCAGTCATTCCGGTCAGGTTGGCAAGGGGGCATCAGATTCGGAAAAGCCGAATTCAGAGGCCGGAAAGAAGAAAAAACGTGAGGGCAAGATTAAAGGAACCGGCACTCCTGCCGGTCCTGACCTGCGGTTTGCTCTGTCTGCACATGGGGTTAGGGAAAGTTTAAGTGGCACTCTGGATTTCTATGGTCTGAGCCGTCATTTTTCAGGAGTGAGGGTTTCCCGCCCTTTCTGACGGCACTGTTCCCCGAAAAGCCCGGTTTTCGCGAGGTCTGGCCATGGCGCAGGATGACGACACCGCGTTCCGTCCCCGACCGGGACGCATCCGCTCGAAGGGCGGTGCGGCGCGTGGTCGCACGGACTTTCTGGCTGCGGTTCGTACACAGGTTCGTCGGCAATCCCTGTCCCCCGGAAAGAGGGGAGGCGGCGGGTCAGGCGGCGGCAATGGCCGCCGCTCATCTTCCGGGTTGGGTGCGATCTCGCGTGCGGGGAGCGCGTCGCGTTCCGTGTCTTACCGTGGCGTGGGGCGCGGGCGTGGCGCGTCCTTCGTCCGGGCGCGTGGGATTGCCGGCTGGCGTCATCAGATTCCTGGTTCTCGGCGTGTGACGGTGAAGGCGAGGGTGGTGCGTCAGGCCGGGAAGGGAGGCGGGTCCGCCGCCCACCTGCGCTACATCCAGCGCGACGGGACTTCCCGCGACGGCGAGCGGGGTGTCCTCTATGGCGCGGAGACCGACCGCGCCGATGTGAAAGCCTTCCTCGAACGTGGCGCGGAGGACCGGCATCAGTTCAGGTTCATCGTCTCACCGGAAGATGCCGACCGGATGGATGATCTGACGGACTTCACGCGCGACCTGATGACGCAGATGGAAGCCGATCTCGGTACGCGGCTGGACTGGGTGGCGGTGAACCATTTCAACACCGCGCATCCCCATGTCCATGTCGTGGTCAATGGCCGCGACGACCAGGGCAAAGACCTTGTCATCGATGGCAGCTACATCACCCACGGCCTCCGCGAACGCGCCTCCGAATTCGTGACGCTGGAACTCGGTCCCGTGTCCGAGATCGAGTTGCGCCAGAAACTGGAAAACGAGATCGACCGCGACCGCTTCACCCGCATCGACCGTGCCCTGCTGGCGCAGGCGCGGGATGGTAGCCTCGACATGCGCTCCGGTATCGAGACGCCAGCCTCGGATCTGGTGGACCGGCGGCTGCGCCTGTCGCGCCTTGCGAAGCTGGAGCGCATGGGGCTGGCGAACCAGACAGCGCCGGGGCGGTGGACGCTCGACGAGCGGCTGGAAGAGCGTCTGCGGAATTTGGGCGAACGGGACGACATCACCCGGCAGATGCACCGCGCCCTGAAGGCGCGCGACAAGGGCAATGCGCCGACACGAGATCCCGCGCATTTCCTCTTCCATGGCGAGCCCCCCGAGAAGCCCGTGATCGGGCGACTGATCGACCGGCACCTGACGGACGAACTCGGGGAGAAACTGTCGCTGGTGGTCGATGGGATCGACGGACGGGCGCATCATCTGCGGGGTTTCGATCCCGCCCAGATGGAGGACATCCCCGCTGGCGCGATCGTGGAGATCGCCGCCGCTCCGGTCCCCGACAAGCCGCGCCCGTCAGACCGGGCGATCCTCGCCCATACCGAGGACGGGATCTATCGCCCTTCCGCCCATCTGGAGCGGATGCAACTCGACCGCTGGAGCGTCAAAGGCACGCCGGAAGACCTGATCAAGGGGTATGTTCGCCGTCTGGAGGCTCTGCGGAGGGCGGGGATCGTGGAGCGGCTGGAGGCCGACCGCTGGCGTATCCCGGAAGACTTCCAGCAACGCTCCATCGCTTATGACGCCGCCCGTGCGCCGAAGGCGACGGTGCGGCTGCTGTCGGCCTTCGATCTTGAGGCGCAGATCGGCTCCGATGGCGCGACCTGGCTCGACCGGCGTCTGGTGGCCGGGACTAGCCGGGACGGCGACCGGGTGGAGGCAGGCTTCGGGGGCGAGGTCGGTGACGCCCTGGCCAGACGGCAAAAAGCCCTGATCGACCGTGGGGACGCCAGCCTCACTCCGGAGGGCATGGTCCGCTATCGCAAGAACCTGCTGGCGACGCTGGAAGGGCGGGAAGTGGAACGGGTCGGGCAGGCCATGGCCGAGAAGCGGGGGAAGTTATGGCGTCCGCTTGACCGGTTCGAGACCATCCAGGGCACGCTGAAAGGCCCGGTCGATCTGGCCAGCGGGCGTTTCGCGGTAATGGAGAGCGGACATGAATTCTCGCTGGTGCCCTGGCGTCCGGAGATCGGCAGACAGCGCCAGAAGGAGATGGCAATCTCCATGGACGAGCATGGCGGCATCTCCTGGGAACTGGGCCGGGGCAGGGGACTCGGCCTGTAGCGGGAAAGCACCACGAGTCGTTTCGGAAGATAGACAAAAATCGACAGGAACCGCCAATTTTACGCCTGGCTACGCTCCTGTACTATGCCGATCCAACAAGGACTTGCGCCGGGAAAATTTCAGCGCACTCTGTCATCGGACCTTCAATCCGGGAACACGGTGATGACCAGACGACAGCGGATGAACGTGTATTTCGAGCCCGGCCTGCTGAAGCAGGTCGAGGCGTTGGCGGAGCGCCGGAAGGTGTCGAAATCGGCGGTGATCGAGGCGGCGGTGCTGTCGCTGGTCTCCGGCGAGGACGATGCACGCCGGGATGCGGCGCTGTCGAAGCGTCTGGACCGGCTCGGGCGGCGGATCGACGATGTGGACGAAGCGGTCGCCGTGCTGGGCGAGGCATTCGCGCTCTATACCCATGCCTGGATGATGCGTCAGCTTCCCATTCCGGCGAACGAGAACGAGGCCGCGAAGGAGCGGGGCGCGGAGATGTATGCCCGGTTCAATGACGTGCTCGTCCGGCGGCTGGCGAAGGGGCACCGATTCCTCAACGAGCGGGTGCGGGATGTTACAGGACACAAGTAAGGCGGCTTAGTAAGGATGTCGATCAGAATTGTTAACCGCACCGATCAGATAGCGACGATCCAGTAGGCATCAGTGTGTTGACCTGCGCGATTGTTCAAATAAGCTGGGAACTCTCCTTCAAATATTATGCTACTTGAAAGCCGAGCTTGCCTTGAGCCACGCTCCTGTTACAATGCTATTTTTTGAGTGTGAGCGGGAGAATTTCTTAGGTGTCCAGAAGGCCAAAGGGTTCAGGCGTAGCTGCACGAACTTCGAGCAAGCCCGCAATCGAGGCGACACTCTGGGCAGCAGCGGATAAGCTCCGCGGCAACATGGACGCAGCGGAGTACAAGCATGTCGCGCTCGGGCTCATTTTTTTAAAGTACATTTCCGACCGCTTTGACGAACGGCGCGCCCAAGCGGAGGCCGATCCGGAAGAGCGCGATCTTGTTGAAGAACGTGATCTTTATCTCGGTGACAACGTGTTTTGGGTGCCTGCGGAAGCACGCTGGACGTTCTTGAAGGAGAACGCCACCAGTGTCGACCCCAGCATCGGCTCGCTGATCGACCGCGCCATGATCGCGCTAGAGACTGAAAACCCCTCGTTAAAGGGCGTGTTGACCAAAAATTATGCACGGCCGGAACTTGATCAGATTCGGCTCGGCGAGGTCGTCAAGCTCTTTTCCGATCTGGCATTCAAAGATGCGCACCACGGGCAGGACATGCTGGGGCGCGTGTATGAGTATTTTCTTGGCCAATTTGCCATCGCTGAGGGTAAGCGTGGCGGCCAGTTTTATACCGCCGGTTGCATCGTGCGATTGCTAGTGGAAATGATCCAACCGTTCAAAGGGCGCGTCTACGACCCATGCTGCGGTTCGGGTGGCATGTTCGTGCAGTCGGAACGCTTCGTGGAGGCGCATTCAACACAGTATGTTGATCCCGTGAAGGCAAAACGCGAGTTGTCGATCTTTGGGCAAGAGTCCAATCCAACCACTTGGCGGCTCGCCAAGATGAACCTTGCCATTCGGGGCATTGAGGCGGACCTCGGACCGAAATGGGCGGATAGCTTCCTTGAGGATTTGCATCCTGGACTGAAAGCTGACTTTGTGCTTGCCAACCCACCGTTTAACGACAGCGACTGGGGCGGAGAGCGGGCGCGTACGGGTCAGAGCTGGCCTTATGGCGTGCCGCCAGCGGGCAACGCAAACTTCGCTTGGGTGCAACTCTTTATCCGCCATCTGGCGCCGCATGGCGTGGCGGGTTTCGTGCTGGCGAATGGCTCTCTTTCCAGCCAGCAATCCGGCGAAGGCGACATCCGCCGCGCGATCATCGAAGCGGACCTAGTGGACTGCATCGTCAGTCTGCCGGGGCAGCTTTTTTCCACCACCCAGATCCCGGTCTGCCTCTGGTTTCTGGCGCGCGACAAGTCTAATGGGCTGGTGAAAGACAAGACACTGCGTGATCGTCGGCGCGAGACACTGTTCATTGATGCTCGCGGCCTCGGCACAATGCAGTCCCGCACGCTGAAGGTGCTGAGCGAAGCCGACATCGCTAAGGTGGCAGACACTTATCACGCTTGGCGTGAGAAGGGCGGCCGGTATGTCGATGAGCCGGGTTTTTCAAGCATGGCGACTACTGCCGAGATTGCTGGGAAGTGCTATGTGCTGACTCCAGGCCGCTATGTCGGAACGGTGGCTGCGGACGAGGAAGATGAGACGTTTGACGCCAAGATGCAGCGACTGACTGCAACGCTGCGAGAGCAAATGGCTGAGGGAGCTAAACTCGACGAGCGCATTCGTAGTGCGTTGGCAGGGGTGGGTTATGGTTGGTAACTGGCCGTTCTTCCCGCTGAGTGAATTGACTATTAATTACGATGCTAGACGAGTACCGATAAAGGAGGCAGACCGGAGGCTAGGGTTATATCCTTATTATGGAGCCTCCGGTATTGTAGACTATGTCAACGATTATATTTTTGATGGAGAGTATCTTTTAATTGCAGAAGACGGAGAAAATCTGCGCACTCGCCAAACGCCCGTTGCATTTATGGCGTCGGGACGCTTCTGGGTTAATAACCATGCCCACGTCGTTACCGGCAATGGTAATGCGAGCACGCGTTTCATTAACTATGCACTTCAATGCACAGATATATCGTCGTACCTAACTGGTGCGGTTATGCCGAAGCTTACTCAAAGTAATCTAAATAGGATTGAAATCCCTGTTCCGAGTCAAATAATACAAAATAGAATCGTAGATATACTCGGAGTGTTGGACGATAAAATCAAGCTGAACCGTCAAGTGGCGAAGACACTGGAAGCGATGGCGCAGGCATTGTTCAAGAGTTGGTTCGTCGATTTTGGTCCAGTACGAGCTAAGGCCGAAGGCCGCCCTGCCAAGCTTCCCGACGGCGTTGCTGTCTTGTTCCCCGACCAGCTAGGCAAAGACGGTTTGCCGGAGGGATGGAATGCAGCAACACTGCTCGATTTCTTCGATCTGGAGGGGGGGGGGACGCCGAAGACCTCGGTGGCCGATTACTGGGACGGCGACGTCCCATGGTTTTCCGTGGTTGATACGCCCGTGTCGGGGATTTATGTGCATGATACTAAACGAATGCTCACTCAGGCCGGTCTGGCGAACTGTGCCGCGACTCTACTGCCAGAGAACGCTACGATCGTCACTGCTCGCGGTACCGTGGGAAAAATAGCGTTGGTTGGTCGACCGATGGCAATAAACCAATCATGTTATGCTGCGATTGCAAAAGACAATTATGGGCCGTTTTTTATTTATTTTCTAATTCAGTCGTCACTGGAGGCCTTGCGGACACAGACTCATGGATCGGTATTTGACACAATTACGCGGTCGACTTTTGCAAGTGTTAGCACTAACAGGCCGCCACATGCGCTCGCTGCCATTTACGAGGCTGCGGTCACGCCCTTACTAGGGAAGATGAAAGTCGTCGCTGAACAGTCCCGTGCTCTCGCCACCCTCCGTGATACGCTTCTTCCCAAGCTGATCTTCGGCGAACTGCGTATCCGCGATGCCGAACAGACGGTAGTGGCCGCCTGAGATGGCTTATACTCTCCAGCTTCTTCGCGCTTTGATTGACAGTCATCCGGACCGGGCGAGCCGACTCAGAGTCCATGTAGAAGCTTTGGAAAGCGCGATTATCGGCGAACCGGACCGCTGCCTGGAACGTGTTCGCGCGCTTTTTGAGGCCACATTTCACTCTATTGCGCCGCATCTGGGTCTTTCTTCGCTCGCTGGAGAGGACTTTCCTGCCCAGAACAAACGTATCATCCAGGCGCTGGATTTCGCGCTTGACGGCCATCCGGATTCGCATCGGGTCGACGCAGCTATTCGCAAGCTCCTTGGTAGTCTCAACGGCACGATCAGCGCCTTGGCGGAACTTAGCAATATCCCGGGAATGCGGCACGGCGGCTCACTCGACTGGAGCACGCTCCAGCGTCATCATGCAGCTATGCTCGGCGGGTTATGCGATACGCTTGTTGCTTTTTTGTTCGAGATTGCGTGGAGCCGCGCGCCAGCACCCTCCGAACCAATAACCGAGAGATTTGAAGACTACCCCGCATGGAACGACGCGTTGGACGACGAATGGGGGAGTCTGACGATCGGTGAGGGCGAATATTGGGCGAGTCGGGTGCTGTTCGCGCTTGATCCAACACAATACGAAGCGTTGCGTACCGAGTGGAACGCCGAGTCGTCGGCTGCCGAAGATGCCGAGGCTGCCGCGTGACAGACCTCCCACGTCCCGGTTCAGGCGCGTCACATTCCGTCCGTGAGGAAGCGGTAGAACTGGCGGCGTTGTCGTGGTTCGATCTGGTCGGTTGGCGCACGCTGCCAGGCGACCATCTTGCGCCTGACGGACCGATCGGCGCACGGCGCGATTATCGTCAGTGCGTGCTGGAGCCGGAACTCAGGAGCGCCCTGGCAACGCTCAATCCTGATGCGACGGCCGCCATGGTTGATACGGCGGTTCAGGCCGTGCTCAGTGTGCCAAGTCAGGAACTCAAGGAGAATAACCGAGCATTTCACACGATGCTCGCGTCCGGCGTGCCTGTCGAGATCGTCGAGAATGGCGAGACGCGGACGGTTGGCTTGCGCTTGTTCGACCGTCAGAATCTGTCCGCCAATCGCTGGCTCGTCGCCAACCAGTTTGTCGTGCAGGGCGAGCGCGAGATCATCCGCCCCGACGTCACGGCTTTCGTCAACGGACTGCCGTTGGCAGTGCTGGAACTGAAGAGTCCGGTGCATGAACATGCGACGCTAGAGAGCGCTTGGCACCAGCTTCAGAATTACAAGGCGAAAGCCCCCGAGCTACTCCGCACCAACCAGGTGCTCGTCATCAGCGATGGTCTGGACGCACGCATTGGCTCGCTCACGGCTGGGCTGGACCGGTTCGGCCCATGGCGCACGATTGAAGGCGATACGCTTGATGACGGGAGTCGGCCTGAACTGGAAGTGCTGATCCGTGGCGTGTTCGCGCCCGAGCGCTTTCTCGACTTCATAGTCGATTTCGTGGCCTTCGAGGTGGTCGACGGTGTGGTGAAATCGAAGAAGCTTGCCGGCTATCATCAGTTTCATGCCGTCCGGAAGGCGTTGGTATCGACCGAGCACGCTGCGGCTGAGGGCGGTGGACGGCGCGGCGGCGTGATTTGGCACACGCAGGGCTCGGGCAAATCGCTCACCATGCTGTTTTTCGTGCGTCAACTTCAGCTTGCTAAGCCGCTGCGTAATCCGACCGTGGTGATTGTGACTGATCGCAACGATCTGGACGATCAGCTTTTCGGTATCTTCAATCACCATATTTCGGCGCTGCGCGGGACGCCTCGTCAGGCGAATAGCGCCGCCGAAATGCGCCAGCTTCTTGCTGTCGACATCGGCGGCCTAGTTTTCACGGGCATTCAAAAGTTCCGAGGAGACGAGGACGGTCACCCCCTGTTGACGGACCGCCGGAATGTCATCGTCATCGCCGACGAGGCGCACCGGTCGCAATATGGCCTTCGCAAGCGTTTCGTGGTGGACCGGAACGGCGTGCGCGAGACGGTCGGGTTCGCCGAGTATCTCCGTCAGGCGCTCCCAAATGCGACTTTCGTCGGTTTCACCGGCACTCCTATCGAGGAGAAGGATCGCAACACGCAGGCTGTGTTTGGCGACGTGATCGATACTTACGATATGACCCAAGCTGTGACCGACAAGGCAACAGTGCCTATTCATTACACTGCGCGGCTCGCCAAACTACGGTTGGAACTCAGCGAAAATGAACGTGAGGAGTTGGACGCGCTGGCGGAGGAGTTGTCTGAGGGTGACGAAGCAGCGGTTGAGCACGAGAAGGGGAAGTTAGGTCGCTTCGAAGAGGTAGTCGGTGCACCTGACCGAATTCATGAAGTCGCACGCGATATTGTCGCCCATTTTGAAGCGCGTCGCGAAGCGCTAGGTGGCGGCAAGGGCATGATTGTCACGATCAGTCGGCGTGTAGCCGTAGAGTTGTACAATCGGATTGCGGTGCTTCGCCCGGACTGGGTGTCTGCGGACCCTCGCGATGACGCCACCGGAATGCTCAAGGTAGTTATCACCGGTAAGGGGAATACCGACCCAGAACTGTTGCAACCGCACCTAAGAAGCAAGAGGCAGCGCGAAGAACTCGCTGAACGATTTAAGAATCCCACATCGGGCTTCGACCTCGTTATCGTGCGGGATATGTGGTTGACGGGATTCGACGCACCGTCGCTTCATACCCTCTATATCGACAAGCCTATGCGTGGGCACGGACTTATGCAGGCGATTGCGCGTGTGAATCGGGTCTGGGGCGATAAGCCAGGTGGATTAGTGGTCGATTATCTTGGAGTCGGAACCGAGTTGCGCGAGGCGCTTGCGCAATACACAGAACGTGACCGTGATCAGGTGAGGCCCGATCTGGACGAGGCTGTCCGTCAAACTCTTTTGCGACTTGAAAGTGCAGAAACTTTACTGGAGGGGGTTGCCTGGAGGCGTTTCTTTAATGCCTCTCCTGGCGAGCGTCTCACAGTTCTGAAGCAGTGTCTGGAACATTTGCTGTCCACGCAGCAGCGTGACCGTTTCGTCGAGACCAGTCTTGAAATGGAGATCGCTTATGCGATCAGTGCCGGTGACGAACGAGTAGCCGTGCGACGTGACGAGATTGCGATCATGGCCGCGATTCGGACAAATCTCGTCAAATACACCAAAGGCGGTGTCCGCAGCCGTTTCGACATTGAGCGCGACATTCGACAACTCCTTTCGCGAGCTGTCATGTCAGATGGCATACTTGACGTCTTCCAGTCTGCTGGTCTGGAGAGGCCAGACCTTTCTATCTTGTCCGACGAGTTCCTCGCCGAGGCGCGCTCCAGTCGTCAACCGAGTTTAGCGGTTGAAACGCTTCGTCGGCTACTGGAAGGGGAGATTAAGGCGCGGACCAGTTCCAATCTGGTCGAAGCACGGAAGCTCACCGACCGCCTCGATGAGACGCTACGTCGTTATCATAATCGAGCGGTTGACAGTCTGCAAGTTATCGAAGAATTGATTGCGCTCGCCAAAGAGTTGAGTGCAGCAAAGAGCCGAGGAGAGGAACTTGCTCTTTCCGAAGAAGAGCTCGCCTTCTATGATGCGCTCGCCGAAAATGGATCGGCTCGTGATCTGATGGCGCACGATGCATTGCGCACTTTGGCACAGATTCTCACGGCTACTATTCGCTCTTCGGTTTCGATCGACTGGACGCGCAAGGAGAGCGTACGGGCTAAGATGCGGATCGAGGTTCGCAAGCTACTTGCCCGTTATGGTTATCCGCCCGACTTGCAGCGGGCGGCGGTGGATCTGGTCATCAAGCAAGCTGAATTGATTGCGGGAAGTTGGCGATAGGCGGTCTGTCAAATGATAAAGATAAAATAGGACTAAATTTTAACGCAGACTAATGGCCTTTCGGTTTTTTTGCGAACGGTGCAAGTAAAAATCAGAACTCGTTGTTGCATAAATCGTAAATATCAGATGGCGATTTCTAGCGAGTGTCGGTATCGGTTAGATCCTGCCCCCGCAACCAATGAATCCTGTTCAATGAACGACTGAAGAACGCCATGGTCCGGATGGACTGCGGCGCTTTTTTTGTTGGAGGAGAAGTTCAGGATAGCCGCGAGGTCTCCTTCGAGGAAGATAGCAAGCTCGCCATCCTGCGGAATCAGTTTGATCCGTGAGACCAGAGCGCGCAGTCTCTCGACCGCCTCAAGACTCGCGTCCTCCTTCTGAAGGTTTTCGTACAGGGCCTCGATGCGTTCCTTGTAGATTACAGCCATGTTCGGATGCAGGAGAGGCGGCGGCGGGGGTGCATCGGCAAGCAGAGCCGTCAGTTCTTCCTTGCGGGCCTCCAGCCTTCCGATCTTGTCCTTCAACTTGACGCCGGGTACGCCGTCGAGAATGGCCTGGATCGCCTTATCAAGCTCACGATCCACCCGCGGCAACTCGGCACGCATCGCGGCGAGATCTGCGCCTCGCTCCATTCTCACGCGGTTCACTTCCCGGGTGAATTCATCACAGAACTCCTTGAACAGCGCAGGGTCCATGAGGCGCGTCCGTAGCCCGTTAAGCACAGACTTCTCGAGCACGTCGCGGCGAATGGTCATGCGATTGTCGCATGTGCCCTTGTTGCGCGCCGTCGAACAGCCGAGCAGAGTTTTCGAGATCATTGAAAAGCCACCGCCACAGCAGCCGCAACGTGTCATCGCAGTGAAGAGGTGACGAGGGCGCTTGAGGCTGTTCAGAGGATGGACACCATCACCACGTGTCTTTTGCGACCACGTTGTTGTTGCCTGACGAACCTTGGCAGCTTCCCACAGGTCAGGCTCGACAATTCGAAGTTCGGGAACCTCCTGCAGGATCCATTCACTTTCTGGATTCAGGCGCGAGACGCGTTTTCCAGTTTCCGGATCCTTCAGATAGCGAAGGCGGTTCCAGATCAGCCGGCCGATATAAAGCTCGTTGTTGAGGATGCCGGTGCCGCGGTCACGGTTCCCGTGGATGGTAGAAGGCCCCCAGGCGCCACCCAACGGTCCGACGATTCCTTCGGCATTGAGATCGAGCGCGATCGCCCTTGGCGCCTTGCCGTCCGCATATTCACGGAATATGCGCCGCACGATCGCGGCTTCGCCGACATTGATCGTCCGCTCTCCGCGTACAGCTTCCCCGGCAGCATCGAATTTTCGTACGACATCGTATCCATAGCACAGACCGCCGCCGGACTTGCCGGATTCGACGCGTCCCCGTAGGCCACGCCGCGTTTTATCCGCCAGATCCTGCAGAAAGAGGGCATTCATGGTGCCCTTCAGGCCGACGTGGAGTTGGGTGACGTCGCCCTCCGAAAGCGTGATGATCCGCACCCCGGCAAACTTCATTCTCTTGAACAGCCCGGCGATATCTTCCTGGTCGCGTGAAAGACGGTCCATGGCTTCGGCGAGAATGATCGAAAACTTCCCACGTTGCGCGTCCTGCATCAGTTCCTGAATGCCAGGACGAAGCAGGGAGGCACCAGAGACGGCTCTGTCACTATAGCTGTCGACGACGTTCCAGTCCTGACGGGCCGCATACTCGCGGCACAGCCTCAGTTGATCCTCAATGGAGGCATCGCGCTGGTTGTCGGAAGAATAACGGGCGTAGAGCGCGACCTTCATAAGGACCTCCTATCATTCCTGCGATCGTGTACGGATCGGTCCGTTTTCATGTTCAACGTAATCCCGCGCCGCCTGCCGGGCGAGGGCTCGTATCAGCGCCCGCAGACCCTCACCGCTACCGTCCTCATGACTCGCAGGGTCGAGAATGACGCGGGGGGATGCCGACAGTGTAGCGTCTTTTGCGCGCATCGTCCTGCCTTTTCTTGACGCTCAGATGGGTGCCATCGTGCCTCTGATCAGACCGATCGCAAACATAAAAACTCAAGAAAACAATATGTTATGGAGTATAGTGGTGGGTCTGGGCGTGTTCGTGTCGGGCGGGGCGTAGAGTTTTACGGCCAGAATATTCACGTTCTTGTGAGATTTCTCACTTATTGGATCACGGACAGAACAGTCAGTTCGATTCGAAATAGTCCCAATTCTCTGCTGCCTCCGATCGCGGATTGGTTGTAAAACGTCCTAAAAACAACATACTATGCAGCTTATCAATACGCATAAGCATTGTGTCTGCTGTAGGTTCGTTGTTCCCGCTTCTGTGGTTATGACAATTACGCGTCAGTATGGTCTTTTTTCTTGACTAAAAACGGACCGTTTCGTCACTCTGCAATCTACAGGTCGCGAGCTGTTTCCAGATTGTACACACATTGCAAGGAACTGCTTTATGCTGACACATGCTGGCGGCGCTGCTTTTGCGCGACCGGAGATCAACATCGCTCACGACACGCCGCAGGCGCTGCGCCGTCTGGTAAACGATGCACTTTCCAACGACAATGCGGATACGTTCCTTGCCTCTCGCGGAGCCTCGGGTCAGTTGGAGGCGCTTGCGCAGCGGTGCTGTGATATGGCGTTCGCGGAGAGCGACCTCGCCGCACGGAGGACCGTTCATCGGGTCCTGCACGACCTGTATGGTCTGCATCTCTCCAGACCACACCCGGGCCTTACTGACAACCAGTACAGCATCGAACTGCTGCGAGCCCGCCGCGCGATCGAGGCTTCGTGGATGGAGTGGGAATTAGGTCAGGCGGGACCCATTCCGGCCAACGTCGAGCCCGAGGCAATTGGCGACGCCATTAAATCCCTCTGGAAGACCCATTGCGGGTACAACCATGCGGTGTTCGATTTCATGAAGACCGATGCGTCCCGGCCGCAGATCATCAAGTATTTCACGACCGATTACGCGCTTAACATGCGTTTTTATGACCTGATCGTGCTGTCTTTGGTCGGAATCGACGAAGATGTCCGGATGGAAGTCGCTCATAATTTCTGGGACGAGATGGGGCAGGGCAATCCTGCCAGGACGCATGTGCGGCTCTATCGCGATCTGCTGGATTACCTGCAGATCGAAGACACTCCGGAGCAGTTTGTCGATGCCCTGGGATGGGAAGGGCTTTCAGGCTATAATCTCTTGCTCTATTTCGCCTTTAACCGGCGACAGTACTTCCGGTCCATCGGCGCACTGGCGATTACGGAACTCTCCGACCCCGAGCAATACGCCAAATTGCTCTCCGGATGCCGTCGCGTCGGTATTGGCAACGACCAACCATCGATTCTGGATTACTACAGTGAGCATGTCGAGGTCGATGCCCTGCATGGCGATGGCTGGATCGACAATGTCATCGTGCCTGTTCTCCGGCGCTATCCAGGTGAAGCGCAATCTGTGCTCGAGGGTGCCGCAATGCGCCTGAATTCCAGTAAGGCCTACTGGGACTGGCAACTTGCCGATATGAAAGGGGCCAAACCCGTTCCCTCAGTGGCTCTGGCGGGAGTGAACTAATCGGGTAACGTCAACTATAGGACAGACCGGTACATCTTATATCGCTTTATTAACTTGTGGAATGGGAGTTGCTGTGGCTTGATCTGTGCCTCGAACTTGTTGACGCACAAAACGTTCCGATTATGAGTGAGACGGATTGATGCGAACTCCTGTGAGGTCATAGACGTGCCACAGCAAAAACTCCGCAGAAAGCGGAATGGTCCGGATAGTAGGGCTACTCTCCTGACGACAGCGCGCTCTCTCTTTGCTCGCTCGGGTTTCCACCAGGTCAGTGTCGATGACATCGCCGACACCGCGCAGGTCGCGAAAACGGCAATTTACTACCACTTTGGCAACAAAGAGGGGCTGGTGACCGACTTCCTGGAAGGCCATATCGAAACGCTGGAGGCCTCGCTCATTGAGGCCGTGAGCGCTCATAAGGAGCCGAGAGCGCGCCTGCGCGCCGTGTTTGACTGGCATACGTCCTGGTTTCGTCAGCCCGATTTTGCAGGATGTGTGTTCTCTAGGGCAACTGAGGAATACAAGGGAAAGCAGGATGCGATCGCCGAGATTTCGCGGCTGCAAAAGCGCAGCCTGCGCAACGCCATCCGGGCGCTTCTGGAGGCGAACGGCGTTCTGGAAGAGCGATCCGAGCAACTTGCCCACTTCATGATCTACCTGCTTGATGGAGCGGTTGTCTCAGCGAATGTCTTGGACGAGAAGGATGCCGCAGATCAGGCGTGGATTGCTGCAGAACGCCTGCTGGACGATGAAATGCGTGACCTTCCATCCAGAAAAAGCTGACTCTGTCCGTGTCTGTCCGTGTCTGTCCGAAGCCAGAAGACGGTCGGAATTGAAGCTTACGCCCGCGCCAGTTTGTTTACGCCAACACACGCCTGTGCCGTTAGTTCACCAGGAAAAGTCTTGAACTGACGGGCGTGTCGCCATGCAAAGTTCCTCCATGTCCGGGAGGAATTGATGTCTGGTTCTCGTATCCTGTGGGGGCAGCTCTGCCTCTGTTTCCTGATTGTCCTTATGGCGTGGTGGGCTGCGACGCAGTGGGTCGCCTGGCGCCTGGCATTCCAACCGGAACTCGGTCCGCCATGGACTGTGATCGCCGGACGCTGGCCCGTTTATGCGCCTTTTCTGTTTCCGTGGTGGTGGTATGAGTTCGATGCCTATGCGCCACACATTTTCGTCGAAGGCGGGTGGATTGCCGGGTCTGGCGGGGTACTGGCTTTCCTGACCGCTGTGGTCCTGTCCGTCAGGCGAGCACGCGAGCACAAACGCACCGCGACCTACGGTTCGGCCCGATGGGCCGAACGCGGCGATATCGAGCAGGCCGGACTTCTCGGGCAGGATGGCGTGGTGCTGGGGCGGTGGGAGCGCGACTATATCCGCCACGACGGCCCGGAGCATGTGCTGTGTTTCGCGCCGACGCGTTCCGGCAAAGGCGTGGGGCTGGTGATTCCCACGCTACTGACCTGGCCGGGGTCGGCCATCGTTCACGATATCAAGGGTGAGAACTGGTCCATTACAGCCGGGTTCCGGGGTCGCTTCGGCAGGCTGATCCTGTTCGATCCGACCAACCCGGCATCCTGCGCCTATAATCCCCTGCTGGAAATCCGTCTCGGCGAGTGGGAAGTGCGCGATGCCCAGAACGTCGCCGACGTTCTGGTCGATCCTGAAGGTTCACTGGAACGACGCAATCACTGGGAGAAAACCTCGCATTCCCTGCTCGTGGGGGCAATCCTTCACGTTCTTTATGCCGAATCAGACAAGTCACTGCGCGGTGTCGCCGGCCTGCTGTCCGATCCGAAACGCTCGATCGCGGCTACCCTCGTCGTCATGATGGGCACGCGCCATCTTGGGGAGCGCGGCGTCCACCCGGTGGTGGCGTCGGCCGCGCGCGAATTGCTCAACAAATCTCCCAACGAGCGCTCTGGCGTGTTGAGTACCGCCATGTCGTTCCTTGGCCTGTATCGTGACCCTGTTGTCGCCGACGTGACGAGCCGCAGCACCTGGCGGATTGGCGATCTCGTCAATCCGGCCCGACCGACGACGTTATACTTCGTTGTCCCGCCTTCGGATATCAGCCGCACCAAGCCGTTGATCCGGCTGATGCTCAACCAGATCGGGCGCAGGCTGACCGAGGATCTGTCCGGGGCAGGGGACCGGCAGCGGCTTTTGCTGATGCTCGACGAGTTTCCTGCGCTCGGTCGACTGGATTTCTTCGAAAGCGCACTGGCCTTCATGGCCGGTTATCGCATCAAAGCGTTTCTAATCGCGCAGTCGCTCAACCAGATTGAAAAAGCCTATGGGCAGAACAACTCGATCATCGACAACTGCCATGTCCGCGTCAGTTTCGCGACCAACGATGAGCGCACGGCCAAACGTGTGTCCGATGCGCTTGGCACTGCAACCGAAATCCGCTCGCAGAAGAACTATGCGGGCCATCGGCTGTCACCTTGGCTGGGGCACCTCATGGTGTCCCGTCAGGAGAGTGCCCGCCCGCTTCTGACCGTCGGCGAGGTTCAGGAACTGCCGGCGAGCGACGAACTGGTCCTGCTTTCGGGTATGTCGCCCATTCGGGCCAAGAAAGCCCAGTATTTCCGCGACGCCCGGTTTCGGGAGCGGCTCCTGCCTGCACCTGAGACGGGCACGCGTGGCCTGCCGGTTGCGCCTGACGACTGGACCAGGCGCCCCCAGCCGTCAAAGCCGGAAGTGAAACCCGACACGCCCGAGGACGCGGTCAAAGACGCGGGTGAGGAAGAAGATCCCGTCGGCACCGAGGCGCGCCGGCAGCCGGAAATGGATGTGTCGGAGGACCCAGAGCTGCCGCCGCAGGATGACAGCGATCCCGCGCATGAAGC
Source organism: Komagataeibacter medellinensis NBRC 3288 (assembly GCF_000182745.2). Classification (NCBI taxonomy): domain Bacteria; kingdom Pseudomonadati; phylum Pseudomonadota; class Alphaproteobacteria; order Acetobacterales; family Acetobacteraceae; genus Komagataeibacter; species Komagataeibacter medellinensis. Next base: position 2,479,152 of record NC_016027.1, read on the forward strand.
GCCCATGCGCGAGCGTGAACGCGATCCGATGGAAGAGGAAGACCTCCACGCCGTGCTGACGGCGGATCTCGCCCGCAAAGCACGTCAGGCCGCCCTCGATCCTGGCAATGATCTGGGAATGTCATGAGCGGCGCGCGTCAGAAGAAGAAGCGGCTTTCGGTCTATCTGGAACCGCATCTGTGGAAGGGGTTGCGGACCCAGGCCGCCCGACGGTCGATGTCGGACTCTCTGCTGGCCGAAGCCGCCATCGCCGCTTGGCTTGACCCGGAAGGCGCGGGTGGTGACCCCAAAGCGTCGCTCGAAGCCGCCGTGCAACGACTTGATCGCCGACAGGCGCGGATCGAACGTGACCTGTCGATCTCGGTCGAGACCCTCGCACTGTTCATCCGGCTCTGGTTCACCAGTATGCCGGCGCTCTCAGACAGCATGGCGGCCGCGGCGCGTGCCCAGGGGGCGGAGCGCTACGACCGGTTCGTCGAGATGCTGGGCAGGAGACTGGCCAGCGACAAGCGGTTCCGGACAGATTTCGCACGCGAGCCAAACGAGGGTGACCAGACTGTGGGCGGGGCGGAGTGAGGAACCACGTCCGACACGCCCGGTCAGATCAGCGAGAGAATGCGTTGGCCAGTCGATGTTCATCCCCCTTTCTGGCCGACGGTTCTTTTCTCCCGGTCCTGGCCGCATTTCGCCTGGAAGGCGCCTGTTTCTCCCCGGACGGGGGGACAGGCGCAATGGTTTCCTCCCCGACCTCGTCGCTTCGGGAGGCACGTTTTCCAAGGCCAATCTTCTGCGCTACCTGACGTCGCATTTCCGTATAATTCGGTGCGACGGTCGGATATTCATCGGGCAGTCCCCATTTGGTCTTGTAGTCTTCGATCGTCATGCCGAAAGCAGCGGTCAGATGACGCTTGAGCGATTTCAGATGTTTGCCGTCTTCCAGGCAGATGATGTAATCGGGGAATACGGATTCCTTGATCGGAACTGCGGGTTGCTGTTTTTTCTCGACTGCCCGAGCAATTGGCGCAGGCGTGATTTCCGCTGCTCTGTCAATGGATATGGACTGTTCGGTTTGTTTCGGACCCTGGGGAGCGTCACTGACTGTTTCGGATGCCATGAGTCCGATAGTGCCCGACACTGGCTGCTCTTCAGAAAACGATGCATAGAGCCGACGCACGAGTTCCGGGAGCTGTTCGGTCTCCACTTTCGTTGTCGCGAGATGGGCCGCCACGATCTGGGCCGTCGCATTCAGACGACCGAGAATGATGTCCTTGTCGCTGCTCAATAGGGTAGTCCTCAATAACAGGATGTGAATCGTTACAAGCTTCGGAAAGCCAGCATTCTACCAGAAGAGTTACGTTCCGCCGATTCAAGCACGCGTCGTGCCTCCAGGGCAACTTTTAGATGGTGCATAACCCCGGTGCGTCTTGTGCCGAAATCACTGTGATTGCGGCGGCTTTCGGGGTGGTCAGCGTGATCAGTCCAATTGCGTTCGTGTAATTCATCACATTAATTGGTAAAAACCTGATTCAGACGACTATAAGTATTGCGTCTATACCATTTGTCGGCGTGTCCTGGGTTGTTTGGCAACGTTTCTCGCTGTTGCTGACGAAGGTTCTCTTTCGGTGACATGAATCACCGGCTCAGCCATATTATAGCCCTTTCAACTCGCTCCTGTTTCCGTCCGGAATGGCGTCAAGGCTGACGACTTAACATACTGATAATACGTTAGAAATTTAACGTCCTACGCCTCCACCAGTTTGTATACGCCCACACACGCCCCGGTACGATGATCGTCGATTTTCTTGTTGCGATCCGGCAACGCGTGCCTCCTCTATTTGTCCCCGTTGCGGTCCGGAACGGCCGGGCCGTGCTCGACAACGGGGTCTCCAATGCACATCCATGCGACGACGAACGACGCAGTGGCGCGTGGTTTTTCCATGCTGCGCACTGCCATGGGAGGAGCGATCACAGGACAGCTTGCCGACCCGGCGGTCGTCGAGGTGATGCTCAATCCTGACGGACGGCTGTGGGTTGACCGTCTGTCGGACGGACTGTCCGACACGGGCGACAGGATCTCACCCGCCGATGCCGAGCGGATCGTGCGGCTGGTCGCGCATCATGTCGGGGCGGAAGTCCATGAAGGGGCACCCCGTGTGTCAGCGGAACTGCCGACCGGCGAGCGTTTCGAGGGATTGCTGCCGCCTGTGGTGACGGCCCCGAGCTTTGCGATCCGCAAGCCCGCCGTGGCCGTGTTCACTCTCGACGATTATGTCGATGCCGGAATTATGACTGCGGGTCAGGCGGCGTTTCTACGCCGCGCTGTCGCCGAGCGGAAGAACATTCTGGTCGCGGGCGGGACCAGCACGGGCAAGACGACGCTGGTCAACGCCCTGCTGGCTGAGGTGGCGAAAACCGGGGATCGCGTGGTCCTGATCGAGGACACGCGCGAACTGCAATGCACGGCGCCCAATCTCATAACCCTGCGGACCCGGGAAGGTGTGATTTCCCTTTCGGATCTCGTTCGGTCCGGTCTCCGCCTGCGCCCCGACCGTATTCCCATCGGTGAGGTGCGTGGCCCCGAGGCGCTCGACCTTCTCAAGGCGTGGGGTACCGGTCATCCCGGCGGCATCGGCACACTCCATGCCGGATCGGTGCTGGCGGCCCTGTATCGTCTGGAGCAGCTGATCCAGGAAGCCGTTGTCACGGTGCCACGCGCCATGATCGCGGAAACCATCGACGTAATCGCGGTGCTGTCCGGACGCGGTCATGCCCGCCGGCTGTCCGAACTCGCAACGGTGGACGGGCTGGATCCGGTCATAGGCCATTACCGCCTGTCGTCGTTCGATGCTCCCTCCGATGAAGACGGGCGGGCACATTCTCCCAACCTTTCCAGCATCAAGGACACACTCTGATGTCGCAGACCCTGTCCGCGCGCATGATGATGCGCGTCCCCTCCGGTCGCCTGTCACGCCTGACCAGCATGACGGGCATCGCATTGTTTGCCGCCACGTCTTCCGCCTGGGCGTCCGGTTCCGGAATGCCCTGGGAGGAACCGCTTAACCAGATCCTGGAATCCATCCAGGGACCGGTGGCGCGCATCGTCTCGGTGATCATCATCACCGTAACCGGCCTGACCCTGGCCTTCGGCGAAACTTCGGGAGGCTTTCGTCGCCTGATCCAGATCGTCTTTGGACTGTCCATCGCTTTTGCGGCGTCCAGCTTCTTCCTGTCCTTCTTCTCCTTCTCCGGGGGAGCACTGATCTGATGGCCGGATATGATGACGATGCGGTGCCGGGTTTTCATGTCCCGGTCCACCGCTCCCTGACCGATCCGATCCTGCTGGGCGGCGCACCCCGTACGCTGGCGATCGCCAACGGGACACTCGGGGCCGCGATTTCTCTGGGTTTGCGCCTGTGGTTGGTCGGGGCCGTGTTCTGGATCATCGGGCACACGCTCGCGGTCTGGGGAGCGAAACGCGATCCGCTGTTCGTCGAGGTGGGGCGGCGGCATCTCCGCTATCCCGCCTGGCTCCGGGCGTAGGGAGGGCAGCGCAATGATGTCCCTTGGTGAATACCGCAATCGTGCGGCACTTCTCTCGGATTACCTGCCGTGGGCCGCGCTTATCGAAAAAGGTATTGTCCTGAACAAGGACGGTTCCTTCCAGCGCACCGCAAAGATACGTGGTCCCGATCTGGACAGCGCGACGCCCGCCGAACTGGTGGGTGTGACCGGACGCCTGAACAATGCGTTGCGCCGTCTGGGTTCCGGCTGGGCCGTGTTCGTGGAAGCGCAGCGCGTGCCGGCGACAGTGTATCCCGAGAGTGACTTCCCCGATGCGGCCAGCCAGATGGTCGATCTGGAGCGTCGGGAGCAGTTCGAGGACGAGGGTGCGCATTTCGAGAGCCGGTATTTTCTCACGCTGGTCTGGCTGCCGCCTGCGGAATCGTCCGACCGGGCTTCACGCTTTCTCTATGAGGGCAGGGAGCGCGACGGGCCCGACCCGCACAGTATCCTGAACGCCTTCGTCGATCGCAGTGATCGGCTTCTGGCTCTACTGGATGGGTTCATGCCGGAGGCGGCCTGGCTGAGCGACGGCGAGACCCTGACCTATCTGCATTCCACGATCTCGACACGGAACCAGCGGATCCGGGTGCCCGAGATTCCGATGCACCTTGACGCCTTGCTGGTGGACCAGCCTCTGTCGGGTGGTCTGGAGCCAAAGCTGGGCGATGCCTTCCTGAAAACCCTGACCATAACGGGCTTCCCCAGCCGCACCTTCCCCGGAATCCTGGATGACCTGAACCGGCTGGCGATGCCCTATCGCTGGTCGACGCGTGCGATCCTGCTGGACAAGACGGACGCCACGAAGGTGCTGACGAAGATCCGGCGGCAGTGGTTCGCAAAACGCAAGAGCATCGCAGCCATTGTCCGGGAAGTGATGACCAACGAGGCATCCGTTCTGGTCGACAACGACGCCGCCAACAAGGCGGCGGATGCTGACCTGGCCCTGCAATCCCTCGGCGCGGACGATGTGGGCCAGGCCTATATCACGGCCACGGTCACGGTGTGGGACGGCTCCGCCTCCATCGCGGCCGAGAAGCTGCGTCTGGTGGAGAAAATCATCCAGGGCCGGGATTTCACCTGCATTACGGAAAGCCTTAACGCGGTGGAAGCCTGGCTGGGATCTCTGCCGGGTCATGTCTACGCCAATGTCCGTCAACCCCCGGTCTCGACGCTGAACCTCGCCCACATGATCCCGCTGTCTGCCGTCTGGGCCGGCCCGGAACGGGATGTCCATTTCAAAGCGCCACCGCTGTTTTATGGCAAGACTGCCGGGGCTACGCCGTTCCGGTTTTCCCTGCATGCCAGCGACGTTGGCCACACGCTGATCGCAGGACCGACCGGGGCGGGGAAGTCGGTGCTGCTGGCCCTGATGGTGCTTCAGTTCCGGCGTTACGTGGGGTCGCAGATTTTTGCCTTCGATTTCGGCGGTTCCATGCGGGCCGCGACGCTGGGCATGGGCGGGGACTGGCACGACCTCGGTGGCGGAGTGTCCGATGGTGACGGGGAGACTACGACCGTCTCACTCCAGCCGCTGGCCCGGATCGATGATCCCGGCGAGCGGAAATGGGCCAGTGAATGGCTGGGGCAGATCCTTGTTGACGAGGGCGTGGTGGTGACGCCAGACGTCAAAGCCTATCTCTGGTCGGCCCTCAATTCCCTGGCGTCCTCACCCGTGCATGAGCGGACCCTGTTAGGAGTGGTCGCCCTGCTCCAGTCCAACGCGCTGAAGCAGGCACTGGCGCCCTACTGTCTCGGTGGCCCGTATGGCCGCCTGCTCGACGCTGACACCGAACGTCTGGGAGATGCTGATGTCGTGGTCTTCGAGACGGAAGGTCTGATCGGCTCCGGGGCCGCGTCATCCGTGCTGTCTTACCTGTTCCATCGCATCGAAGGACGTCTCGACGGAAGACCCACCCTGCTTGTGATCGACGAGGGCTGGCTGGTTCTGGATGATGGAAACTTCTCCGGCCAGCTTCGCGAATGGTTGAAAACGCTGCGTAAAAAGAACGCCAGCGTCATCTTTGCCACGCAATCCCTGTCCGACATCGCCAACAGTCCGATCGCGCCTGCCGTGGTGGAAAGCTGCCCGACCCGGATCTTCCTGCCCAACGAGCGCGCCATTGAGCCCCAGATCATGGCGCTCTATCGGGATTTCGGCCTGAATGACCGGCAGATCGCCATCATCGCGCGCGCGGCCTCGAAGCGGGAATATTACTGCCAGACCCAACGAGGAAATCGGCTCTTCGAACTGGGGCTTGGGCCGGTCGCACTCGCATTGTGCGCTGCGTCCGGCAAGGACGACCACCGGCTGATCGACCAGGTGCTGGCGGAATACGGGCGGGACGGCTTTCTCCCCGCATGGTTCGAGGTGCGTGGCGTCATGTGGGCGGCGGACCTTCTGCGGGACGGAGGTGTACCATGACGGAAAAACTTTTCCACTCCGGATGTGTCGTCGCTCTTGGCCTTGGCTTGGTCTCCTTTGCTTCGCTCCGGCCAGCCCATGCCCAATGGGCGGTGTATGACGGGGCCAACCACGTCCAGAGCATCCTGATTGCGGCACGTGAACTCCAGCAGATCGACAACCAGATCACATCGCTCGCCAACCAGGCGCAAATGCTGGTCAATCAGGGACGCAATCTGGCGACGCTGCCCCTTTCAACATTGTCGACCCTTCAATCGACGATTTCCCAGACTACGGCGCTCCTCGCACAGGCACAGAACATCGCCTACAGCGTCCAGTCCGTCGAGCAGCAGTATCAGCAGGCGTACACGTCCATCTCTTCGGGCATGTCAGACAGCACCCTGTTCAGCCAGGCGCAGACACGATGGCAGAACTCCGTTGGCGGGTTCGAAGATGCTCTGAAGCTTCAGGCCCGCGTGGTTGGCAATATCCCCACGGACAGTTCCGCCATGACGCAACTGGTATCAGCCAGCCAGAACTCCACGGGCGCGTTGCAGGCGGCACAGGCGGGCAACCAGTTGCTGGCGCTTCAGTCCCGGCAGCTCTCCGATATCCAGGCGGAACTGGCCGCCAATGGCCGGGCTGCGGAACTCGAGCGTGCCCGCCAGGCTGCGAACGAAGCGGGAGCCGAGGCACAATACCAGCATTTCGCGCAGTATGACGCCTATGTGCCCGAGGCGGTCTCTGTTCCGGGTTCGGGAGACTGATTGATGGACACGAGCAATGTCGGGATCATCGACGGTTTTCTGAATACTTTCGAGACAACCATCGATTCCGGGTTTGGACTGCTACAGGGCAGCGTCGTGTCCCTCGCCGGATCGCTGTCCGTGCTCGATGTTCTGCTGGCGGGCCTGTTCTGGGCCTGGGCGGTGGATGAGGACATCGTCCAGCGTCTGGTCAAGAAGACACTCTATGTCGGCTTTTTTGCCTTCGTCATCGATCATTTCAGCCATCTTTCGAGCATTGTGTTCAACAGCTTCGCCGTGCTCGGTCTTAAAGCGGGCGGCGGCACACTGGCACTTTCCGATTTCATGCATCCCGGTCGTCTGGCCGCGACCGGCCTGTCCGCAGCACAACCGCTGCTTGATGCGGCCAGCAAACTGGCGTTCTCCTTTGGCGCAATTGCCAGCATCGTGCAGATCCTCGTGCTGCTTTTGTGCTGGGTCATTGTGCTCGCGGCTTTTTTCATTCTTGCGGTGCAGCTCTTTGTCGCGATCGTCGAGTTCAAGCTCACCAGTCTCGCCGGCTTCGTGCTCATCCCGTTCGCCCTGTTCAACCGGACGGCGTTCCTGGCCGAGAAGGTGCTGGGGAATGTCGTCTCCTCCGGTGTGAAGATCATGGTGCTGGCCGTCATTTCCGCCATTGCCTCTGTTCTCTTCAAACAGTTCACGACCTCCTACGGAAATAGCGCGCCCACGATCGGTCAGGCGCTGTCGGTCGTGCTGGCGTCACTCTGCATTGTCGGACTTGCGATCTTCGGCGGCTCCCTCGCCAACGGTCTGATCTCGGGTGCGCCGCAGCTTGGTGCGGGCGCCGCCGTAGGCACCGGTATGGCCGTCGGCGCCATGGGGGCGGCCGCGGTCGCCGCACCGGCTGCCATCGCGTCCGGCGGTGGCGCCGCTCTGGCCGCGACAGCGGCCGCAGCGCGTGGGGGAGCCGCCGCAGCGGGGGCCGCGTCGAGCGCTTATTCCATGGGTGCCATGAGCGCCGCCGGTGGCAGCGCCGGCGCGCGCATGGCCGCGGGGCTCGGTGGTGTCGCCCGTGCGCCGGGTGCCGCGGCCATGAACGCAGCAAAGAGCAAGGCGTCGGGTGCTGCTGCCTCCATGAAACAAAGTTACGGCGCCGGGGCGCGAAGTGCCTTCACCGCGACAGGAGGACGCTTCACCGGCGGGGCCGGGTCCTCTGACAGCACCAATGCTGCCAGCGGTAATTCCGGCGGTCCATCAGGCAGCGGGAGCAGTGGGGAACGGGGCGGCTCCGGTCCCGATGGCAAACCACCCCGCTGGGCGAAGAAAATGAAGCGCCGCAATGCCGCGACCCACGCGGCCGAGGCGGCCCATGTCATCCGCTCCGCCGATGGCGGCGGCGGATCCGCATCCATCGATCTTTCGGAGAAACAATGATGTTCCGTCGCTCCACCACACGTTACGGGATCACGCCCGAGCCCGTGACACCCTATCAGCAGGCAGCCCAAATCTGGGACGAGCGGATCGGCTCCGCACGGGTCCAGGCCCGGAACTGGCGGCTGATGGCCTTCGGCAGTCTGTTCCTCTCGGCAGCACTTGGGGTCGGCCTGGTCTGGCAGTCTGCCCGAGGCACCATCGTGCCCTGGGTCGTGCAGGTCGACAAGCTTGGCCAGGCGCAGGTGATCGGTCCTGCGACAGCGGCCTATGTCCCGACTGATCCTCAGGTGTCGTGGTATCTGGCACGCTTCATTGAAGATGTGCGCAGCCTGTCCGCCGACCCCGTCGTCGTGCGGCAGAACTGGCTCCGGGCCTATGACTTCACCATGATTTCCGGCGCACAGGCGCTCAATGACTATGCCCGCCTCAACGATCCATTCTCGCGGATCGGACACGAACAGGTCGAGGTCGATGTGTCGTCGGTCATCCGGGCCTCGCCCGGCAGCTTCCGCGTCGCCTGGACCGAGCGGCATTACCGCGACGGGGCGTTCACCGGCACTGAACGCTGGACCGCCATTCTCACGGTCATGATCGTAACCCCGCGCACAGCCGATCGCCTGCGGAAAAATCCGCTCGGCATTTTTGTCACCGCCATCAACTGGTCGAAGGAACTCGGACAATGATCCGTATGGTCTTGCGCACCCTGCCGCTGGCGCTGCTCACCCTGTCTGCCTGCGCCGGACAGTATCATCCGCCCGCTATCCACTATGATGACGCAGTGCGGGCGACACGCCTGGCAGATCCGCCCAAACCGGTGCAGGTGGTCGAAGTCGCCCGACCTCTGCCTTTGCCGGGACAATTGAAGCCGCTGCCGCCCCGCGGTCTGCGGACGCGGCATGTCGCTCCCGACGTCGCCGACCCGACCGTGCGCGTCGTCCAGGCCAATCTGGCCGCGCGGATCCAGCCGACGCGGGCGGGATTTATCAATGCCGTTCAGGTCTATCCCTACAGCCCCGGTGCGCTCTATCAGGTCTATGCCTCTCCCGGCGACATCACCGACATCATGCTCCAGCCCGGCGAGAAGCTGGTCGGCAGCGGGCCGGTTGCCGCCGGTGACACGGTCCGGTGGGTGATCGGAGACACGTCAAGCGGCTCTGGGGCAGCCAAACGTGTTCACATCCTGATCAAGCCGACCCGCCCCGATCTTACGACCAATCTGATCGTCAACACCGATCGCCGGACCTATCTGGCGGAACTGCGCTCGACCCCCGCGACCTATATGGCGTCCGTGTCGTGGGACTATCCCGAAGACGATCTGATCGCGCTGCACCGGCAGGATGAGGCGGCAGCGGAAGAAGCGCCCGTGGAGACCGGGCTGGATCTCGACGATCTGCATTTTCGCTATGCCATCCAGCCCGCGAAAGGGGGTGTCCCACCGTGGCTGCCTACGCGCGCCTTTGACGACGGACGTAAGGTCTATATCGCGTTCCCGAGCGGGATCGGGCAGGGGGATCTGCCGCCCCTCTTCGTGCTGGGACCGGACGGCAATCCGGCGCTGGTCAATTATCGCGTCCGTCAGAACTGGATGATCGTCGACCGGCTGTTCGCCGCAGCCGAACTGCGCCTCGGCGACAAGACCAGCGAGCAGCGCGTGCGCATCGTCCGCACGGACGGGCGGCCGTCATGAGCGACGACAAAGAGGAGGGGGCAGGACCGGACACGGCTCCACGTCCTGACCAGAATGCTCCGTCCAGTGGGGGAACCTCAGCGCCACCCGATCTGCGCCTGCGTGCCGAGCGGCCGCGCGTCGTGCGCCTGTCGCGGACCGTGATCTGGTCACTCGGGGGAACCGGCGTCATCGCCGTGGCGTTCGCCCTTGGCTATGCTCTGGAAGCCAGCCATCGACCACCAGCGACGCCAGCCGGTTCTGAGAATGCGTCACCTCCATCGGCGGCAGGTCTGGACAACCTGCCGAAAGATTATGCGGGTGTGCCGAAACTGGGACCAGCGCTGCCCGGTGATTTGGGACGACCGATCCTGCACGCGCAGCAGCAGGGCAAATCAGTTCCCACCAACGCCATCGGCAATGAAGACGCGCGCCGGGCACAGCAGGAGATTGATGCCGCTATTGGCAGCAAGCTTTTTGCCGCTGTCGAGACCCGCGACCAGCATGACGGGCAGCCGATTCAGACGGTAGCCACAGCGTCGTCCGGTCAGACACAGGGAACTCCGGATTCAGGAGCACAGGCTGGAAACCGTGCCTTCCTCGCGGGCCAGCCCGATCGGCAGATCATCAGTCCTGACCGGATCATGCCGCTCGCTTCGCCTTATATAGTGCAGGCGGGAACAGTGATTGCCGGGGCGCTGAATACGAAAATCAGTTCCGATCTGCCTGGCCAGATCGTCGGTCATGTCACGCAGAACGTCTATGACAGCCCGACCGGGCGCTATCTCCTGATCCCGCAGGGCAGTACGCTGTTTGGCGCCTATAACAGCGGCATCTCCTTCGGGCAGCAGCGCACCCAGATCATCTGGACCCGGCTGATTTTCCCGGACGGCGAGAGCCTCGTGCTGGAGAAGCTGCCGGGTGCGGACGCGATCGGCCAGTCCGGCCTGTCCGATGAGGTGAACAACCACTGGGGCCAGTTGTTCAAAGCGGCCCTGGTGACCACGCTCCTCAGCGTAGGGTCCGAAGCCGGAACGAGCCAGAGTGAGAACAATCTGGCTCAGGCTATCCGCAGCGGCGCCAGCAACGGGTTCTCTCAGGTGGGCTACCGGCTGGTCGATCGCTCACTCGATATTCAGCCGACCCTCACGGATCGCCCCGGCCTTCCGTTCACGCTTCTGCTGGGGCGCGACCTGATTCTCAAACCCTATGTTCCGAAAGGAGACCGTCAGAATGGATAAGCTTCGCATTACCGCAATACCCGACAATCGTCCGGTCCGGATGACGATTGCGTTTCCTGCGGAAATTCACCGTGACCTTCTCCTCTATGCCCGCTTTCTTTCAGAGGAAAATGGCGGGGACGCCAATCTTGGTAAAAACCCCGCACGTCTGGTTCCGATCATGGTCGCGCGTTTCATCGAACGGGATCGGGTGTTTCTCAAGAAACGGAAGGAACAGAGCGAAAAGCAGTGAGAACCGGATTTGAATGAACGGACTGTTCCGTATTGTAACGTTCGGGCAAGACATGCCATGATCGCCTCGTTCATTCCCGGCGTGGGGGATCACAATGAGGGACGAGGCGGCAACCGCATTTCACGAAGGCGAACGGCGTGCGCAGGCACTGGCTGGCGTTGCCGCACCTTCGAGCGCCTTCATCCGCCCCTACATGACGGAGCAGCATCGCACTTTCTTTGCATCGCTGCCTTACGTCGTGCTGGGGGCGCTTTCCCCCGATGGATGGCCGGCGGCCACCATTGCCACCGGACTGCCAGGCTTTCTGTCCAGCCCGGACGACACCGTCCTCCGGCTTGCCTGGCACCCGATGGTCGGTGATCCTGCGGTGGAAGCGATCGCCCCGGGACGTCCTTTTGCTGTCCTCGGCATCGAGTTCCCGACACGACGACGCAACCGCGCCAATGGTGTCATCCTGTCCAGCGACGCGGACAGCATCCGGGTGTGCGTTCAACAAAGCTTTGGTAATTGCCCAAAATATATCCGCATCCGTGAAAGCAGACCGGTGCATCGTATACCCGGGAACGTGGAAAGATTAGTCACACTCGATGAGGAGGCACGTGACCTCATCACGAGTGCTGCCACATTCTTCGTCGCGTCCTACGCACCATCTAGTGCCCATGGTGGCATGGATGTCTCGCATCGCGGCGGCCCGGCCGGGTTTGTCCAGGTCGAGGGCGACGTGCTGACTGTCCCGGATTATTCCGGTAACCGCTATTTTAATACATTCGGGAACTTCTTGCAGAACCCACGAGCCGGTCTTCTCTTCATCAATTTCAAGAGCGGCGATCTTTTGCATCTGACGGGTGAGGCAACCGCCTCATGGAGTAATGGTGGACGTTCCTTCGATGTGCGTATTTGTGAGGTGATCCGGCGTAGGGCGGCTCTTCCGCTGGACTGGACGGAGGGGCCTGAAATCATGGCCGTATCGCCGAGCCATAACGCATGACGGCAAGCCGCGTCCGTCGCTCGTATGTCGTCGAGCGTGTGCTCGCCTGCGCGTCACTTGCTCTGCCACCTCTATTTTGGGCCGGAAATTTCATCGTGAGTCGCGCGGTGCGCGATCTGACCGCGCCTCTGACTTTGCTGATGGTACGCTGGGTCATTGCCTTTGCCTGCCTCTTGCCGTTTGTTGTCCCGACCATGCGCCGTGACGCAGCACTGTACTGGCAGTATCGCTGGCTCATGCTTGGTACGGCGCTTACCGGGATCGTCGGGTTCAACGCCCTGGTGTATGTCGGTGTCCGGACGACCACGGCGAGCAACGCTCTCCTGATGAACGCCCTGATTCCGGTCCTGATCGTTTTTTTCGGTGCGGTCTTTTACCGACAGAGACTGATAGTCGCACAGGGCGCTGGCCTGATCCTCTCGCTGCTGGGCGTGTTTACGCTGGTTCTGCATGGTCAATGGTCACAGTGGCGCGCACTCTCATTCGTTCCGGGAGACGGGATTGTTCTCGCGGCCATGGTTTGCTTCGCGTTCTACACGCTCTGGATCCGCCGCCTGCCCGCAGACCTCGACCGGCTGGGCGTGCTGGGTGCTCATGTCACGATCGGCGTGACCGTTCTGGTTCCGCTCTGGTTCATCGCTCCGACGGCTGCGACGGCTGCCCATTGGTCAATTTCGCTCGTTTCTGCTGCATTGTATGTGGGCATCTTTCCGTCCGTTCTGGCCTATTTACTCTATATGCGCGCTGTCAGGTTTTTTGGTGCGGAACGCGCAGGCCTGAGCATCCATCTGATCCCGGCGTTCGGAGTGATGCTTTCAATCCCGTTTCTACACGAGCGCCTGTATCTCTGGCATTTCTCGGGAATTGCAGCGATCGCTGTGGGGCTGGTGTGTTCTTCCCTCCCGCAGAAACACAAACCACCAATCCAGGACAACAATATCTCGCATCCTGTCTGAGGGACCGATGGTTGTAGTGACCAGTACCGTTGCATGTTCGGTTGGGAAATCGCGCTAGCAAGGATGATCAGCTGAGGCGCGATCTCGCCCCCCTCAATTTCAAGTCACGGAATTTCCATTGATTGTTTTCAATTCGCTTTTCTTGACGCCCGGATTTGGGTAGGTTCCGCATTGGCGTGTGGAAACGCTTTTTGCACTGGGCGGCCTCCTATGTCGGGTGGCCTGCCAAATAGAACACCCGGACCTATGGTCCCGTGGTGAATGGCTTCGGCTGTTTGTCACTGGGAAATAGGCAGGAGGTGAATACGCCCAGCGCAAAACACCTTTCCAACCGCCCGACGCCAGGGATCGGCGCGGGGAAGTGCGGGCAGGCAATATTGTACGAACCGGTCAATCAGAGCGTCGTTTATGGTTTTCGTTTTGACTTCAAACCGCAAGTGATGAAGATGCATCACCTTGCACAGGCAGAGTTACAAAGGAACGACCGGTCATGACACTACCGATACTCTATAACTGTCCACCTTCAGGAAACTGCTACAAGGTCCGGCTGTTCGCAGCCCTGGTCGGCATCGAACTTGAGATCAGGAATGTCGACCTCGCCGCCGGAGCTCAAAAAACAGCAGAATTCACAGCACTCAATCCGTGGCAGCAGGTGCCCGTGTTCCAGGATGGCGAAACCGTTATCTGGGACTCTCAGGCCATCCTCGTCTATCTGGCGGAAACCTATGGCAAGCACGACTGGCTTCCGTCCGATCCTGTCGGACGCGCCAAAGTGGCCCAGTGGCTCTCAGTCGCCGTGAATGAGATCCAGCATGGTCCCGCAGACGCACGACTGGTCAAGCTGTTCGGCTACCCGCTTCGGTATGATGATGCGGCCAAAGCGAGTGAACGGACCCTGAAGATCATCGACGATTATCTTTCGGGCCACAAATGGTTGGCGACCGAACGTCCGACCATTGCTGATTGCGCGGCCTATCCCTACCTAGCGCTGGCCCCACAGGGCGAAATTTCACTGGAGCCCTACCCGTCATTACGTCGCTGGATCAGCGATGTTGAAGCATTGCCTGGCTACATACCGGTCGATCAGTAAGCAGATATATCGGCCGGTGAAAGTAATTTTTTCTGCTTCTGGTCACCATAGCTCCGGCTTTTCCGGTGAGGGAGCACGGAGAGGAAGAGTGAAGTTGGAAATTCCGTGACAGGTTGAAAGGAGGGGAGAGAGTCTTCGCTCCGCCTGTCATGGAGTTTTCGCCATGGCTACCGCCATCCAGAAAATCAGCCTGAGTTCGTCCCGGGATATTCCCTTCCATAAACTGGTTCTGTCACAATTCAACGTCCGGCGTGTGAAATCGGGGCTCTCGATCGAGGAACTGGCCCGCGACATCGAACGCCGCGGGTTGCTGCAAAGCCTGAATGTCCGTGCTGTTCTTGACGACGAAGGTATCGAAACCGGCCTGTTCGAAGTTCCCGCAGGCGGCCGTCGTTTCCGCGCACTTGAGTTGCTGGTCAAACAGAAGAAACTCAACAAGACGGCACCGGTGCCCTGCGTCGTGCGCGAGGCCGGATCAGCCATTCTCGCCGAGGACGACTCTCTGGCCGAAAACGTCCAGCGCGTGGCCCTGCATCCGCTGGACCAGTTCCGGACGTTCCGCGACATGCTGGAAAAAGGCATGTCCGAAGAGGAAATCGCAGCCGCGTTCTTCGTTCCGGTCTCCGTCGTCAAACAGCGTCTGCGCCTGGTGACGGTCTCTGAAAACCTGCTTGAGGTTTATGAGCAGGACGGCATGCGGCTGGAGCAGCTGATGGCCTTTTCCATCAGCGACGATACCGCCCGTCAGGAGCAGGTCTGGGAGATCATTGCCCAGAGCCATAACCGCGAGCCCTATGTCATCCGACGCATGCTGACCGAGAAGACCGTGCGGGCGTCGGACGCGCGCGCCCGCTTCGTCGGGCTCGATGCCTATGTCGCGGCAGGTGGCCACGTGATGCGTGACCTCTTCGAAGCCGACGATGGTGGATGGCTTCAGGACCCGGCTGTTCTTGACCGGCTGGTCATGGAAAAACTGCACGCGGCAGCCGAGCAGGTCCGAGCCGAAGGATGGAAGTGGGTCGAAACCGATCTGTCTTTCCCCTGGGGGCATACGCGTCACCTTGTCGAGATCGACAATACGCCGGTTCCCCTCTCGGAGGAGGAAACGACACGTCTTGAAGTGCTCCGCACCGAACAGGAGGCGATCGAGGCGGAATACGCCCAGGCGGATGAACTGCCCGATGAGGTGGACAGCCGTCTCGGCGAGATCGAACAGGCGATCGAGACCCTTGAAACCCGTCCCGCAATCTTCGATCCCGGTGATGTCGTTCGCGCGGGGGCCTTCGTCAGCCTCGATAGCGACGGCACCCTCCTGATTGAACGCGGTTTCGCCCATCCGGAAGATATGGAAGATGAAAGCTCACCGGACACGCACACTTCTGCGCAGGCCGTGGAAGCCAGCGCTGCGCATGACGAAAACGACGATTATGCGACCGCCGGGGCGGAAGAGCCCGACCTGCCCGATGACGCTGAAGACGAAGAAGACGTCCGCCGCCCCATCCCGGACCGGTTGCTCTCCGAACTGACGGCATGGCGCACGCTCGCCCTTCGGGATGCGCTGGCCAGCAATCCTCACGTGGCGCTGACCGAGTTTCTCCATACACTCTGCCTGAACCTGTTTCGCGACGACCGATCGGGCGCCTGCCTCGAGGCGGGCGTTCGTTCCGTCGGCCTGCCGTTACAATCGGCTGATCTGGCGACCAGCATGCCGGCGCATGACGTCCGCGCACGGCATGAAGGATGGAAGCAGGATTTGCCGCAGGATGAGGACGCATTGTGGGTCTGGCTGGATCGTCTGGATGAAACCAGCCGCCTGGCTCTTCTGGCGCATTGTCTGTCATTCGGGGTTAATGCGCTGTTCGAGAAGACAAACCCGCATGCGGCGGTCTCGCCGCGAACCATTGAGCGGCGTCTGGCCCGAAGCGACCGGCTGGCGTCCGCCCTGCGGCTCGACCCGGTGGAAGCAGGATGGCAGCCGACAGTCGAAAATTACCTGGGACGCGTCACCAAGCCGCATATTCTCGACGCGGTGCGTGAAGCGCGGGGCGAGCAGGCGGCAGAGATGATCGCCCATCTCAAGAAGGCCGACATGGCGCGCGAGGCCGAACGGCTGCTCGAGGGGACAGGCTGGTTGCCCGAAGCTTTGCGCGCCGGTCTTCCGGATGTCTCTGTCCAGGAGGCGACTGCTGATGAAATGCCGGAAAACGTCACTCTTCCAGAGTTCCTGAGCGCCGAAATCGCTGCGGAATAACCTGTCCACAAACTGTCAAAGGCCATGATCCTTCCATCTGGAAGGTCATGGCCGCACGTCTCGATCCATCACGTAATCCTATGGAGATTATCATGCCGGAAAATAACGAGATCAGCCCCATCGATTATGCCCTCCGCTGGCAGCGTCATGAGGCCGCGCAAAGACAGGCATCCGCGCAGAACCGCCGGATCGTTTTCAAGACGCTCTCCCTTCGTGCCGTTACTGACGTCAGAGTTTCCTTCAACGGAGAAGGGGACAGCGGCCAGATCGAAGACATTGCCGTTACCCCGGAAGCCAGGGCTGACGTGCTCGATGCGGAAATCACCATGATAACGACGTCTTGGCCGAACAGCGAGGGGGCGCCAGAGCGCCGACCGCTGCGTGATGCTCTGGAAAACGTGTGCTACGATGCGCTCTCGCAGACTCATGGTGGCTGGGAAAACAACGATGGCGCCTATGGCGATATCGTGTTCGATGTGGATCAGCGGACTGTCACGCTCGAATTCAACGAACGTTATATGTCCACTGAGTATTACGAACATCGTTGGACGGAGGAAGCAGATTATGGCGCATAGCTACCATCATGCTCTTTCGTCTGTCCGCCAATGGGGCGGGACGGTGGAGGATTTCCTGCCGCTCCACAATTTTTTCGATGAATCGAAGCTTATTTCCGCAGACTTCCGTCATCGTGCGCTCCGACATCATGCTGAGGGCATTTTCCTCGCCGAAAGGCTGTTTGGCGTGACCCTGACGCTCTCGACAGGGCGGTCCGTACCGGTGCGTCTGATCGGCGAACAGCATATGCGCGAAGACTTCGGATTTATCCCGAGCTTCGTCGACTGGCTGAAGGAAATTCGACCCCAGCCCTGGATGGGGCGGGCGCAACCTCTTCACCGGACAATGGAAGGCGCGGATCGAGAAAAATAGCCTGCGGCAGAACAGTGTCGCGTATTGTCGTCGTGATGCGGCTTCCGGCCTTCGGAAGCCGCATTTTTCATGCGGGACCGGCCCTGAAAGAGGGAGAGGGCGGCTTCGCCTCTTGTGCCGAATATCCGGCGCAAGAGGAGAGTTTCCATGACCACGACCGTTCTTCCTTCGACCCGTTCCGCCACTGGGTTCCGCATCGATCCTTCCCGTGGTCGGGTGGATCACCGTGTATCGTCCGAATGGTTTTCCCGTCCTGACGATGAACGCTATCTGTCTCTCGCCGACCTGCACGCTACGACCCTGAACCGTGCGGAACGGGCTACCGCACGCACCGTGGAGAGCCGCGCCATTCGCGTCGAGGCCACGCGCGACAATGCCGAAAGGCTGACCCTCTCGGTGCCGGGCCAGAGCGCGCCCGTTGCACCGACCCACTGGTCCTTCGGGCAGTTGTGCAGTCTGGTCAGCGCGCCATCGTCTTACCTGCGCAATCTTCCGGCTCCGCTCGCCGCCATCAACCTGCAGCACGGACTGCTGTCCCATCGGGCCGAACTGGTCAAGACACTGGAAACGGGTGATGGTCGTGTGGAACTACGCGCCGTCACCGGCCCGGATTATGGCCGCATCTGGGACCATGAACTTGTCGGCGCCGTGCGCAAAATCGCTGGAAACGGGACAGGCGACACGAATTGGAAGGTTCCGGGTGTCATCGACTGGGCGACGATGACGCATAATCCGCATGTCGATATCACGAAGGAAACCACAACACTTTACGCCTCAGACAGGGATGTTTTCCTGTTTCTTGTTGACGATACGCATCCGATTGAGGCGGGACGTCTGCCCAACGGTGAACCTGATCTGTTTTTCAGGGGATTTTACGCCTGGAACTCGGAAGTCGGCAGCAAAAGTCTCGGGATTGCCTCCTTTTACCTTCGCGGGGTGTGCCAGAATCGCCTGATCTGGGGGCAGGAAAACCTCCAGCAGATCACGATCCGGCATAGCAAGTTCGCCGCAAACCGCTTTGTCCATCAGGCGACGCCCGCACTGCGTAATTTTGCAAATGCGAGTGCTGCGTCATTCATTTCCGGGATCCAGGAATCACGCAGGCAGGTTGTCGCGCGTGACGAGGAGGATCGTGAACGGTTCCTTCGGCGTCAGGGTTTCTCGAAGCCGGAAACCGCAAAAATCATTGAAACCGTGCTGCATGAGGAAGGCCGCCCACCGGAAAGCGTGTTCGATTTCGTTCAGGGCATCACGGCGTTCGCGCGGACGAAGAGCAACCAGGACACGCGCCTCGACCTTGAAGGCAAGGCACGCAAACTCATGGAGCGCGTCTGACACCGCACCAGATCGTTTTGTCCCGTTTCTCGCGAAAGCCCGGATCCGTTCCGGGCTTTTTCTTTTTTGGGAGGTTTCCCGATGGCCGACTATTTCACCCATTTCTCGTGTGTCCTGGATGTCGGAACGTATGAAAACGCGACGCGCGCGCTCGAATTATATACAAACGAGCCGGAGGATAGTGATGGATTCCGGGTTACCGACGGTTTCACGCTTTCCTTGTCGGGCGAATGCAGCTCGGAATTGTGGATCCATGACGACATCAGCGGAGACCCTGAATGTGTCATCGCGTTCGTCCTGAGATGCGCGGCAGAGTTCCATCTCTCGGGCTTATGGGGTTTCGAATACGCTAACACATGTTCCCGACCCCGTCTGGAAGCTTTCGGGGGAGGGGCGCACCTTATCGATCTTGGCGCGCGAAAGTCCGTTGGCTGGACCAGCACCAACGAATGGCTGGCGAGCGCCCTTGAGGGAGATGATCCCGATGCCTGAGATCATCTCCGTTCCGGTTTATCAGATTGATGAACTGTCCGACGCGGCCCGTGAGAGAGCCCGCTGCTGGTATCGCAACACTCTGGACGGCTTTCCCTGGTGGGATAGCGTTTATGAGGATTTTTTGAGGATATGCACTATAATCGGGGTAGACGTCGCGATGGCATCACGGCACCCGGCAGGCGCATCCGGCGTAAGCGATCCCTGTATCTATTTCCGGGGGTTCTCCAGTCAGGGGGACGGCGCTTCGTTCGAGGGTGTCTATAAATATGCCCGACGTGCGTCCCATGAAATCCGTCAGTACGCGCCGCAGGACGAGGCACTTCATGCCATCGCAGACCAGCTATTGGAGATCCAGAGGCGAAATTTCTATCAGATTACCGCGCGGATCACGCAACGCGGCCTCTATTACCATGAATATACGATGCGTATCGACGTCAGTCGTGGCAGCCGATCGGGTCAGGACATGTCGGCTGACACTGAGCAGGGGATTATTAACGTCCTACGTGATCTGGCACGGTGGTTGTATCGTTCTCTTGAACGCGAATGGGATTATCAAACCTCAGATGAGGCGATTGATGCTGCCATTCGCGCCAACGAATATACGTTTACCGTAGGAGGAGACCGGTTTTCATGATTGGCAAAGGCGCAACCTAGGTACGTGGAGACAATAAATGCGCGAGACTGGAGAGCATGTGCCAAAAATGTATCCCGGATATTTTAGTCGAAAAATATCCGACCACAGAACCGCAAAGAGCTGTGCGCAGAAAGAGAATAAAAGCGCATAGCAAAGGAGGAAACCCCTCCAAAGATTTTGATGTTGTCAGTAAGCGCAAGAATAAATAGAACTGAGAGCCAAGGTACCTCATAAATCCCGAGAATGAGGAATATGTGTTGGACCATGCATTAAAATTAATGCCTCTGGCAAATATTTCTTGGCGTCGTATACGTCCTTGTTCCCACTGATTTTCTGTCGTTAATAAGAACTCGCGCGCGATAGCCGAAAGCGCATGGGCAAAGAAAAACAGATCCATGCCAATTATGATCATGTTGCCTGATATGGAAGACCATTCCTGAGGCTGCGCAATATGTGGCAGACAAAGGTAGAGCGTCATCGTGGTCAGTCCGCCAGTCAAGATACCCCTGAAGAAGGGCCTGATAAATTCAGGACCTCCTCTGACGAGACCGTACCAGGTTCCGGCAGAAGCTACGGAGGCGACATAGACCCATATCGGAAGCTGGCCGCAATCCGGATGTTTGTCAGCCCAGAGGAATGCCATGAGTGTGAGGACGGCGGGTGCGGTGACAGTTTCATCAACGGTTTCGGGCCGCTTGCCAATGCGGAGCAGCCAACGGACGATCCTGCCGGTTTTTCCTTTGGAAAAGTGATAATCTTTATGGTCGTTGTCTTTATTTCGGTCGTTTTTTATTTGGTTCGACATCGTTCTTTTCATCTACATGATTTTCGGTTTCTTTAATGGCGGCATACAGGCTCTGTACTGACGCCATTGCCGTGTCGTAGGTGAAATGTTCGCCGTAAACCATGGATGCCTGAAACCGATCGAAGGAATCACGACATTCTGAATTCGTCATAAGATAAGCTAACGCCTGTTCGGTGCCTGCCTCTGGGTCTGCGCCATACGCAGGGAACCACTTCTTAAACTGCTCTGCGTCACTGACCATGATCTGTCTGGCAAGTGTCGAGACACGAGGCAGATTGAGATGGGGCAGGATGCAATGCAGGTCGTAGACGTGCCTGATGAGGAAGCGGTCATAAGCGTCTGTTTTCCGTCCTTCCAGATAACCTGCTGTCCGACGGGTCAGGGCCACGAATTTTTCGGCTGCGGTCTCGTCCACGGAAATGCAGGTGATCTGCTGTATTTCCGGTTCGGCATCCGTCGCCTCGCTTACGAAAGACCGTACCGATCTTTCGACGGTCGGGAGAGCCGCAGGCGCATATGTCAGTTCGACGAGAAGGTGCGGGCGCAGTTCGACATCTTCGCCCGTACTGTCCGCATAGCTCAGTTCGGCACGGATATAGTGGTTTTCGTTTTTGGCGGAAATGACGGGTTCGGGAAAACCGAGGTCCATCGCGATTTTACTGATGGTGTCCTTCAGCGTGCCCAGAATCTTCCGAGCCGCACTCTTGCTCGACGGCAGCGGCGTTATGGCGACCTTCAAATCCACGTCTTCGGACATCCGGGCAACCAGTCGATGGGCGCGAGCTAGGCATGTGCCGCCAGCAAAAACCAGACTTATCCCTTGAGGGAGGTCCGCATCCTGAAGTGCTGCCAGCACCTCTACAACGCGATAGTCCTTTTCCACGAGAGCTGCGGATGACAGGTCAAGCGCATCGGCAACTTCGGCGAGCAGATCAGGCGTAAGGCTTTTCAAACCGCGCCTCAAGATTTCGATAGCGCAGCTTCCGGTTGAACCGGCTCTGGACTTCGAAGACCGGATTGGCCTGAACCTGTGTCGTGCGCCCGTTATTGTATTGTCGGACCGTATCGGACTCCCGCCAGTCGACCTTCAGTTTGCTGAGAGTCTGACGCACGGCTCCATCGAAGCCGCCGCGGACGGCAAGCATCGGCCGACCAGTCAGGCCGTTCGTTTTTACGCGGGCATAGACCCCGTAGCCCAGACGCGCGATCTCGCCTTCGACAATGAGCTGTCGAAGGGCTCTTTTGACACTGTTATATTCGCCGAGATCGGCGAAGTCACGCGGCACGAAGACGTCGCCGCGCGCGCGGCGAATGCGTGTCTTCAGCCGCTCTTTCAGCGTTCTGGTGCGACGTAGCTGGGTCATGATGACCTCAATGGACCTCCCTGATGGTCCTGCACAGTAACAGAAACAGGACATTCCGATCCACAAAAATAGGACATCCTCCTGTTTGACGGGACCACCGGGGAGGGAGTGTTTTCAGCCGTTCAGCGCGTCTTTCAGGGCTTTGGCAGGTGTGAACGACAGCTTGCGCGACGCCGCGATCTGGATCTTGTCGCCGGTCGCCGGATTGCGTCCCTCGCGGGCCGGCACGTCCTTCACCTTGAACTTGCCAAAATCGGGCAGCGAGATCTCCTCGCCCTTTTTGGCGGCAGCGGTCATCGCTTCCACGAGGGCGTCGAGCACCTTGCGGGTATCGGTCTTGCTGGCGTCGGTCGTCTCGGCGATCTGGTCGACCAGTTCTGAAATCTTCATGCGCAATGCCTTCTGTACGAATGGTTCAGGCGTGAGCCTCACAGAACCGTTACGGGGAGATTGTGGCGGCTTCAAGCCCCATGCTGTCCCCGTTGGATGGGGCGGGGAGGGAGAGGGCTGTTTTGGGCCGGGTGGTTCCGGCGCGGGAGAGAGGCGTGCCGGGACCGTTCCTCCTTCCCTCCCGGAGACCACCGTTATGGATTGCCCTGTCACACCAACTCCCGACCTGCGGGGTTTTGCCGCCGCGGGGTTGCTTTTGTCCCACCTCGAACGCGGGGAGACGCTCGACGCCAGCCGACTGCGTCACGCCATGGAAACCGCCTTCAACGCGGCTGATGCAACGGGCGCATGGGACTGGAAGATGGCCTATGACGCCGCCGAGGCCGCGTCCGTCCTGTTTCTGCGCCGCTACGGACCGGCCCTTATGACCAGCGCATCCGACGACGTGGATCTGCTGGCCCGTATCACGCGTCTGGCGTCCCTTCTCCCCTCGCAGACGCGCCGCTCGGACGACAGCCAGACCTGGCAACAGTTCTCGACGCCGTTGCCGCTGGCTTTCTGCCTTGCTCGTGCGGCAGATATCGGGCGCGGCGAGCATGTGCTGGAGCCCTCCGCAGGAACCGGTCTTCTGGCCGTCTTCGCCGAACTGGCGGGTGCGGCCCTGACCCTCAATGAATACGCACCGGGCCGTTCCGACCTGCTGACCGCGCTGTTTCCGGCAGCCCGCCTGTTCCGGCATGACGCCGCCCAGATCCACGATTATCTGCCCGAGAGCGCTCAGCCGGATGTCGTCATCATGAACCCGCCCTTTTCTGCGACGGTCCATGTGGCGGGGCGGGCGCCTGACACGACGTTCCGGCATATCGCCTCCGCACTCGACCGACTGAAGACCGGTGGGCGGCTTGTCGCCCTGACCGGTGCGTCCTTCTGCCCCGACAACCCGCGATGGACCGATGGCTTCACCACTCTGCAGGCCAAGGCACGTCTGGTGTTTTCGGCCGGCGTGGCAGGGCATCTGTACCGGCAACATGGAACGGCTGTCGAAACGCGGGTCCTGGTGTTCGACCGCATACCCGCTTCCGAACCCTCGCATTTTGTCGCGGCCCGTGGCACGGCTACCGATTTTCCGACGCTGCTGGGCTGGATCACCGGTGATCTGCCGTCCCGTCAGCCACAGGCGCACCAGTCGTCGGCAGTGTCACGCTCTGCTGCTCTCTCCTCGCCTCGCACCGTGCGGGGCTATCTCGGGCGCAAGGCAGCCGTCGCATCCCGCCAAAGGACGGTCTCGGAGATGCAGGGTGCGTTCCTGTCCTACGAGATCCTGCCGCCGGACGGAGACGGAACCGCGACGACACGTCTGTCTGACGCGCTCTATGAGGATTATCGCCTCCAGACCATCGCAATTCCCGGTGCGCGGCCACACCCCACCAAACTGGTCCAGTCAGCCGCCATGGCCTCGGTGCGCCCGCCCGGGCCTTCCCACAAGCCAACCCTCCCTGATGCCGTCATCCGTGACGGCCTGCTCTCTGACGCACAGCTGGAATCCGTCATCTATGCCGGCGAGGCCCATGATCGCTATCTGGCAGGTCGATGGAAAGCCGATCAGACATGGGATGTTCTCGCTCGTGTCGGTGAGGATGACCCCGACGGCGTCCGCTTCCGTCGTGGCTGGTTTCTCGGCGACGGCACCGGCACCGGAAAGGGCCGCCAGGTCGCGGGTATCATTCTCGACAACTGGCTCAACGGCCGCAGGCGCGCTGTCTGGGTGTCGAAATCCGACAAGCTTCTCGAAGACGCGCAGCGCGACTGGTCGGCGCTGGGGATGGAGCGGCTGCTGGTCACGCCCCAGTCCCGCTTTCCGCAGGGTAACGCCATCCGTCTGACCGAGGGCATTCTGTTCACGACCTATGCCACACTCCGCACGGAAGAACGCGGCGCGAAAGCCTCCCGCGTCCAGCAGATCGTCGAGTGGCTGGGCGCTGATTTCGACGGGGTCATCATCTTCGATGAAGCGCATTCCATGCAGAACGCCGCCGGCGGTAAAGGAGAGCGGGGCGATCAGGAAGCTTCCTTGCAGGGCCGTGCGGGGCTGCGTCTGCAACATGTCCTGCCGGACGCGCGGGTGGTCTATGTCTCCGCCACGGGTGCTACGTCGGTCCACAATCTGGCCTATGCCCAGCGTCTGGGCCTCTGGGGCGGAGAGGATTTTCCCTTTGTGACGCGGGCCGATTTCATCGCCGCCATCGAGGCGGGCGGTGTGGCGGCCATGGAGGTGCTGGCGCGCGATCTCAAGGCCATGGGCCTCTATGCCGCCCGCTCGCTCTCATACGACGGCGTGGAATATGAACTGGTCGAGCATCAGCTCACGCCGGAGCAGATCCGCATTTATGATGCTTTCGCACGTGCGTTCATGGTCATTCATAACAATCTCGACGCCGCCATGCAGGCCGCCAATATTACCGGCACGGACGGTACGCTGAATCGTCAGGCCAAGGCGGCAGCACGGTCTGCCTTCGAAAGCACCAAGCAGCGCTTTTTCAACCATCTGATCACGGCCATGAAGACCGTGACCCTGATCCGCTCGATCGAGCGCGATCTGGCCGAAGGCCACTCCGCCGTCATCCAGCTTGTCTCCACAGGCGAAGCGCTGACCGAACGCAGGCTGGCGGAGATCTCGCCGGAAGACTGGAATGATCTGCGGATCGACGTGACCCCGCGGGAGTATGTCCTTGGGTATCTGGAACATTCCTTCCCGGTTCAGCTTTATGAGCCCTATAGCGATGGGTCTGACCATGTGTATTCGCGGCCAGTGTTTCATGACGGCAAGCCTGTCCTGAGCCGCGAGACCGTGGCCCGGCGTGATGCGATGATCGAACAGCTTGCCGCACTCCCGGCACTGCCCGGCGCACTCGACCAGATCATCCAGCATTTTGGCA
Organism: Komagataeibacter medellinensis NBRC 3288; assembly: GCF_000182745.2. NCBI lineage: Bacteria > Pseudomonadati > Pseudomonadota > Alphaproteobacteria > Acetobacterales > Acetobacteraceae > Komagataeibacter > Komagataeibacter medellinensis. The sequence continues at coordinate 2,504,610 of NC_016027.1, forward strand.
CGGACTCTGTCGCCGAGGTGACTGGCCGCTCGCGCCGCGTGGTGCGCAAGGGGGACCGGCTTGCCGTGGAAAGCAGGCCAGCAGCGGCCAGCCTGATCGAGACACAGGCATTCATGGATGATGCCAAGCGCATTCTGGTCTTCTCGGATGCAGGAGGTACTGGCCGGTCCTATCATGCCGAACTTTCGGCTGCGAACCGCCGTCTGCGCGTACACTATCTGCTGGAGCCCGGCTGGAAGGCCGATGCTGCCATTCAGGGCCTGGGGCGTACCAACCGGACCAACCAGGCGCAGCCGCCCCTGTTCCGACCGATCGCCACGGACGTGAAGGCGGAAAAGCGTTTTCTTTCCACCATTGCCCGAGCGCGTGCTTGGCCGGCGCGTGCCCGTGGCGTGGGCCACGAGTGCCGGGGCGACTGGCAGTCTGTCGCTGTCCGGGCAGGACGCGCGCGCTGCACTGCTGGACGGTGGAACGGTCCTCCAGCTGGCCGAACGGATGCAGGTGCGGCGGGTCCGGGTTATGGGGCGCATGCGTATCGAACTGACCGGTTTTACCGAAGGGATGCGGGAACGGTTGCGGGCCTATGGCCTGTTTTCGGAAATCATCTCGTGGTCATTACGGTTTTTCGTGCCGGTCGATGAGGTCGGGGATAAGGTTCTCGAACGACTGTTCGAGACATGGCCGATCGAACGCGTGACGGAAAGGGAGGCGGCATGATGGCGGATCATGATGCGCGGGATCTTTCACGTCGCCTCTCCGAACAGGCGGAGGCGGTGTGCCGTCAATACCTCTCTGCCGGACGGCGGCATGGCAATTACTGGCTGGTCGGCGACGTGCGCAATACACCGGGACGGTCGCTCTATGTGCGCCTGCATGGTCCCTCGGAAGGGCGGGGCGCGGCTGGTCGCTGGACCGATGCCGGCACGGGTGAATTCGGCGATCTGCTCGATCTGATCCGTGAGACTCTGGGTTTGCTTGATTTCCGTGACGTCGCTGACGAGGCACGCAACTTTCTGGCGTTACCGCATCCTGAAGCAGACCGTGCGGAGGAACGTCTGCGGACCGCTCCATTGCAGCGCCACGAGACGGGTGGCACCAGCACGGACGCTGCGCGCCGTCTGTGGGATGCCAGCCGATCTCTGTCGGGCATTGCAGACGCCTATCTGCGAAGCCGCGATCTGACCAATCGCTCAGGATTGGCCGCGCTGCGTTTCCATCCTGACTGCTACTACCGCGCCGATGCCGACAGTCCGACCGAGACATGGCCCGCGCTGATCGCCGCCGTGACCGACCTCAAAGGTCGCGTTACCGGAGTCCATCGCACCTGGTTGGCGCGGGGCGGAAAGGGCAAGGCGCCGGTCGTCGTCCCCCGTCGTGCGATGGGTGACCTGCTCGGTCATGCCGTGCGCTTTGGCGCGGTGTCCGACGTTCTGGCCGCAGGCGAGGGGATCGAGACGGTGCTCTCGCTCCATGAGGTCATGCCCGATCTGCCACTGACCGCCTGCCTTTCCTCGGCGCATCTCGCCGCCACAGCGTTTCCGCCTACGCTGCGCCGCCTCTACGTGCTGCGCGATGACGACCCGGCCGGAGACCATGCGGTGACGACCCTGCAGGCCCGGACACAGGAGGCCGGGATCGAGTGCCTCGTGCTGTCACCGCGTCTGGCAGATTTCAACGATGATCTCCGCTATCTCGGGCGTGGGGCGATGCGGGCGATCCTGCATCCCCAGCTTGCCCCGCAGGACGTGGCGCGGTTTCTGCATCCCGTCGCGCACTGAGGCGGGCCGGGAAGGGGGGTGAGGGGCATCTTCTTTCCCTGCCGTGCGGGGCTGTCCCGTTTCCGGATGAGGCGCGCCCGCGGCCTTTCTGGAAGGGGAGCGGGCGTCAGCCAGGCCGGGCCTTCAATGGCGGAGCCGGCTATTTTCCGCCGCGCGTGCCGCGCTTTGCATCGCGAAGCAAAATAGCCGTCTCCCTGCCATCCTCCACTGCGTTCCAGCCGCGCGCGAGCGCGCGGTTCCGGCCCGGCCTTCGTCTGCCGCTATCCGCCCCCGGAAAGGCCGCGAGGGGCGCGGCCAGAACCGGAGGACAGACCCATGACCCGCACACAGGACGATTTCGAACCCGCACACGCCACCTCTTCCACCGCTCATCTGCTGGCGGAACTCCAGCTTTACGGCCATCGTCCCTTCGAGGATGAGCCGGACCCGAGACCCTTGCCCGACGCCAGCCAGATCGAGGGCGCAGTCGCTGACATCTTCGATGCCCTGTCAGCCACGCTGACCGAAACTCGGCTGGAACCCGATCTCGAACCGCTGCTCTGGTCCACGGTCAACGTCTTCCATCGCATGGTCGGGCAGGTGGAGCGTGATCTTGACCGCAACGAGCAGGCGCAGAAACGCAGCCAGCAGGAACAGGATGGCAGTGAGATCCGCTCGGTGGAACTGGAGCGCCTCATCGCCGAGGGGCTGACCCTGCTGGAACGACGCAACGCTTACGAGATTTTCCGCGATCTTGCCTGCGACCAGTTCGAGCGCCTGACGATGTCACCCTGGCGGCCGCGCTCCGGCTCGCTGGTCAGCCGCAGCACCCTGACGGCCTCCATGATCGACAGCCGTGATTTCCTCAATGCGCGCCGCAAGGTCGAGACCGACCTGCTGGTGCCGGCCGGCCCCAAGATCGCAGTGACTGGCGGGCTCGATTACGAGGACCATCACCTGATATGGAATCGTCTCGACAAGGTGCGCGAGAAGCATCCCGATATGGTGCTGCTGCACGGCGGCTCACCGAAGGGTGCGGAATTCATTGCTTCCCGCTGGGCCGATCATCGTGATGTCGCGCAGATTGCCTTCAAGCCCGACTGGAACCGGCACGGGAAGGCCGCCCCGTTCCGGCGGAACGACGCACTGCTGAAAGTGCTGCCCGTCGGGGTCATGGTGTTCCCGGGCTCGGGCATTCAGGACAATCTGGCCGACAAGGCCAAACAGATGGGTATCCCGGTCTGGCGGTTTCGCAGGGAGGCTGGCGCGTGAGCGCCAGCTGTCTCTCAGGGGTGACTATTGTGGATATTCATGCCGCGCGGTCTTGCCAGCCTGACCAAAAAACCAGCGGCCGATCATTGCAAGGCGTTGGAACATTCCGATGGGACTCTGTGCATGCTGTCTGTATTCGGGCTGCATGGCTGCGTTAAAATAGAGAGCTCTGGCCAGAGCACAATTTGCGCGGGTCTTATCGCTCTCATTCTGGCTATAAGGCGTGTTTTCCGCTCCGCTCGGAAAATTGTAGCAAAAAAGACGCTCCGGTGGATAATCAAAAGCCTTATCAGCGACGGCTTTTCGGTACCATTTCGGGTCTCTTTGGGCCATGAAACGCTCATAACTATCCGCGTCCGGAGCAAAGGTTTTTTCCGCCAGACACTCAAGATCTGCGAGCGTCCCAAAGCAATAAGCCGCGTGGAGTGCTAAACTCGCCGTCGGGTCCGCATAACGCGTTCGGCCGCTTAAAAACAAGATAACGCACGAAGATGCACAGTATCCATTTTGTCCCACAGCGGTCCGAACTGGACGATTGGCAACCATCAGCGCGAAATAAAGAGCCGCATCCACATCACCACCGCCACTCTCAAGCCAGACTGTCGGCTCGGCTGTCTCGGACGTATTGATGGCATTAAGGAGCTTGTTCATGCTCTCGTGCGTAACAGCACCATCAAAATGAATACCGTCTGCCCGCTTCATGATGAGTGCGTCCTGATAGCGTTCCTGGCTTTGTGACCACATCACGCCCTGAATGCCAAGAATAAAGCCGAACAGTCCCATTATAGCGACCGCGATCACACATCGAATAGTACATCGTGGTTTTTTCTCCTTGACCGTAACATTGGTCAAAGTGGGTGCGTCCCCCGTCATTGATGCTCCTTATGATTGGAAATTTATGAGAAAGATCATCATGATGATTTCCTTATAAATAACAACCGGTATGTATGTAATTTCGAGGGTGTAGATTGTCGCTCGTAAGATATGCCCAATCTATGCCTGGCAAAACGGCGCTATGGCATCATTGGCTTTAGCGCCGATGACTTAATGCGGGGAGAGGAGCCCCCTTCATAAGGGGGCAGGTAGCGAGGGAGGTTAAAATAGCGATGATCACTGTTCCCGATTTTTCACGTATCACCGATCGGTCAGAACCATCCGTCGGGCTCCCCATTACCTGCACTCCCGGTTGAGGAAAGCGCGGGTAACCGCGCCCCGGAAAGCCCCGCCCGGAGGAGAACGGTTGCAGGGCGGGACCTCTTTTCCCCGTTTCGGCTGCGGGGACGATGGATGAGGGGGGCGATGGCCCCCTTCCTCATCAGTGAACAGGTCGAAACAGCAGCGGCGAAGGAGGGATCGTCCAGCGGGCAACCCGCTGGCCAGCCTTCGTTGGAACGGGGGGGCTATAGGATGCGGCCCGAACCGTTCGCAGCAGGGACGCGGCAGTCGGGGGCGGGTGTCTGACCCTAGTCCACGTCACCAGCAGGGAAGACGGTCGCACCGGGCGAGCGCGATATCCTCCTGTGTCGCACGTTCCCCACCTGACGGACCGGTCATGCCGGCATCATATCTCCATGGGGCTGGCGGGCCCGCACACCATGGCCTCTGTCGGATGGCTGATCTAGCCGAAGACCGGCTGCGCCTCGATCGGCTGGCCGCAACGGCGTTCCAGAACTTTCTTCCCCTGACGGCTGCGCCGTCATTCCTCGCGAAACAAGAAAGTTCCGGCCCTGCCGTCCTCCGCTGCGCTGCGGCCCTGAAGGGTGCTCTGCCGCTCGCCTCCGGCTGGTCGATCGCCATCGAGGCCACGGTGGTCGCGGCCCGATAACAGCATGGAGATACGACAATGGCTAACATCGGTTCCTTCAAGAAGGTGGGCGAAGGCTTCGAAGGCGAAATCATCACCCTGGCCCTGCAGGCCCGCAACGTCCGCCTGGTGGCGGAAACCAACCGGGCCAACGACAACGCCCCCAACTACCGCGTCTACCTCGGGCGGGTTGAACTCGGCGCCGCATGGACCCGCCGCTCCAACGAAGGCCGCACCTATCTGAGCCTGAAGCTGGACGATCCTTCCTTCGCCGCCCCGATCTTCGCCAACCTGTTCACCGACGAGGAAGGGGAAGGCTACACCCTCATCTGGACCCGGCCCCGCAGCCGGAACGGGGAGTAAGCTCCCCACCACCAACCCCGCCCGGTCTCCCCGGGCGGGGCCTTCCGGGCTTTCATTTTCCCACGTGCTCTTTCGGGGTGCGGGCGGCAGCGCTGGTCGCCCGACGTGAGACGCAGGAGGAACACGAGGCTTTCCCTCAGCCTTCCCATTGTACCATGCGCACGGAAACCGCCTCAAGACACGCGGTCCCCCCAATTTTGCCCGGCGCACCCTTCGGGCACACCGAACAAAATCGGCTCCCCCGCGTGCCGCTTCGCGGTCGCCTCCGGCGATCATTGACCCGGCTTCCGTGCGCATGAGCCGTCCGTCTTGTCTTCGAGAAACGAAAGGAGCAGGACGATGACCACGCTACATGACCACATCCAGATGCTGCGGGCCGAACTCACCAGCTTTCATCTCAGCAAATGCGAGCGCCGACAGATCGAGCGCGAACTCAAAGAGGCGCTGGTCCGGGTCGCGACAACGCGCCGCCGCTCGGAGGAATGAGCCCGGCGCGACGTTGATCTCCCGCGCATCAGGCGGGGGATCTTTGCGGCCGCCTCATTAACGGGAGATATCTGCAATCCCTGCTATCAGACATGTCTTTTTTTCTGGAAACAATACCGAACAGTACGTATTATAATGTCCCGTACTATTTTCCGGAGGTGGACATGATTGTCATCGGGCTCATCTCGTGGGTCGTGGGGATCGGACTGCTCTGTTGGGTCTTCTTTACTCTTGTCTCAATGGCCGTGCCCACGATGGCCGGACTGATCGTCTTCTTCTGGACATATCGTATGGGGGCCGGTTTTGCAGCCGTCTTCTTCGGAATTGTCGCAGGCATTTTCGTGCTGTGGCTGTTTCGTGTCGCGCTCGCGTCGATCCAACGTCCAGACATCCGACTTGCCGTGGTGCTTGCCTTCTGTCTCCCGGCTTCTATTGCCGGATACTCGGCCACGGCTGGCCTCGCGCAACTCGGCAGTCCCTCGCCGGTCTGGCAAGCTATTCTGGGAGTGATCGGTGCAGCAATGGTTGGGACGGCCTCCTTTGCTCGCCTGGCCCCCGAAGCCCGTCAAGGCAACGGAACGTTCCTTTATCGGCACGATTAGCGCGTGCCTCACGTTATTTCTTTCGACGGACGCCGTGCGCTGACCATATGCCGCTCGTGATGACCCGCGGCTGACGCGTCACTGTAATGGCAGGAGATTGGCCGACGATGCAGACGCGACCTGACTGGCATACTTCCGGATTTCTTGACAGGGCGCTCACGCTCGACCTTCCTGATTTCGCACAAGAGTTTCTCTTCCTGAATCAGGATTATGTCCGTGGCTATCGAACGCTTGCCAGATACGACGACGCTGACGAGGTAGTCCGTCAGCGAAATCTGCACCTTTTTGCACGTCAGTGGGGGCTCCGATTTCCCTGTTGATCCTTCGATCCCAGCGTGGTCCGTCCCCGCGCTTTGGGCACCGGAGGCACTCTCCGCCATCATCGCGCTGATACGCGCTCCTGAAATCTATGCGGCCGGACGTTTTGCACCGCTGATCCTGGCGCCGCAGACCAATGCGGTTGTCGCGGATGATGGCCTCCATGTCATCGTAGGGGACCGGAGTGGACCACTCCGGCTGTGGATTTCCGATGATTGCCACGAACGGGCAGCCGTCGTGATTCCCCTTGATGAATCCTGCTGGGTTCGCCTGCATCATTTGCGTCGCTTCATCGAGCGTCTGTATGGTCGGACGGCAGGTCCATTGCCCAACACCTTTCGGCCCACACGTTACAGGGTCAGGCGGCTTGCCCACGCGCTTCAGGCTCTCACCGCCAAACAGGCCGGGGCCACGGCTCGTGACATCGCGGCACTGACGGATCCGGGAGTGAAGACCCTGAGCGGTTCCATCTGGAAGGACGTTCACCAACGTGCGCGCGTCGAGCGCCTGCTGACCCTTGGTGAACAACTTGCTGCTGGAGAATATCTCGCCCTGCTGCAATACGGCCGCCGCCCGTTTCCGCCACCGGCGTCGAGAGAAACCAGCTAAAAACATCGAGATTCCTCCATCAGATATCAAAAAATGTTCTGTCCTGCGCAAGGTCGCCTGACGTCTGGAACGTAGTGCATCTTCGGTGCTCGGGGGGTGGACGATTCCTTGGGACACCCCCTGTTTTCGTCCACCACCCCCTACGTCTTTTTTCGCCAGTCTCCGCCCCAGTACGCGGCGTTACGCCACGTCCTGTTTCAGTGGAGAACAGTCATGGTCCGAAAAAGACCCCAGCCGAGACCGGCCCGGCATCTGCGAACCCCACAGGCCGCTGAATGGCTTGGCATTTCACCAAGGACACTCGAGCGATACCGCACAATTGGCGGTGGTCCCGTCTTCTATAAGCTGGGTAATCGCGTCACCTACACGATCGGTGACCTGAAAGCGTGGGTCGAGAATGGCATTTCAAAGTCGATTTTCTCGAAAAACTACATTCTCATGCGTGCTGGTGTTGCGCGGCGCGGAAGGGGGCGGTCATGACTCCCTGCATGCCGCGCCTGCTCATGTCCAATGCGTTCTTCGCACTGGGGAAGGGACGCCGCCGCGCCCCGCTGCGCTTCAGGCAGGGAAGCCAAAACATCCTCGTTTCGTCCCCGATGGCGCTTGCGACCATCTGGGATGCGGACATCCTGATCTGGGCGACATCAACGATGATTGCTGCGCAGCGTTGCGGCGCGCCGATCCCATCGGTCCTGCAGGCAACACGATATGAAATCCTCCGATTTCCCGGTCGTGACGTGTCGGGCGGATATTATGAGCGTCTGCCAGACGGCCTTGAACGGCTTAGCCGGACCAACGTCGTCATCAGCGCGTCCGAATGGACCGATGAGCAGACCGGCGCTCCGTGGATCGAAGACTGGCGGATCTCCGCCGGTGTCGTTCACATCCGTCTCGCAGCCTGGTTGTGCGAGGCGGTTCTTACGCCCCGGGCCGTGCTTGCGCTCGACCCGGCCTATTTCACCCTTACCAGCGGTTTCGAACGCCTGCTCTACCTGATCGCACGACGGCATGCGGGGCAGCAACGCGACGGCTGGGCTTTCGAGGTGGCTCATCTGCACCGCAAGACAGGGATCACCCAGACGCTTGTCGCATTCGTGGCCCTCCTTCGACGTGTGGCCCGTAGCAACACTCTGCCCGGTTATCGCATTGAACTGTCCGACCTGAACAGGCCGGAGCACGTGCGCTTTCGACCAATCGGCGGCCTCTCTGTGGATAAACCTGTGGGTATCCCTGTCGATAATTTTGAGCGGACACGCCTATCGACCGTCGAATCCACGCCTATCACATGCGAAAATCATGGATAAGGAACTGGAAAATAATGACAAATCGCCTCTCTCTAAAGAGTCTAAATAAAGACTCTTTGAACATGCATACCGCGCGCGACTCAATGCATGGTCCATGGCGTTCGGTCCTCTCCATGCCTCAGGGTGACGCCCGGGCATGGGTCGTGCGTCGCAAGCAGCGTCCCCCGCATACCGGCGCGATCCCGTCTTCGACCTACCGCAGTCTCGACGGCGGCCCGCGTCTCGCCCGCTCCGTGCAGCGCTTCCGCAATGCTCATGGCCGGGCCATCCATCCCACTGAAAAGCTTGTGGCACTCCTCGGCCTGCTGGTGCGGGTGATCTGCCCGCCCGACGGCCTCGTGGGCGACTGGTTCGCCGGGTCCGGCGCCGCCGGCGTCGCCTGCCGGCTGGCCGGACGCCGCTATGTCGGCTGCGAGATCGATCCGGAGATGGCCCGACGCGCCCGCGATCGCCTTGCCGCCATTCTTCCCTTTCCCATCGGAGAACCGTCATGAACGATCTTCGCTTTTCCCCCGGCGCGCAGCTCGATCTGGTCTGGATCGAGACCCGCATCGAGCAGTGGCTGCGGTTCGGCTGCCCCGAGACCAGCGTCAGAATTGACCGCCACAGGCGTCGCGTAAGTTTCGCCGCAGGCGATGTGTTCGCCCTGATGCGCTGGCTTGCCAGCGACACGGGCGCCGTCACGGTGTCCATCGACATCGTGCGAGCCATGCCGCCGGGCGAACCATGCGCGGTCCTGCCATGGATCACCGGCGCTGCCGACAGGCTGCTGCGCCAGACCGGTGATGCTCCGGTCCGGGCGGTGCTCGACATCATCACTCGCATCGAACGACACGGGCTCGATCCCCGAGCCGTCTGTCCGGACTACTGGCGCGATCTCGATGCGCGGCTGCGGGCCAGCCGACCCGCGCCGCCCTATGGCCGTGCCCGCCACGAGGCGTGGCTCTGGCGGAGGGCTGCGTCATGACCCGCCGCGCCTGGCTCTTCACCACGTATTTCGCCACTCTCACGACTCTCGCGACGACCGGTGTCTCGCCCAGTCCGCGCTGGGTGTGGAACGCCACAGCCAGCGTGCCGGTGGGCCTCTATCGGGTCACGCCCACGCCGGCGTTGCGCGTCGGCGATATCGTGGCGCTGCATCTGCCCGAGCGCGACGCGACGTTGCTGGCCACGCGTGGCTATCTGCCCTTCGGCGTGCCGCTGCTCAAGCCGGTGGCAGCACTAGCCGGTCAGACCGTCTGCCGCCTCGGCGCGCACGTCACCATCGACGGCAAAGCGGCGGGTGACGCCAAACCCATCGATCATCGGGGGCGTCCGTTGCCCGTCTGGCGTGGCTGCATCCGTCTCGGCCCGGGACAGGTCTTTGTCATGAACCCGGCGGTCCCGACCAGTCTCGACGGGCGCTATTTCGGTGTCTTGTCGACCGACACGGTAATCGGTCGCGCCACGCCCGTCTATCTCCGCACAGGTGACGCCGAACCGCCGCTCCTGCGTTTCGAACCCCGTCCGGATTTGACGGATCCGGGTCGACGACCACCCACGATGATGGTGCGTCCCGCTCCCGTGAAGAGCGCCTGGCCTCCGCTGGAGTGACGCCATGACGCTGTCCTCCATCATCTCATTTCTCGACAGGAAAGTTTTCAACCCATGAGTCAGATCGGTTTCTTCACGCGTACGGCGAATGGCTTTGCCGGGCGCCTACGCACGCTCGCCCTCGACGCGGAACTGACTTTCGTAAGTGCCGTGAATGCAGACGCGGAGAACGCGCCCGACTATCGCATCCATCTCGGTGACAGTGCCGAAGCGCCGGAGATCGGGGCCGGCTGGACCCGCACCGGGGAACGCGCCGGGGAATACGTCTCGGTGCTGCTGGACGATCCCTCGCTCGCCCAGCCGATCCGCGCCACCCTGTTTCAGGCCGGTCGCGGCGGCCGCGTCTGGAACCTTGTCTGGACACGCGCCACAAAGCGCCAGGGAGGCCGGGAATGACACTCGCCCGTCTCCGGCTCGGCTATGCCGATCCCCCTTATATCAACTGCGCCCATCTCTATCGCGGACAGCCGGACTACGCGGGGGAGGTCGATCATGCGGTCCTCGTGCGGCATCTCGACGCGACCTACGACGGCTGGGTCCTGCATACTGCCGCGACACCGGCGTCGATCGCGGTATTGGCACCACTGGTCGAGGCCACGGGCGCGCGCTGGATGGCATGGGTGAAGGGCTTCACCGCCTTCAGGCGCAACGTCCCCGGTCGCTTACGCGTGGGAGCCGGTCATCATCAAGGCGGCGCGTCGTCCCGTCGTCAGCCCTCGTCTGGTCATGAGGGACTGGGTTCAGGAGAGCATTACGCTCCGTCGGGAATTGACCGGCGCGAAGCCCGAGGCCGTGTGTCACTGGGCCTTCGAAATGCTCGGTGCCCGTCCGGACGATCCGTCGCTCGACATGCTCATACCGGAGGATTTCTGATGAGGGGGGCAGCTGTCTGTCGAAGGCGTGTGCTGGCGGTCGCCCGGTTCGGGCTCGCGCTCACGCTCACGCTCACGCCCGGTTCGGGGCACGCACAGGATATCGACGCGCTGGTGCGGGATGCCGCCTCGCAGGCTGCCATTCCGCCGTCATGGATCCGTGCCGTGCTACGCATCGAGAGTGACGGTGATCGGCATGCCGTATCCTCGGCGGGCGCAATGGGGCTGATGCAGATCATGCCCGGCACGTGGCGTGACCTGCGCCATACACTCAATCTCGGCGCCGATCCGTTCGACCCACATGACAACATCGTCGCCGGTGCTGCCTATCTGCGCTGGCTGCACGATCGGTACGGTGATGCCGGGTTTCTCGCCGCGTACAACGCTGGCCCGGGACGTTATGACGACCATCTGGCGACGGGTCGTCCGCTTCCCGATGAAACCCAGACTTATGTTGCCTCCGTCATGCGGCGGATAGGGGACGACACGGCTCCGGCGCTTCTTGGTCCGCTGCCGGGTATCTCGTCTCCTATAGCCATCGGCGGTCTTTTCGCCGGGCCTGCCCATCCCGTCGCGAGCGATACGGCTGCGGTCGGCGACAGTCTGGCTCCGCCCACGCCAGCAGGACTCTTCGTCGCTGCCGAGTGGAGGGAAGAACCATGAGCCACTCGGTCATGCTCGCCCTCGACGTGCGGCCTGGTCCGGGTTTGGAAGGGCTGGTGGGGGCACTGGGGAAGGGGGTAGCGTATAGGCAGGATAAAAGCCGCGAGGTGCGGCACGGTTGGGGGTGGTTTTGTGGCGGATTTCTGCAGATTTTCGGCGCCCTCTGCGAGGTGCGCGGAACTTGGAAGCCTGCGGCCTCCACTTTCTGGCGGTTTACCGCCGTTTCGCGCACATCGCAGCTCATTCCATGACGAATGACGACGATTTCCGGGTTCGGCCCGGCCGCATTCGTTCTCCAGGCACCCAGCGGGCACGTCCCTTCATCGCGCAGGCCTTGGCCGCGACCCAGCGTGCCGGAGGCATGGGCCGAGGACGTCAGGGAACGGGCGGAAGTGGCCGCTCGACCTTCGGGCGTGGGCGTGTCGCGAGTGCGCATGCCAACCGCTTCCTCACCAGCCGCTCGCGTGGGGTGGTGATCAAGGCCCGCGTGGTGAAGCATGGCCCACGCGCCGCGCCGCTGACCCCGCATCTGCGTTATCTGCGCCGCGAGGGCGTTACGAAGGACGGCGAAAAGGCAAAGCTGTTCGGCCCGGAGCAGGAGGAGGTTGATCCCAAAGGCTTCGCAGAGCGCTGCGCCGATGATCGTCACCATTTCCGTTTCATCGTCTCGCCGGATGATGCGGTGGAATTGGCGGACCTGAAGCGCTTCACGCGTGATCTTATGATGCAAGCTGAGCATGATCTCGGCACGAAGCTCGACTGGGCGGCCGTTGATCACTGGAACACCGAACATCCCCATGTCCATGTCATCGTGCGCGGCAAGGCGCAGGACGGCGAGGACCTGGTGATCTCGCGCGATTACATCCGTGAAGGCATGCGTGGCCGTGCGCAGGAACTCGTGACGCGCGAGCTCGGGATACGCAACGACATTGAAATCCGGCGTACAGTCGAGCGTCAGGTCGAGGCGGATCGCTGGACACAACTCGATCGGCAGCTTCAGCGCGACGCAAGTGAGCATGGAATCATCGACATGCGTCCCACGCCCGATCGCCGGCCCGATACGTTCGAGGTGCTCAAGGTGGGTCGTCTCCGGCGTTTGGAAGGATTGGGGCTGGCGCAGCAGATCGAGCCGGGCCGCTGGGCGCTGGAGGAACACGCAGAGGCGACGCTGCGCGAGATGGGGCAGCGCAACGACATCATCAAACGGATCCACCGCGGCCTCGCCGAGCAAGGCGTCGAGCGCCCGCAATGCTCGTGGGTGCTGGCCGGCGAGAAAACCGACCATCCCGTCATAGGCAAACTGGTCGGGCGCGGGCTCGATGACGAGTTGAAGGGGACAGCTTTCGCGGTGGTGGATGGGATCGATGGGCGTACGCATCACGTTCACCTCCCTAGCCTGGAGGCGACAACGGATGCTTCCATGGGAGCAATCGTCGAACTGCGCCGGTTCGAGGACGCAAAAGGGCGAGGGCGCGTGGTGCTGGCTGTGCGGTCGGACTTCACGCTGGAACAGCAGATCGAGGCCCAAGGAGCCACATGGCTGGACCGGCAGGCAGTCGCGAAGGAGTCGCCTGCACTGGGTGGCGGCTTCGGGGCAGAGGTGCGTGACGCGATGCGCCAGCGTGTTGATCATCTGGAGCGCGACGGGCTCGCCCATCGGGACGACGCGCGCGTGAGGTTTGAGCGTGGCTTGCTCACTACGCTCCGCGACCGGGAATTGAGGGCCGTTGGCGAGAAGTTCGCGCGGCGAGAGGGAAAGACGTTCGACTTGGTTGATGCCGGCGACAACGTGGCTGGTGTCTATCGACAGCGCCTGGCTCTCGCATCCGGAAGGTACGCAGTGATCGACAACGGGCTAGGGTTTCAGCTTGTTCCGTGGACACTGTCCATTGAAAAACAGATCGGTAAGGCGGTCTCTGGTGTCGCTCAGAATAACGCATCTATCGCATGGGAATTTTCGCAACGACGGGACGCTGGAATAGCGATGTAAGCTTTATCATAATCCGATTCATCTGGTTCATATCCTCTGGCGGCCAAGAAGGAGGACTGACTGTGACAGACAATATTGTTCAATCGATTATCAGAGTGAGTTTTTGAAACATGGAGGGTTTATCTCTATGTCCGGCAGGGGCTATTGTTATGATAATGCCATCGTCGAGACCTTCTTCAAAACCTTGAAATCGGAACTTGTTTGGCGGGCGATCTTACTAGCCTGACAGGATGCCGAGACCACTATCGGTTGTTACATCGACAGCTTCTATAATCCTGTCCGGCGCCGTTCGTCGCTCGACGTCATCAACCCTGCTGCATACGAAAGGCAGGCAATCTGATCTGAAAAAGCTCTCAACTTTTACGAGATGAGTTCATCAGGCCTATGTCGGCCATGTTCTCGTGCCGACGCTGAGCCCGGACGATGTCGGCGTGTTGGACAATCTACCCGCTCATACGATTCCGGGCGCGCGAAAGGCCATCAAGCGAGCGGCCGCACAGATGAAGTTCCTGCCTCTTTGTAGTCGCGATTCCAACCCGATCGAAATGGAGTTCGCCAAGTTCAAGGCCCTTTTGCGGAGCAAGGCAGTAAGAACCATCTTAGCCCCGCAGGACGCCGCCGGATCAGTCTTGGATGCTTTCTCCCGTGACGAATGTGCCAACTTCTTCACCGCCGCAGGGTATGAATCAGAATAAGGTGGACGTGCTCTAGTAGCAGTTTTCTTTGGTTGTGTGCTCGAGAGGCGTGATCACGCTGGGAACCTGAGTAGCCGAATGGCAAGACAAGGCCAAACATACTTACATCCAAACATCCCATGTATTGACTCTGCGACCGCTTCGCATTTACGTTTGATCCAACCTAATTCGTTGGACAAATTTTCAATGACCCAATTGATATGCGAATGCCATCACACGAGCCATAAGCGCCGTTCTGGTAATATTTTTTATGACCGACGCAATCCATTTTTCTGCATTCTGCTTGGATGCGGTGTGGCTCTACCCTGTATTGGCCAAGCCACTGAAGAGAAAACTCACGACAGAAAACCGAAAACAGAAACCATCGAGGTGCGTGCGCAGTATCAGCACAAGGCGAAAGGATATGTTGCTTTCGACAGCAGTGCCGCCACCAAGACGGACACCCCACTCCGTGAAATTCCGCAGTCCATTTCCGTCGTCACGCGACAACAGATGGATGATCAGGTTACCCAAAACGTCGCGCAGGCATTGCGCTACACGGCAGGAGTTTATTCCGAGCCACGTAGTGACACGATATTCGATACAACATTTATGCGTGGGTTCGGTGGTTTTGCAACGTCGGCCAATTACGTGGGATTTCTGGACGGCATACAGTTACAACAGGGTCAAGGATGGGCCATTCCAACGGTAGATCCTTCAACTCTTGATCGGGTGGAAGTGCTGCGCGGCCCAGCTTCCGTGATGTACGGAGACGCCAGCCCCGGGGGCATCATCAACCTTGACAGCAAACTTCCGTCTCTTTCAGCCCCTCGACAGATTGCGGTCGAAAGCGGCAGTCGCAACAGGATACAGGGCACATTCGATGTCGGCGGTGCCCTCACAGGCGATCAGACACTCCTCTATCGGATCAGCGGCCTGGGCCGACGGGTCGATACGCAGATGCGGGACGCAAAAGAGCAGCGACTGGCTCTCACACCCACGCTGACGTGGAAAGCTACGCCACGAGTAAGCGTTGATTTCGTACTGAATGTCCAACGTGATCCGGACAATAACTTTGCAGGCTGGATCCCTGCAAAGGGGAGTGTTCTGCCTGGCCCGCACGGGCGCATCTCCACGAAATTCAATCCGAGCCAGTCAAACTACGATGGCTACAACCGAACACAGATCATGCCGGAATACCG
The DNA here is from genome assembly GCF_000182745.2 of Komagataeibacter medellinensis NBRC 3288. Classification (NCBI taxonomy): domain Bacteria; kingdom Pseudomonadati; phylum Pseudomonadota; class Alphaproteobacteria; order Acetobacterales; family Acetobacteraceae; genus Komagataeibacter; species Komagataeibacter medellinensis. Next base: position 2,520,119 of record NC_016027.1, read on the forward strand.
GGTAAAATATCACTTTCTTCAGGGATGGAACCTACAGCAAACCGTTCGCTACGAATATTTGAATACGAGTTTCAAGGGACTTGCAGTCAATTTCTCCAATCCCTACGACACTAATGGAAATCTCAATCGTTACTCGTCTTGGTCACGTGCTGATCTCAACGGTGTGGTGGCTGACACACGTGTGGAAGGGCATGTGACATCAGGACCACTCCAGCACCGTATTCTTGCTGGCGTAACCTATGACCGCTCGGAATCCTCAATGCAGCAGTCCGCTTACGGGCTAGTCTCGGCACTTGACTATAGCGCGCCCGTCTATGATGCCAGCATCGTGCCTCCTTCCTTGGCCCAGAGCACAAGACAGGACTCACAACGTATCGGGGGATACATACAGGACCAGATCAGGCTCGGTCACTGGTCCCTGCTTCTGGGAGGCCGTCATGACTGGCTTACCATAAGGACGTTCGATCGGCTTTCCGATACGACAAGCACCCAACATGATTCAGCGTTTACCGGACGTGCCGGACTTGTCTATCTTTTTGAAAACGGATTATCACCCTACGTGAGTTATTCGACGTCGTTCCAGCCGGTCGTGGGCGTCGATTATGAGGGGAAAGCATTCCAGCCGACCCGGGCCAGTCAGGTTGAAGGCGGCATCAAATATCAGCCTGTCGGTTATAGCAGTTTCCTGACGATCGCTGCTTACGACATCAATGAACGACACGTCAGCACCACGGACCCGGCTCATCCCTACTACTCCGTCCAGCGCGGTGGCGTGCGGTCCTGGGGCGTCGAATTTGAAGCCCATGCGGCGCTCACGGACAATCTAGGACTGATTGCGTCCTACAGCTACACGGATCCGACTGTTACACATGATCCGGATACAAGTTTGATCGGAAAGCGCCTTTATGCCGTGCCCAGACATATGGCGTCACTTTGGGCGAACTATGCCGTCACCTGGGGACATCTACAGGGCATCAACGTCAGTGGGGGCGTCCGATACGTGGGTTCAAGTGCGGGCGATGAAACCAACAGTTTTACGGTTCCCGGCGTAGTGCTATTCGACACGACACTGCGCTATGATCTCTCCCACCTGTCACCCAGCCTCCATGGATGGACCCTGATGTTCAACGGCACCAACCTGTTCGACCGGAAATATGTGTCATCATGCTTCTCGGCGGGAGGATGTTTTTACGGAAACCGAAGGACATTCAAGACCAGTATTGCGTTTCGGTGGTGATTTTACTACCCGACTATGACCTCTGATACTTCCGTATCCGACATGCGTCTGTTTCATCAGCACCGGGGCGAGAAAAGACAAGACTCCGAATAGATGGGATGATAGGCTATCCAACAAACAAACAGACAGAACAGTACGAACTGAATTGTCATTGACGGTTTGTTATATGAACTGAGAGTTCACATTAGATTCGAACACTTGGAGCGGGTCTTCCTAAAACCACGAAATGACGAGCTAAAATGTTTTAAAAGCAATGGAGAACAGTAGTCATGCGGCCGATCGATCTCATGCCTAAATCTATCTCTGACCGTAACATTTACGAGTCACGCGTGATTGATGATTTTATTCAATCGATTGGTTTCAATGGCTACTTGTATCATGCCTCAGGTTGTGTGCCAGAAATATTTCCTCGTTCTGTAACGGTGACGAACGGGGACGAGCAAACACTCGACTATTTTGCTTCACATTCGCCCATGTCGCCCGAACCGCTTTTTAAAAGCCAACAAAATGGCTTTCGAAATGTATACAGTGCCATTAAAGTAAGAAATAAAAAAGGACATACATACGAAGGCCGAATAGCGAGTCTGAAAGAAATTAAATATATTCCGTTACGGGTAATATCGGGGATTGCTGCCTATTTTCTGCTCTGGAGTAAGTCAAATATTGAACTGGATGTGACGGATTCAGCGGCACGGCGGATTTTATCAGTTTTTCATGGCATGCATGCTCAGATTATCGTTACGACGACCGAGCAGCAGCGGGGTCTCGAGATGCCGCGGCTTACTCGAACAGAACAGAGAGTCCTACGTTGGACAGCAGAGGGCAAAACCGCTTCCGAAGCAGCACAGATTCTCGGTGTTACCGAGCGGACCATTAATTTTCACGTCGCAAATCTTATTTCCAAACTTGATGCAAGCAATAAGACGCATGCAATATTTAAAGCTGTGTGTTTTGGAATTATTCTGTAACATAAAATTTGATAATTACGAAACGAAACACATATTACGAATATAGATATTTGTAGTATGTGGTTGGTATGGATTTTTATTATTGGTTGAGTAATAAACTAATGAGCTCCATGCTCATTGACGTATTGTAGAAAGATAAAAGCTGAACGTCGCTATACGGGCCGCAAAAGGTGACTTTCTTCTTAGATTTTTCGTAAGTGGCCGACAAGTGAGATCAAATCGCCGTAGCAAAAGGACGGCATTTGAGTTAGAAATCATCCTATGTCCCAATCAACCTTACTTTCCCAACTTCCCCGTCGTTCCCTCGTCGATTGCGCGATTGATGCCATGCGGGAAAAAATCGAAAGCGGGGCCTGGCCCGTCGGAGAGCGTATCCCAAAAGAGACTGAACTTGCGGAGATGTTGCAGGTTGGGCGGAATACGGTGAGGGAGGCTATTCGTGTTCTGTCCCATGCTGACGTGCTGGAAGTCCGGCAGGGGGACGGAACTTATGTCCGCTTTGAACTTGACCCTGCCGCAGTTATGCGGCGTGTCACGCGATCCAGTCTCCGGGATCATTTTGAACTGCGTGTCATTCTGGAAACGGAAGCGGCCCGACTGGCTGCAGGACATCGGACCGCCAGGGATATTCGGAAGCTGGAGAAAACGCTCAAGGTGCGCGGAGAGTGGGCTGCGGGCGGTGATCTTGATCGGTTTCTCAAAGCGGATACGGCATTTCATCTGGCGGTCGCCGAAGCGACCCATAATGAAGCCCTGGTTGAACTTTATCGATACTTTCTTGTTGCAGCGCGTCAGGCAGGGCGTGCCGTCATGGAAGAGCATGGGCTGCCTGAACCCGGATACGCCGCCCATGAACGGATATTCCGGGCAATCGAGCAGGGAGATGGCACGCGCGCAGCTCGTGCGGCAAGCGCGGTCGTCCGACCGCTCGTGCAGGCCCTTTCCGATCATACCGGGAACAGGGACTGAGCCGCGCGCCACGGTCATCTACCTGCTGGCCAGAACATGGTGGGCAAGGATTTCGGCTTCTGCCTTCGACGCGGTGGCCATCTGAGGAACACCGAATGCGCGTTCCGCGCCCGGAAACATCTCTTCCAGAGCCGAACGTCGTGTCGCATCGGGCTCAATCAGGATCATGACCCTGCATAATCTGGAAAGGGGCTCGCGGTTTGTCTTAAGCCAGAGTCCTCGCTCCTTTCTGTCATCGTGATCCTCTTCTGGAGCAGGTGGGTAAATCAGGGCAAACGGGGTGTCGCGCTCCAGAAGGGCGGTCATCTCGCCTTTCCAGCTTGCCGCGTAACCCGGGACTACTTTGTCCGGATTCAGACAGACCAGTGGAAAACCGGTTGTATCGAATATTTTCGAAGCGTCAGAAGTAGTCATGCCTATTCTCCATAAGATGTTAAAGAGGAGATCATCGGACCTTTTTTAATGAACGAAGACGTCTCCTCCCGGGGCCGTCTCATGTGAGCGGTTGCGCCATCCATTCGTCACAGTGAGAACTGTGCGGCGCAGCCATCGATGCACCACATCTGAATCGTGGCGGGGATGCCATGCCTGGAAGACGTTGACGGGTGTGAGCTTGAGCGGAAGGGGAAAAGCGTACAACCCAAGACGGTCCAGTGTGTCGCGCTCCATCGCGACATCGGGCACCGGGAGGATCAGATCAGTCCGGTGCAGGCCTTGCATCGCGGTGTAATACGAAGGGACGAGAAGGGCCACGTTCCGGCTGAGGCCGAATTCTTCCTGCAGCGCGTCATCAATGGGACCATGTCGCCGGCTGCGACGTGACACACTGATGTGGTCGTATTGAACCAGGGACTGGGGCGTGATCTCACCAAGCAGGATCGGATGGCCTGCGCGCACGACCGCATGAAACCGGCTTTCGAATAGTGTCTGTCGCATAATTTCTGGACGGAGGTTTTCGGTTGCACCGATATACAGGTCGATCGCACCACGCCGCAGAGCATCGCTATCGTCTCCGTCGGTTTCACTGGCAAAAACAACGGCAGCATCTGGACAGTCTCCCCGCAGGGTCTGAAGCAGCTTCGTCGCGAATGGTCCCACGACGACATCTGCGGCCCGGATCGTGAAGATAGGTTTTATGCCCGTAAAATCCAGTTCCTCGTCTCTGCGCATCAGGTCATGCATGCCCGCGAGGATACGGCTGATGCGCGGCTGCATCTGGAGTGCGCGCGGGGTAGGCACCATGTTGCGGCCCATCTGTACAAGGATCGGATCATCGAAGGTTGCCCTGATCTTGGACAGGGTGCGGCTGATTGTCGCCGCGCTGACCTGAAGACGCTGGGCGGCACCCGTAACGCTCGATTCCTCAATCAGCACATTCATGGCGTGTAACAGGTTCAGGTCGTAGCCACGCGTCATCAATAAAGTCCTCCCGCGCACTGAAGGCGGATCATACCCATCTGCTTGGTAGTATCCGAATAGATAGGAACATAGGATGTTCGTAACAAGTGACCCTGCCAGAAGCATGAGGATGCTGCAATAATTTTATGCGTTCTCACCGTTACGGTTGATGAGAGTCATGTTTTCATATTTGAGTGTTCCCGATCCCGGTCTTTGCGATCACAGTCGCCGCAGACATCCCTATTGCAACTAAAAGAGGCGTCGTTTGACCCGGATCGACCTTCCCCTTGCGGAAGCGGTGGCTGCACCGATACCTGCTGCGCCGTCGCCACCTCCACCGCCTCCTAAAGGTCCGGCGTTCGGCCTTCGTCTCGCCACCGGTCTGATCGGTGTGTTGCTGGCCGTGCTGCTGGCCGGTTTCAACGAGCATACAACCGAAATGGCACTGGCCGATATCAAGGGGCAACTCCATATCGGGCACGACGAGGGAACATGGATTATTGCCCTGTTCGAGGCCTTCAATATTTCAGCGATGGCCTTTGCGCCATGGTGTTCCGTGACGTTCTCTATACGACGTCTGACTATCGTCATGACAGGAATGGTTGGGGTGCTTGGGCTCGCGGCTCCTTTCATGCCGAACCTTGGCGCTCTTCTGATTCTGCGTACCCTGCAGGGGTTCGCCTGTGGCTGCCTGCCTCCCATGCTCATGACGGTGGCGCTGCGCTTCCTCCCACCCAACATCAAGGTTTATGGTCTTGGCGCCTATGCGCTGACGGCGACGTTCGGTCCCAATCTCGGCGTGCCACTGGCCGGCTTCTGGTTCGAATATGTGGGCTGGCAGTTCCTATTCTGGCAGATCGTTCCGCTCTGCGTGATTTCGATGATCTGTGTGGCATGGGGGCTCCCGCAGGATCCGCTGCGGCTGGAGCGCTTCAGGCAGTTCGACTGGAGGGGACTGTTGACCGGTCTGCCTGCGATCTGCTCGCTGGTCATTGCTCTCGAACAGGGTGACCGGCTCGACTGGTTCCGCTCACCGCTTATTACACATCTGTTCTGTGGTGGTGGCTTTCTGTTTATCCTTTTCATTATCAATGAATGGTTCCATCCACTGCCGTTCTTCCGGATTCAGTTGCTCAAACAGAGAAATGTCTCGGACTCCCTGCTGACCCTGGCGGCCGTCCTCGTTCTTTGTGTTGTCACCATAGAGATCCCCTCGGTTTACCTTGAAGAGGTGAGGGGATACCGGCCCATCCAGACTGCGCCCATCGCGCTGATTTTGGCAGTTCCCCAACTGGTCGCGCTGCCACTGGTGTCTGCGCTCTGTAATATTCGCAAAGTTGATTGCCGGATCGTCCTCATGGCCGGGCTGGCCATACAGGGGGCATCCTACTGGCTGGGGACATGGATCGATTCAGACTGGGTGCGTGAGAATTTCTATATTGTCCAGCTGATGCAGGTCGTCAGCCAGCCGATGATGGTCATTTCGATCCTGATGCTGGCCACCATGGGGCTGGGACCAGCGGACGGCCCCTTCATCTCGGGCATGTTTAACATGACCAAGGGATTTGCCAATGCGATTGCGGCTGGAGTCATCGCGGCGCTTCTGCGCCGGCGGGAGCAATACCACTCCACCATGTTGCTGGATATCTACGGTTATAACCAGAATGCCCTTGACGGGATGGGCGATCCCACGAGTACGCTGCTGGCCCCCCACATCGCCGATCCTGATCGCCTGACGTGGAATACGCAGGTTCTTCTCCACGGCAAGGTCGCCGAACAATCCCTCGTACTGGCCTGCGCGGACATTTATTACGTGATGATCGGGCTCTGCGCCGCTTTCATTGTCCTCAATTTGGTCCTGCCCCAGCGGGTTTATCCGCCACGAGCGCCGTCAGTCAGCACCCCGGCCAAATAAGCCATAGGATCGAAACCATGTCAGACAGGATGCATCCCGTGTCACGCTCTACTCCTGAGTTTAAAAACATCCTATCACCCAATGAAAGTATCGAAGTATTCAGGACTGATCTTGAGCGGATTTATGGGAACATGCCCCAGGCTGGCGATATTGGGCAGGCCGGGAGCAAGGCGCTCGCCGATGCAGATTATCGTAGCCGGCACTGGCAGAGTAGCGAACCGGGCCCCTTGAGGCCGGGTAGTCTTGCTCATAAGCGGGCGGTGTCGCGCATGTTCCGCGATACGTTCAATCCGTACCGGCCTTCCGTCATCGACTGGCCCCGGCTTGATCCTGATACATTGCGACGCATCACATCTCTGCCGATCTGGGGCATCGCGGTTGAAACCGAAGGCAAGGCGCGTCTCAGGATGGCGGCCTACGCTGCGACGATTGCCGACCCTGACATGAAGAATGCCATCGCCCGGAATGCGTGGGAGGAAAATCGCCATAAGGAAGTCCTCTCCCGGCTGGTGGAGGCCTATGGGATACCGATGGCCAAGGAGCCGCCGTACATCACCCCGCGTGACACGGAATGGGCCTATATGGTCACAGGTTTTTCCGAGTGCGTAGACAGCTTCTTTGCTTTCGGACTGTTCGAACTGGCAAAGCGCTCCGGGTTCTTTCCCGCCGAACTGGTCGAGACGTTCGAGCCGGTCATGCAGGAAGAATGTCGCCATATTCTCCTGTTCGCCAACTGGCTGGCGTGGCATCGCGCCACGGTGCCGCTGTGGAAGCGCCCATGGTTCGAGGCCCGTGTGGTCGGTGTCTGGCTGTTCCTCGCATGGGAGCGGATCGGCATGGTCAGAAGTATGGATGCCGACGGAAATGTGCGCGAGCAGGACGCGAATTTCACCGTATCGGGAGCAAAAGACGTGTCCAGCATCGACCTCAGCCTGCGGGAGCTTCTGGGCATCTGCCTCGTCGAAAACAACCGACGGTTTGCTGGGTATGACGTGAGATTGCGCCGACCCCGGATGATGCAGGGCCTCTCCCGATGCCTTCGCTACGTTCTTCCCCGTTCAAAGCCTCCCACAGTCGCCGCATCACGACCAAACCTGGTCGAGAAGATCGGTGGCATATGCTTTGCGGGTCTTCTCGTTCTTTACGCGTGGACGATGTGACCCCGCTTTCCAACATCCTGCCTGCCTCGCTGACGCACCGGTTCAAGTACGCTGCCGAGGATTTCTGGAGCTGAAATGTCACGTACACGAAATCTTATGCTGATCGGCGCAGGCGTCGTCGGTCTTGGCGCCACCGCCTGGTTCGCGGACCGCCTCATTCTCGGTGACGGTGTTCATGTCGAAACCAACGATGCTTACGTTACGGCTTACTCCACGCTGGTTGCCCCGAAGGTTTCGGGTCGTATCGATCAGGTGCAAGCACGGGACAACGAGCGGGTCCATACGGGTGAAGAACTCGCCCATATCGAGGACGATGATTACCGCGCCGCACTGAAAGTTGCGCAGGGGAACGTCGCGGTCGCGCGAGCAGATATCGCCAATCTGCAGGCTGAACTGAACAGACAGAACGCAGTCATCGCGGCAGCCGCCGCAACAGTGCAGGCCGACGAGGCAGCCCTCGAATTCGCCCGTCAGGATGAAGCGCGTTACCGGAATCTGTCCGCAGGAGGTGCTGGCACGGTCGAGCAGCGCCAGCGGACAGCATCCGGGACGCGGCAGATCGTCGCGACGTTGGCGAGGGATGAGGCTGGTGTCCAGGCCGCGAAAGACCAGGAGGCCGTCCTGACCGCACAACTTGACCGGGCAAAAGGAAGTCTCGTCCGGGCAGAGGGAGAATTGCGTCAGGCGGAACTGGATCTGTCCTACTGCACGATTCCTGCGCCCATCGATGGTGTCGTAGGTGTGCGTGGCGTACGCGTCGGCAATTACGTTCATGCCGGGACCGCGCTCATGGCCGTCGTGCCCGTGCAGGATGCCTTTGTTGTGGCGCATTTTCAGGAGACGCAGCTGACTCATGTGTTGCCGGGACAGAAAGCCACGGTATGGGTGGATACGTTCCCTGGTCATCCGCTCCGCGCCCATGTGGACAGCATACCGCCTGCGACCGGTGTCGCGTTTGCCCCCATCCAGCCGGACAATGCCACCGGGAACTTTACCAAGGTCGTCCAGCGTCTGCCGGTTCGTGTAACCTTTGATCCCGGTCAGCCCCTGGCTGCTCGTGTGCGGGTGGGCATGTCCGTCGAGGTCCGCATCGATACGTCCTCAACGCCGGAAGGCAGCAAGGCCAGGGACGCGCGCTATGTCTGGCAGTAAGACGACGATCGCCACCGTGCGTCTATTACGTTCTCGCTTGGCCGCATGGCTGGCTCTCGGCCTACCCATAGCAGGATGCACGGTCGGACCTGATTACCATAAATCATCACCGGCCTCGCCAACATCCTGGCATCAGAGTGTCGTGTCCGCTGAAAGTCATCCGGTACAGGCGCCGCTCGATCCGGAATGGTGGAACATCTATAATGATCCCGTCCTGACCGCACTTGAACAGCAGGTGGCGGGAGCCAATCTTGACCTGCGTGCAGCAGCCTATCGCTTCGCCGAGAGCATGGCGGAGCGCAGGATTGCGAGCGCTGCCCAGTTCCCGCACGCTGAAGCCAATGCCTCCTATGCGCGGGAGCGGGCCAGTCCCAATGGTGTGCTGGGTCTGCTTGGCACCATGGAAGAGCAGGGTGCAGGGTCAATCGCGAGTGGAACGCAGGGATTCGGTCCCACACGCCTTCCGGGGGCCGCAGGCGCTTCATCCTTCAACCTGCCGCAATATGGTATGAATGCCTCGTGGGAAGTGGATTTCTGGGGTCATGTCCGCCGACAGGTCGAGGCTGCGACAGCGGCCATGCGCGCGACCGAGGATATGCGGCGCGACGTGCTGGTATCGCTCATGGCGGAAACCGCGCAGGACTACCTCGAACTGCGGGGGGTGCAGGCCCAGATCGGGATTGTCGAAAATAACATAGGGATCGCGCGCCATAGCGTGCAACTAACGACTTTACGTTTTACTCAAGGGGCGGCGACCCGCCTGGATGTCGCAGATTCCACGGGCCAACTGTACAGTTTTGAATCCCGTCTTCCCGTTCTGAAAAGCCAGGAAGTGCATCTGATCAACGCGCTGAGTTTTCTGGTTGCACGCGAGCCGGGTGCTCTCACGGCGCAGCTTGGTAAACCTGCGCCGGTTCCGCCCGTGCCAGTGTCTGTGCCGGTTGGCCTGCCGTCCGAGCTGGCCGAACGGCGGCCGGACATCCGTATGGCTGAGGAGCGTTTGCACGCCGCGACGGCCAATATCGGTGTGGCCATCGCCGACTTCTTCCCACGTGTCACGCTGTCGGGAAGTCTGGATGTGCAGGCGCTCCAGTTCAGCGGGCTGGGGTCATGGGCATCGCGACAGTACGGGTTCGGACCGACAGCGACACTACCGATCTTCGAAGGTGGCCGACTGACGGGGCAGCTCCGCCTGCGCAAGGCGCAGCAGAGGGAGGCCGCTGTCATGCTTCAGCGCACAGTCCTGAAAGCCTGGCAGGAAATCGACGACGCCATGGCTGATCTCTCGGCGGCGCAGAACCAGAGGGATCGTCTCGCTGAAGCCGTCAAGGAAAACCAGATCGCCGTGCAAACGGCTCAGGCCCAGTATGTGCAAGGATCGTCCGACTTCCTGAACGTCCTGACCTTGCAGAATGCGCTTCTGGCGACCCAGAACCAGCTTGTGCAGGCCACAACCAACGTCTCCACCTCGGCGGCTCGTCTCTACCGTGCGCTCGGTGGGGGATGGGAGCGGCGGTTCCCGGTTGAGGGGCGCCGTTATGCGGCAGGCTCGTCATCAGCGGCAAAGGGGAAATCATGATCATACTTCGTGCCGCCAGGGATATGGGGACGGTCACGCAACCTGGCGTGGTCATTCGCTGTCATTTCTCTTTCGCGGAATACCGCAATCCAGCTCACGTCCACTGGGGGCAGATTCGTGCAATCAATACCGCTGTCTTCGAGCCGTTTGCCGAATTCCGGCTGGGAGAAGAGGAAGCGCGAGATATTGTCACAATTGTTCTCAAAGGCAATTTTTTTGCCGAAGTTGGCGGTCAGGCACCGCATCAGCTTCAAGAGGGCGATATCCATTTGCTCAGTGCAGGGCAGGGAATTCAGGAGGCGAAATGGTGGGCCGCCAGTCCGGACTCTTCGTTCGTGCAGGTATGGCTGCTGCCGGACGAAGAGGGCGGGGTGCCGGAGAGTGTGGTTCATCACCGTCCGGTTCGGCATGGGCAAAATGCGCTCGCCATTCTGGCGAGCGGCTTCGCCGAGGATTCACCAGAAGACACCGATAGCGGACAAGCAGACGAACCAGTTCCGCTTCGTGCGTCTGCGCGGATCATGGGTATGATCCTGCAGTCGGGAGTTACGACGCACTACACCACAGGAGCGGGACGGCTGCTTTACCTCATCGTGCTTTCGGGCACGATAAAGATCAATGATCAGCCTATCAGTAGCGGGGCGGGTGCGGCAATTTATAACGAAATAGAGGTAAGACTTCAGGGCGAGACCAATCCCACCATCCTGTTGATTGATACGGCCTGAAGACCTGAGTGTTTTCATGGGACACGTTAAAGTGATAGTTCGTTCAGAAACAAGTTGATTCATAAAGATAGGGGAATTTTGGGGTAGGACTACCAACGTGGGGCGCTATATATACAGACTCATCGGTTCGTGAAGTTCCGGTAACTTCGGTCAGCACGTCCCGAACAACTGACCCCGCTTATGGATCTATATTTTCGGGAGTACAGAATAATGAAGACAACTCGTATCCCTCATCGAAGCATGTATTACGGTACGCCGGTCGCCTTGGTCTGTACGCAGAACAGCGACGGCTCGGAAAATCTGACGCCCATGTCGTCATCCTGGTCCCTCAGGGACTTCGTAGTGCTTGGCTTAGGATGTGCGTCTCAGGCTATGGAAAATTTACGTCATCGGCCTCGACTGACGGTAAACCTTCCTTCTGCAGATATGTGGGAATCAATTGAGCGTATTGCAGTGTTTACAGGGAAAAATCCCGTTCCTGACCATAAAGCAACACACTTCTCTTATTGTCGGGACAAGTTTGAGGCTGCAGGGCTGACGCGGCTCACATCAACCGAAGGGGGTCCGTCACGCGTTGCCGAGTGTCCGATCCAGATTGAGGCCGTCGTGAATACAGTGACCGACGTTTCGGATAATCCAGAAGGGTTCTCCGTTATCATCGCAAAAGCCGTCGCGATGCATGCTGCGGTCGGGATCCTTGATGAAACGTCTGGTCAGATTGATCCGGTAAAATGGGATCCTCTTATATTCAGTTACAAGACTTATCACGGTGTCGGATCTGAATTGGGTCGTATGGCCCGTGTCATAAGATCCTGAAGGGATCGCGCAGTGAGGTTTATTGTCACCCCGGCATTAGAATATCAGAACATAAAGATATCGTTCCAAATCTCGTAACTGACTGATTTTATATCTGACTTCAAAAAGGTGTTCTGTCGCCAGCTTACGGACGTCTTTACTCGCGCGATGCTCACCTGATTGAAGCATAATCGCCCTGACTTCATGTGGCACGACCGTTGGATACTGGTTCTTGCCACTGTGGTCCTTGCTCTGTGTTGGGAACAGAGCGGTATTTGTGCCCCCGCTTGCTATGCGGCAGCGCAAGACTCGGTCCAGGAAGAGGAAACGGCGCATACTTTAGGCGATATTACGCACCCTCGGCCTCATGGTACCATAGGTGACGCCTATTTTTCGAACAGACCGTACCGTCTGTAATTTCTGAATAGGAGGTAAGCAATCACAGATCCGAAGGCAAACACCTAGGGATTTCTAACACCATCCACGTCTGACAGGCTCTAATTTAAATACCAAGCTTCCTCCACACACCTCGCAATGTTCAGTCGAGCCAATTCCTCAAGATGTGACAACAGTGTGAGGCGGACGGCCTCGTGTTTATGCTTGTCAGCTAGTCTGTAGGCACGCAGCGCGAGTGCATCGAGCGTTAAAGGCCTCTTGGTTAATAACGCCCGGATTTCGTCTAGACGCTCAATACGACGGCACAATAGTGCTCTAACGACCAACTGCGGTTCATGAAGCGGTGGCCCATGCGCCGGAAGCAAAAGGGCGTCTTTACGTGACAGCACAAGTTTTAGGCTCTCCATATATAGCCTAAGATTTCCCTCAGGAGCCGGAGGTACAACGGATGTCGACCACCCCATTATATGATCACCGGTAAAAAGAACGCCATTTTGCGTAGCAAAACAGATATGATCTAGTGTATGACCCGGAGTGCCTATGGCTTGAAGGCCCCCAATGACGTCTCCGTCTTCCAGCCGAATTATCTCCAACTGTTCATTTGCAAGACTGTTCTTGTGAACAGCAACCGGAGCTCCCGTCTGTTCCTGAAGCTCCCGTGCGCCTCCGTAATGATCGGCATGCCAATGGGTAATCAAAATATACTCAATATTCCCTCCTGTCGCATTAAGTATTGAATTGATATGTCCGGGATGATCGCTTCCTGGATCAATTACAATTGTACCTGTCTCGGTCTGAATAAGCCACGTGTTAGTTCCATGATAAGTCATAGGACCGCAGTCCGTGGTCACGATGCGCCGTATTCCTGTCGTAACACACAGTGGCTCACCCTTCGGCGGAGGAGGCTCATAGACTTTCCATGCATTTCTATTTGACATGATACATGATGCTCCGTAGCACATAAATATCAATTAACGTCCAAGAAACTGCTTTCCGAGGTACGGGCATCATCCCCTATGCCGAAAAGCTACACATTATTATTCATGCAACTACGTTGCGACACCAACCTATACATAAAATTTCAACAAAAAAACCGTAAGAAATTACAGTATTTTTTTTGTCCATCCATGTGGCATCCTCGTTAACGATGGGCGCGGAAGGAGGCAGCGTCAGCATTAATGCTATAGTGCTGCCGAACCCTTTCTCAGCGCCTCCATAACGAGCGAAACGTACGATACGTGGAGTACTTTGCCATGGCAGATTGGTCGATCGATAACCCACATGCTGGCGTTGCGCGCATACGCATCACGCGAGGTGCCCGACGTAACAGTTTCACCAGTCGGCTTCTGCACGAGCTTGCTGAAAAAATAGAAGTATTGTCAGGATCGCCCGATATCAAAGTCCTTATTCTTTGTGGAGAAGAAACGTGTTTTTCGTCAGGTCATGATCTTCACGACCTCGGTATGGTTGAAGGGCATGATACCAGAGACTTTGGGCTTGTCGTTATTGAAGACTATCTGCCACTAATTTCTGTCCTGAACAAATTTAACGGAGCAACCATATGTGCGGCCCGTGGCATGGTTGTTGGCTCAGCAGTAGGAGTTATGCTTGCGTGCGACATCGTATTACTTGGGGATACATGTCAGATCAGCCTTCCATTTTCGCGTCTTCACCTAATCCCTGATGGTGGACTGACATATTTTCTGACCCGAGCCATTGGAAGGGTCCGAGCGCTTGGTATGGCGCTTACCGGTCAGCCCCTGTCCGCGCACGAAGCAGCAGAAGCTGGGATGGCCTGGAAAGTCCGCGATGATAACGAGGTCGACGGTTTTGCTATTACTCTGGCGGAGAAGCTCTCATTAGTAGATAACCAAGCTCTTGCAGCAACGCGCAAACTAATTGACGGATCTTATAACGGTGACCTTGAAGCGGCTATTCTAAAAGAAGCCGTCGGCCAGAAAATACGACAGCAGTCTACTGCAACATGCCAGGCTATAGATGCGTTCGTAAACAAACCAAAGAAAAAACATTCGTAGTGGGCCGGAGGCTACCATGAACGTTGACTCTCCTTCCGTCAGCCAGCGCGACGAGCAACGCCTGCTGCATGTCTCACGCGATGAGCTTCTCGATCACCAGTCACGACGACTTCGCAATATTGTGTCGTGGGCCTACGAACGAGTCCCCTATTATCGAGGGATGTTTCAAGAACACGGCATAGGGCCGCAAGACATTCGCGATATTGAGGATCTTACTAAACTACCTCTTCTTACGAAGGACGCCTTTCGTGCGACCTATCCATTTGGACTATTCGCTGTACCGCAAAGTCAGCTAACACGCATCCATGCCTCATCAGGCACAACTGGAAAGCCAACTGTCGTAGGCTATACCGCTGAGGACTTGTCCACGTGGGCCAACCTGATGGCGAGATCGTTGACGGTTGCCGGCGCGCGCCGAGGTGATACTGTTCAAATCGCTTTCAATTATGGGCTATTCACAGGCGGGCTTGGCGCACATTACGGGGCCGAAGCTGCTGGGTGCGTAGTAGTGCCTGCATCAACTGGCAATACAGACCGTCAGGTTGATTTAATTCTAGATTTGGGACCAAAGGTCATACTCTGCACACCAAGCTATCTTCGCGTGCTTCTAACCGCGATGGCTGCTCGTGGAATCACGAAAGAACAATGTTCACTGAAGGTGGCAGTGCTAGGAGCGGAGCAATGGTCGGAAAACTTTCGTAACCGGATAATTACCGACTTCCCATATAATATCACACCCGTAAATATTTATGGTCTATCTGAAATAATGGGCCCAGGGGTCGCCTGTGAAAACGGAGAAACCTTGGATGGGCTGACACTATGGGAAGACCATTTTCTGGCTGAAATCATCGATCCGAAAACTTTGCGTCCGGTTCCATCGGGCGAACTCGGTGAATTGGTAATTACCTGCTTAACGAAGGAAGCCCTACCAATTGTGCGGTATCGAACAGGCGATCTCACCCGTCTATTGCCGCCAACTTGGTCTACGTTTCAAAGGATCGATCGCATTTCGGGGCGTGCGGACGACATGTTTATCGTCAGGGGGCTGAATATCTTTCCGAGTACCATAGAAGAAATTATCTGCCAGTTTCCAGAGTTAGGTACTGACTACCAGATACATCTATCGCGGCCAATGCACCTTGATGAAATGGAGCTTCACTGTGAGTCATCCTACCCTCTTGCTTCTGCAACTTCTACGAATGACATTGCTGATAGGCTTACAAAACTCGTACAGATGAAAACCGGAGTAAGCTCGAAAGTAAAGATCTGCGCGCCTGGCATTCTCGCAAATCTCGGCGGCTCTAAGGTCAAGCGTATTTTCGATAGCCGCATGGGAAAAATCTAGTGTGCTCAGCTTTCGATTGAGACCCGCATCGCTACATGAGGGAATTCTGTCATGACTATTAATCAACTTTCTAACTTGCCGAATAAATCAGTTATGTCACCTCTCGACGAGCCCTCAATGGCCAATGTGTCCGACATCCAAATTCAGAGCAAGGAGGACGTGTTCGACGCTTATGTCGCACACGGCGGGAGAGTGGAAGCAAGTCACTGGATGCCAGATGCATACCGTAAGACCTTAATAAGGCAAGTGAGTCAACACGCCCATTCAGAGATAGTGGGAATGTTACCCGAAGCAAATTGGCTAATTTCTGCACCGTCACTTGAGCGAAAGCAAATATTAATCGCGAAGGTGCAGGATGAGGCCGGGCACGGGCTTTATCTCTATTCCGTAGCAGAAACCCTCGGGGCAAAGCGAAAGGACCTAACCGACGCGCTTATTGACGGGCGTGCTAAGTATAGCTCCGTGTTTAATTACCCTTCGTTGACGTGGGCAGACGTTGGTACAATCGGGTGGCTTGTAGACGGGGCAGCTATTCTTAATCAAGTCACTCTCTGTGAAACGTCGTATGGCCCATATGCGCGTGCGATGATCAGAATATGCCGCGAGGAATCCTTTCACCAACGTCAGGGATTCGAAGCTCTCTATCGGATGTTTGCCGAGGGAACTGACGCCCAACGATCCATGATCCAGGATTCTATAAACCGTTGGTGGGCTCCTTCTCTTATGATGTTCGGACCACCAGACACAGACAGTAATAACAGTGCGCAGTCGATGAAATGGGGGATAAAAATTAAGACGAATGACACGCTTCGGCAGGAATTCGTCAACACGATTGCAAAACAATCTCGGATCATCGGCGTCACAATACCGGATCCGAGTCTGAAATGGTGTCCCGTTTCCGGAAATTACGTATTTACCCAACCAGATTGGGAGGAGTTCTACGAAGTCATTGGCGGCAGGGGAATGTGTAACCAGGATCGACTGGAAAATATACGACGCGCGCGTGACGATAATGAGTGGGTAATGGATGCCGCAGAGAAATACGAGGCGCAGCAGGGTAATTATGCGGCAGGAGATCCGAACCATGCCTGAATTATGGGAAGTGTTTATCCGCCCAAAAAATGGAATCGATTTTCGCCATTGTGGCAGTGTCCGCGCAGCCGACCCAGAATTAGCTCTTCAGGCCGCAAGAGATCTCTATACGCGTCGTCAGGAGGCTATCGCGATTTGGGTCGTAAAGTCGAAAAATATCCATGCGCTAGATCCTGACATCCGGGACGTTTATTTCGCCTCGGCTGACGAGCATCCCGAACGTTACGCTGGATATTACTCTCTCCCCGAGGGCGTCGAAGATATCTAGGAGAACGGCTGTGCTTGAAGACAAAAAAAATCAGTTGCCGAAGAGCGCTGCGTTTACACTGACACTGGCCGACAGTTGTTTCATTCAAACCCAGCGTCTTTGTCAATGGTGTGGGCAAGCACCATCTCTGGAAGAGGAAATGGCAATCTCGAATATTGCTTTGGACACACTCAGCTATGCAAGGTATCTATACCAAGAGACGATCAACCGAGTAGAACTTCCCGAGACGCCAGATACGCTGGTTTTTAAGCGCGATGCCCGACAATATCGAAATTTTCGGTTTATTGAGCTTCCGCAATATTCTTTTGCTGATCTGGTATTGAGGAATCTAATTTTTTCCTCGTTTCTGCAAAATATGTTTCAACGCAACAAGATTGCCGATGAGAAGTTCTATTCATTTTCAGAAAAGGCCATTGTGGAAATCCAGTACCACGTCGACCATGCTCACAACTGGATACGCCGTTTGTCCGTTGGCACGGCCATTGCGAAACAACGGATCCAATCCGCTTTAGATATCGTCTGGCCCCACACAAGAGAACTATCCTTGTTCTCAGAAGAGTTTGATGTCACAGATCACCTACAATCACAAACTCGGTGTTCGTGGCATCATCGTGCAACTGATTTGTTGCGTGAGGTTGGCCTTGCCTTGCCCTCTCTGCCTGACAGGTACAGGTGTGGATACGACGGCTATCATACAGAACACCTTGGGCGCCTGATTTCAGAAACCCAGTCGGTTTATCGGGAATTTCCTGGAGGAATCTGGTGATGACCGGTGTAACGCACGAATTTAAGTCTAGCCATTGGAGCTCGGCGCAATCTGCCGAGAGAGTTTGGCAGATACTTTCAGATGTTCGCGATCCCGAACTTCAAGTCGTTTCTGTTGTCGAACTGGGCATGATTGCCGACGTAACGATTAACGAAATGGGATCAGTGCATGTCGGCCTCAAACCGAGTTATCTTGGCTGTCCCGCCTTACGTTATATAGAAGAATCCATCATTCGTGCCTTAAATTCGGCTGGTATACCCTCAGCAGTAGTTCATAGAGTGCTTTCTCCCGGATGGTCTCCATCGGACATCAGTGAGGCTGGGGCAGAGAAACTTCGGGCGGAGGGTATTCACATATCATCCCCAAGCACCGTTCCGGCACAAAAACATCCAAGGGAGCAATCACTAGCACCAAAGTGTCCCGCATGCGGGAGCGATAATCTTATCATAACTTCGTCCTTTGGAGCCTCCCCCTGTCTTCAAATGGCTCGGTGTGAGGTGTGCGGTGAACCGCAGGCGGTCTTTCGTTGCAGATAAGAATGCCGTTGGATCTTGATAGGAGCAGTAGTGATGACGCGAATGACAACCACGATCGTCCAGGAGGCGGTAAGAGAAGCGGAAAATTCGATTCAATTTTCTCTCGACCCACAGCATCTACCGTTTTCGATGAATGCGGTACGCCCAGGTCATTTCGTTACTATTCGTAAATTGGGGGCAAATTCGACGCAAGGGAGATCCTATTCGGTCGCAAGTGGCATAGGTGACGACAAGGTGACCTTTGGTATTCGTGCAAGCGGACGGGCAGGGGTATCTACTTCCCTCGTCGAAGAAATTAGATCTGGATACAAACTCGAGGTGTCTAACTTACTGGGCAATGTTCTCGCAACTGACTATGAAATACAAAACGCGAGAGAGGTATTAGCAATCTGTGCGGGGAGCGGCATTACTCCTGCAATGAGCTTAATGAAATCGGTATTTAAAAGTAACCCATATGCAAATATTACTCTACTCTACATTAATCGCTCGCCACAGACCGTGATGTTTCTGGATGCACTCTGTTCATTGAAGGATATTTATAACAGCCGTTTCTCCATTTTGAACCGATTTACGCGTACCGGCTATGACGATGGAAAAGATATCCGCCAGGGGCGAATTACCGAGCCTGCAATTCAAGCGCTAGTAAAGGCTTGTGTGCATCCGGAAGCGTTGCCCGACATTGCGGTGACCTGTTGCCCTCCCGCGCTCCACAGTCCGTTCGAAACGGAACTCCTTGCTGCGGGCATCCCTGCTTCGGCAGTCCGCACTGAAGGATTTGGTGGTTCAACGCTCACGGTCAAGGACGAAAAAGATGCTAGCCGAGCAGAGTCGGGAAGCGAGGTTGTCGTAACGGTCCTGCATGGAGGCATCCAGTATATCGTCCCAGTGGACCCTAATGGTGAGACACTGCTACAGGCAGCCCTTCGTGCGGGGGTGGTTCTGCCGCATTCATGTAGGACCGGTGTTTGTAAAACATGTCGTGCGGTGGTGACACATTCGGAGGAAGATTATCATACCACGCACCAAGGAGTGGACGTTGTGCTGGCATGCCAATACCGCCCTACTGCTTCCTGCACTGTCTCGTGTGATGATGCACTGGGAATCCGTCAATCGTTAGCATGAAGTTAGAGAAACATTTATCTGGCGGGTTCGAAAAACCCCTATTTAAGGCTTTTTGTCCGCAACAATATCAATGAGTTATGATTTCATAATCGACTCAAAAGAGGGTTTTTCGAACCCTCCATCTTATATCTTGCGAGGAGTCTCCAATGCATCCCTTCGAAATACCCTTCTCAGAAATCTCGCAACTTGTGGAATTCACCACTCATGGCCGCACACTTACCGAAACCGATATCGTGATGTTTTCTGGTATTTCTGGAGATTATTTCTACCTGCATACAGATGAGATGGCCTCTAAAAAAACCGTGTTCAATGGACGTATCGCCCACGGATACTTAATATTGGCCATCATTTCGGGACTAATTAGTTTGCCGCGTCAGGGGAGCGTCGTCGTAAATTATGGAATTGATAGACTACGCTTTCTCAAGCCTGTCGTTCCAGGTAACACATTGCGTGCAAAAATGAGATGCGTTGGCACAGAACAGAAGGCGCGTCGTAAAGGGCTCCCCTCGGGAGGTGTTGTTACATGGGAGGTCACTGCTCTCAACGAGGAAAATGCTGAAGTTATGTCAATGAATATGCTTACCTACGTTAGCGACGAATTTGCGTCAGGCTGCAACGCAGGGTCCTCTGATTAGTCTTCCTCGAAATACTGGTAATATTAACAGTAGATCGGAATCACGTGGTTTGTGAAACTGCCATACTATAAGTGCCATCCTAGTCGATTCTGGCGTCTTTTCTGGGCACTTCGGAGAAAAACAATGGCTACATCCTTCCAGACAAGAATTCCCGTCCGTTATAGGGATACGGACTCAATGGGGCATGTTAGCAGTCCTGTGTACTATGATTATCTTCAGCATGCTTATCTTGAATACATGTTCGCACTACTCGGCCTTCCCCGCTCCGAAAAACTACCGCAGATCATGGTTAAGACATCTTGTGAATACGTAGCTCCGGCATTCTTCGGGGATGTCCTTATCATCGAAAGCAAGGTCACGGGCTTCGGGAACAAAAGTTTCGAAATGGAGCACATCTTTTATAAAGATACGGATGAACGCCCTGTCATCGCCCGTACTTATTCCAAACATGTCATGTTCGATTATGACCGAAACACAACTGTCCCCGTAAGTGCGGAATTTCGAGACGAAGTTAACGCTTTCCAAGATGCGGTCGAGTTAACGGTGTGACGTGAAAGGGAAGCGTCATGGAGTGGCAAGGGAACGGACAGTCAATCTACGACCGTTACAAACGTCTGGGCATCAAGCTTAGGACAAGGGACGGTATAGCCCCCCATCAATTTGATCAAGACGGGTGGGATGCCCTGCGCGAAGAAGGGCTCTGGGAGTTGATCTGCCCTGAAGGTAGAAAAGCAGACAATAGCTGCTGGTGGCAATTTACTGCGGCGCTAGATGGACTTTCGTCAGCAATCGGATCCTCTGGTTTACTTTTGTCCATAATCGCTCAGGCAGGTATTGTGCGGGGGCTCGACAGGTGGGGCTCCGACGCGCAACGGGAAAAATACCTTGAGGCTGTCCGGACCGGTAAGCTTAGCGCAACAGGTATCGCTGAACCAACCACAGGAACCGATGTTCGAGATGTTCACACACTACTAACGCCATTCGGGAACGGTTATAAGCTGAATGGATCGAAATTTAATATTGCGCATGCGCCTGTCGCTGATTTTTTCCTAATCGTATGCAAGCAAGAAACGGGAGCAGTAAGTCTCGTCTTCCTCGACCGCGGAACTCCGGGTTTAGTGACAGGAAATTATGATCTCAAGTTAGGCAATAAAAATCTCCCCACCGGTCCGATTGCTTTGGACGACGTGTATGTTTCTCCCGAGCAAATTCTCGGTAACGTAGACCGGGGACTGCGCCAGCTCATCGATATAGTTACCTTAGGCAGGGTTTATTATGGTTTAGTCGCCTCTAATTTACTACGTCCTTTCCTCACATCCGCAATAGAGTATGCAGAAACGAGGGTGAGTTTTGGCTCGCCCATCATTGAGCACCAGCACATCCAACGACGTCTGACCGACATCATTACGCGGATCGAGAGATCCCGATGGACAGCACTTGGTGCTCTCGGGCGACTATTTTCGGAACACCCTCAGTCGCTGCTCGATTGCTCCATAGCAAAGGTCGTTGGTGCAGACGACGTCATTAGCAACGGGCTCGAATTGATGAAGCTGTATGGTAGCCTCGGCTATCATATAGGACCCGTTTCCTCAGTGCTCCAGGACGCGCTCGGCTTCGCCAGTGTGGGGGGTACTGAGGAGATGCACCGGAAGAACATCATGAATCAGATTCTACGGCTGAAGAAGAAAACTACGAACGATTAAACTCCGGCGCTTTTTGGCGTTTTGGGAGGCAAAGTATGCCACAATTCGTTGACGACAGGCTTAACGAGTTTCTGCAGAGCGACGGGGGCTCAATAGCCCATCTCGGTCCTTCAGGATCGTTCTCGCATGAAGTATGCAGTTCAATCAGTTCGCGCGTGCGTCCCGAACCACGACGGACATTCGGGGATGTGATTGACGCAGTTGTCACTCAGAACGTCGATTACGGGCTAATCCCAATTTATAACACAATTGCAGGACAAATAATCGCAGGATGGAGCGCGCTTCTGGACAGCGGAGTGATCGCCGTTGGCGCGTATGTCCACCGCATTAGCCTCGCGTTACTTGCACGTGAAGGAGCGACACTATCTACGATTCGTCGCGTCGTGTCCCATTCTGCCGCGTTGAGGCAGTCTAGCCATTGGCAGCGGCGCATGCTCATTGGAGCGCAGGTGTCACATAGTACTGCGGCGGGCGCCGCATTAGTCTCGAGAACGAGATCTCGAGAGTTGGCGGCCATAGGCTCGCCTAACCTTGCAGATCGTTACAATCTCTCGCTGGTTGCACACGATATTGCCAACGATGTGGACAATGAAACTACCTTTCTGTTGATTCAAAGACAAAATGACACGGCGGCGACAGATAATAAATTTCAAAGGACATCTCAGATCTGCTGCCCGGTCTCGCCGAATGTGCTGCTTTCAAGGGTTGCGCCTGAGGGAGAGAGGGCAAACGAACGTGAGAGGTTACGATCGCAAATAAGTTTCACTTGCCGTTCGGGCAGGGCACTCGAGATCTTCTTGAAAAACGAAGATGGGTCCACAAATGAGACACTAATTCATGGCTGTTCAGTTCGAACGGAAGGTCGTTATCTAGGTCATATCCCAGTGGCTGCCACCAATGTCGACCGCCTTTATCGCGCATTTGGTTTCCAGAGTAATTTCTTAAGAGACCATTTTTTGGGGAATATACCAAAAGACAATTCATATATAGTTATATACTCAAGGGTTCTTCAATAATTTTTGGGCTGAATTTGTAACCAGAAATACAATATAATAAAATACAATTTATTATATTGATGTCGATTTTTAACACGCGTTCCCGCGGAGGGTCACGTAATGGGCGCTCTGATATCTCGCGATCGAGGATAAAAAAGGAAACAGACATGCCCGCGCAATCAATCGGAAACACACTCATAGATATATTTGTCGAGGCCGGAATCAAACGTATCTATGGGGTGCCCGGTGACTATAATCTTCGCTTTCTTGAGCTTCTCGAAAGTGATGGCCGTATTGAATTTATCGGAACATGCAACGAACTTAATGCCTGTTACGCGGCAGATGGAGACGCCCGAATCAGTGGCTTTGCTGTGGTCACGGTAACCTATGGCGTTGGTGATCTAGGCCTCCTTAGTGCCATTGCTGGTGCTTATGCGGAGAATGTGCCGGTCCTTGTTCTCTCAGGCGCACCTCCGGAGTACGCGTCTAGATCCGGAGCCCTCCTTCATCACACCCTCGCGGATGGCAACTATACAAACGTTCTTAAGGCGTTCGAGCAATTTACCTCAGCCCAGAGTACTCTCACCGCCCAAAACGCTGGAACCGAATTGCTACGACTCATCAAAGTCGCATGGACTATGAAGCTTCCAGTTTATGCACAACTTCCATCCGATATAGTTGACGCACCTAGCGAGCGAAACACTCCCACGCCGAATTATTGTTTTCCAAGTTCTGATAAAACAATACTTTCAAATGTCATAAATTTTTTCGTCCATCGCTTAGAGCGTGCTCACTCCCCCGTCATTTTAATTGATGCCCTTGCGGACCGTTATGGGGTAGTTTCTGACATTCTCCGGATCATCGAAAAATGGAGCTTGCCCTATGCCGTTATGCCGACAGCAAAAGGGACTTGTCCCGAGGATAGTTCCCTCTATTTGGGGGTATATTTCGGGCAAAAATCACGTAACGGGTTGTTCGAACTCATCGGTCAATCGGATCTCGTCATAGGCATCGGTGTCCGTTTCGTGGATTCAACGTCTGCGTGGTTCTCGCAACGTATTCGGGCGGACGCGTGGGTCAATATTGAAGCGACACAAGTTGTCTCTTTCAAACAGTCCTTTGAGAATGTCGAAATCACAGAATTAGTTTCTACATGGCTCAAATGGGATACTGATCGGCACCCAAGGTCTACCAATTCTTCGCAGTCGGTTTCGATCAAACCACAGGTCAACATAGTCTGGGGGCAGCATTACTTCTGGAGCCAAATCGAAGCGTTTATTGAGCCACACGATATAATTATTGCGGATAACGGCACGTCGCTTGCGGGCGTGAATGCTCTTAAATTACCAGAAGGATGTAGCATTGTTTCCCAACCTATATGGGGAGCGATTGGCTATACATGTCCCGCGCTACTCGGCACGCTACTTGCTGCACCGCATAGACGCCAGTTGCTCTTCATTGGGGATGGAGCATTTCAACTTACTGGGCAAGAAATTTCCACCATGCTGAGGCGAGGTGCGGCGCCAATTATCTTCCTCATCAATAATAGAGGTTATACGATAGAACGAATGATCCTTGGACCAAACGCACATTTTAATGATATAGCCGCGTGGAGCTATGAAGACCTGCTACACGGTTTCGGCGGAAAAGAGTGTGGCAAATTTATAAAGGTCGGCGATATATCGGGTCTCCAGAAAGTTCTTCAGAATCCATCAAACGGTGATAGATTGCTTCTAATCGAAGTCTCGTTTGATCCACTTGACGGACCACCTGGTCTCAGCGAATTTGGCAAGATGGCTCGAGACTATGACTACCCTACGTCCTACGGCATGTCGTCAGTTAAGTCATGAGTGAGGCACGTCGGGGTTGTACTTTGTGTCTGCGTGTACTGACTGTTTTCCGTTTTATGGTGGAGACAGACAGATGCGGCGCTATAGTTTACGCGATAACCAGTGGCAGCGGATAAAGGATCTTCTTCCCGTTCGAGAAGGCTATGTCGGCGACACTGCGGCGGACAACCGTCTGTTAATGGAGGCGGTCCTGTATCGCTACCGCGCGGGCATTCCATGGCGCGACCTTCCTGCCCGTCTCGGCGACTGGAAAAACGTGCACCGGCGTCTGCGCCGCTGGTGTTAAAGCAGTGTCATTGAACGGATATTTCGTTATCTGGGTGCTGATCACGACAGCGAATACATGATGATCGACAGCACAATTGTCCGGGCGCATCAGCATAATGCCGGAGCTCTCAAAAAAGGGCTACGGATGAGGCCATCGGACGATCACGAGGCGGGTTGACGACAAAGATCCATGCCGCCTGCGACGCTCTGGGCAATCCGGTGGAACTGGGCATCACACCGGGGTAGGATGTCGATATCACCCAGGCGGAACCGCTTGTGGAAAACATCAACCCGGATGCTTTCCTTGCTGACAAGGCGTATGACGCGGACATGTTGATCGATCGGCTGGTACAGCGCGGGATTACTTGTCAGGTTGTGAGATGGGATGGTTGCCGTCCTCCCCGAACGGCATCGCAGTGTGCCAACGTGGTGGTTGGTAACGCAACCACGGAAGAGAGGACGGCAGATGACGGATACAATGATTGGGGTGGATCTGGCAAAGACAGTCTTCCAGATTCACGCGGCATCGCTGACGGGCGAATTGCTGTTCCGCAAGAAGGTCCGTCGCCCGCAGTTTCTGCAGTTTATGGCGAGCCAACCGCCGGCACTTGTAGTGATGGAGGCGTGTGGCAGCGCCCATTACTGGGCGCGGGAACTGATGAACGTGGGGCACGAGGTGAAACTGATCGCACCGCAATATGTCCGCCCGTTCGTCAAGCGCCAGAAGAATGACGCCGCCGACGCGGAAGCGATCGTGATCGCGGCCCGCCAGCCGGAGATGCGTTTCGTGGTGCCGAAGAGCGAGGAGCAGCAGGCGCGTGCTGTTCTGTTCCGCTGCCGCGACCGGCTGGTCCATCAACGGACCGAACTCGTCAATGCACTGCGCGCGACGCTTTATGAGTTCGGCCTGATCGTGCCAAAGGGCATTGCTCATCTCAAACGCATGGAGGAATTCATCGAAGATGAGAGCGTGTCGCTCCCGACGATCGTCCGGAAGGAGTGCCGCGATCTTCTGGAGCAGATTGATGAGCATTCAGCTCGGATCATGGAAAAGACCCGCGCCATGGCCGGGCTTTCGGAAGAAAGCGGTGTGGCGCAGCGTTTGGAAACGATGCCTGGTGTCGGACCGTTGACCGCACTGGCCGTTGAGGCCTTTGCCCCTTCTATGGAGAGCTTCCGTAGTGGCCGCGATTTCGCGGCATGGCTCGGCCTTGTCCCCCGGCAGTTTTCGTCCGGCGGCAAGGAGCGGCTGGGCCGGGTTTCGAAGGCCGGTCAGGCCGATATCCGACGTTTGCTGATCATCGGCGCCATGACGCGCGTGAACTGGGCGAGCCGCAAGCCGCCGCTGCCCGGCACCTGGCTGGCACGGATGCTGGCCCGCAAACCCCGTATGCTTGTGGCGATTGCCCTGGCGAACAAGATGGCGCGGACAATCTGGGCCATGCTGACGAAGCAGGAGAATTATCGGGATCCGGTTCCGTCCGCCGCAGCATGAGATGACCTCAACTGCGCGCGGGCGGAATCGGTAAGGGGGTGTGAGAAGGCGACGACCCATATGGGCGCATGATCGAGCCGATCCGGATCGGGAAAACCAACTGACGTCTTGGTGCCCTTGAGCACGTTTGTGAGATTTGGACCTGATCCGCAGATCACCATATCGGCCAGCGGCTTCTGAAAGCGCCGCGTTCAAAGGCCTGACAGAAGACCGCAGTCGATCACTCGTTCAAAAGGTCAGATACTTCTTGCACTACGGACGGCAACCACAGAAGACGTCATTGGGATGATGTAGCGTGGGCGATACCGCGTTATGCTTCGTTGTTTTCTTCCGTTTGCAGGGAGACCGAATGATCCTTCAGATCCACCCACAGGCACGCACGACACCGGCTGTCCGGGCTGAGATAGCTCGTTCGTCAGAACCGACATCCGTGCTCGCCAGACGCTACGGGATCAGCGATGAAACAGTCCGCAAGTGGCGCAGGCGTGGTTCGGACGCCTGTCAGGACCGCAGCAGCCGTCCCTGGAGGCTGGCCTGGAAAGCCTCGGAGGAGGAGCGCGCCATTGTCTGTCAGCTTCGGCGTTCTACCGGTTTTGGTCTGGATGATCTGACCTTTGTCTTACGGCATTTCCTGCCGCATCTGAACCGGGACAATATCTGGCGGATACTGAAAGACGCCGGATTGAACAGGCTGCCTCCTGTTCCAAAGGCCGGACCAGTTCGGGGACAGGGAAAGTTCCGCGATTACGATCCCGGTTATGTCCATATCGATGTGAAACATCTGCCAAAATTACAGACAGCAGATGGGGACCGGCGGAAACGTTTTCTGTATGTCGCCATCGATCGCTGTTCCCGTTCAGTGCACCTGGCTGTTTATGACGCGGAAAATGCGGATAATTCCGTTGATTTCCTCAATGCCGTCAAATCGGCCTTTCCTTTCCGGATCACCCATATCCTGACCGATCGTGGCTCCTGCTTTACAGCGGACGCCTTCGAAAAAGCCTGTCATGACATGGGAATCGACCGACGCCGGACCAAGGCTTACTCCCCTCAGACCAATGGAATGGTGGAACGCTTCAATGGCCGTGTCGCTACAGAAGTACTGCACGTCTGTGTCTCAAACCATGAAGATCTGGAAATTCTGCTCAGAGGCTTCTGTTTCGCCTACAATCATCGCCCGCAGCGTGTTCTGGGCGGCATCGCTCCCGCCCAATGCATCATCTCATGGCTTGAAAAACATCCCGCGTCACGTAATCAAGACTATATCAAACCGGCTGGTCGTGACATCATGAAACAGGTCGACGAAATCCTTGATTACGCCAATGACGTCTCACAACCTGACACCTAACGCCAAAACGGTCTGGCTGTTCCGTGAACGCCTGACCCAGGCGGGTGCGATTGAAAGACTGTTTGACCGCTTTGACGCGACCCTGCGCAACGCCGGATATTTGCCAATGTCGGGCCAGATCCTGGACGCAACGCTGGTGGCTGCTCCAAAGCAGCGCAATACGAATGCCGAGAAGGCAGATCTCCGGGCAGGACGTATTCCCGAAGATTGGCAGGACAAGCCGGCAAAGCTGTCGCACAAGGATCGTCGTGCGCGCTGGACGCTGAAGTTCACGAAAGCAAAACGGCAGGATGACGGAACGATCCCCGCAACGGATCTCGCTATCCCGTTCTTTGGATACAAATCCCACGTCTCCATCGACCGGAAGTTTCGGTTCATCCGGAAATGGAAGACGATGGATGCCGCCGCCAGTGATGGCGCGCGATTGAGAGAGGGGCTACTGGATAAAACCAATACGGCCTCAACTGTGTGGGCTGACACGGCGTATCGCTCAAAAGCCAATGAGGACTTCATGGAAAAGCAGGGCTTTGTCTCAAAGGTTCATCGCAAAAAGCCGCATCTCAAGCCTATGCCCCTGCACATCCAGAAATCAAATGCTGGAAAGTCAGTGATACGCTCGCGTGTCGAGCACGTTTTTGCCGATCAGAAGTCACAGACCGGACTATTCATCCGAACTGCTGGCATCATACGGGCCACCATGAGGATCGGGCTGGCCAATATCGTCTACAATATGCGACGGTTCCTCTTTCTGGAACGGATCAGTGCCACAGCATAGCAATCCAGAGCAGGAAGCCTTCTCTCTGCTCAAAACGCAGATCTGATGCCATCGCAGAAACCATCAATCAGTACGCCAAAACTCGAAAAATACGAGCCAACCTTGCCAAATAAGGGTTCTTCGAACCCTCCACATTCAAAAGAGCACGATTTTAGCCTCTTTATCTCTTCAATATAAGAGAATGAGGCGGATCGGGTGATGATGAAAGAAGAGTATCGTTCCGTAAGTGCTGGTAGTCATTTTATGGCAACTGACGAAAAACTGGCTATAAAATACGGATTCACAGCGGTGGTTTATGCGGGAAAAGATTCGTTGAATTCCGTGATTTTCCATCCATCAATGCTTTTATTGAAATAATTTGGCTGTCCATGTTGGCTATTAAGCCAGAGGCCGGTCAATTTTTCGGAGATTTCTTGGAATACGACGTCATGTCCAACCAAGACAATTCTGGATTTATTGTCCTGTATTCTCTCCATTTTGGTGAAAAAAGAATTACATCTTTTTTGTATTTCTTCCCAGGATTCCCCATATTTCGAAATGATTTTTACAAGTTGTTGTTTTTCATTTATTCCGTGCTCAATCATAACATTTTTGATCGATTTTCCATCGAGTTTGCCGAAATCGCATTCAGTCAGATTTTCTTCTATTTCAATCATTTCAAGTCGGTCGGGAAATGCTAGTCTTGCTGTCTCAATGGCTCGTTGTAGTGGGCTGACCAACACCCTGGTTACCGATAAATTCTTGAGTTTTTGTGCTGCCTGGTATGCTTGCTGTCGTCCGGTATCATTTAGAGGAATGTTACTCCTACCCTGCAGTAAACCTGACTTGTTCCAGTCTGTTTCACCATGACGAAGAAAAACAAATGGCTGAAGATTTTCCATAACGAACTCCTGTTTCACTATGTGTATCATAATAAAATTGATTTTGATGTTTTGGTTGCAGATTTGTACGGAGAGATGGAGCTCCTTATCTAATGCAGAATATTACCTTTCAAGTTGTTCTTGGGGGGACAAATAAATACAAATGTGACAGTCTCGTTAGAAAGAAGGATAGTCCAGGTTTGGGAATTTGAGCAGGCATGATGGCATTCGAGCAGAATGTGTTGTTTATCCGCAAGTAATTCTGTTGAATATTTTCATAGGATACAGAAAATCACGTAATTGACTTAAATTTCAGGGCTGCATAAGAATAGGGTATGCACACCAATCATCCCAAACGCGACGATATCCGGCTTGAGAGTGTACTGATGGCATTTGCAAATCCACTGCGACTGGCGGCTGTATGGACTATTGCTCAAGGTGACGGATATCCCAGCTGTAGCGTGCTGTCACATATTCCAAAATCCACCATGAGTCATCATTGGCGTATCCTGCGAGATAGCGGCGTTGTCTGGCAGCGCCAGATGGGACGGGAATACCGGCTGTCTTTGCGACGAGACGATCTGGACTATCGTTTCCCGGGGCTTCTGGATTCTATCTTGGCCCCGCTCACCATTGATGCACTGACTCACAACATGATCGTTGCATATAATGGGGAAGGGCAGAAGGTCGAGATATGATATTCGGTCCGACGCATTATATCATCGGAGCGTTGCTATGGACCCGTGCATAACAGGGAAGGGGTATTTCGAACCTGTGTTGTTGCATCGTGTGCGCATAGAAGAGGAGGGCGTCTATATATTGTAGCCATTTACTAACATGATTTACCAATTGTTCGCGCTCGACCGGCTAGTGTCGCAAAGATCATAGCCAGCATGCTTGATGCAACCAGTAGCCATAGGGAGGCACTCCAATTGCCGGTCGCGTCATGAAGCACGCCGATCAGCAATGGTCCGGCAGCAGCTCCCACATAACCAATGAATTGTGCCATTCCTGAAAGGACTGCAGCTTGATGATGATTATGTGTTCGGAGGCCGAATAGGGACAGGCTTGTGACCATCGCAACACCGGCACCGAGGCCGGCACAAATGAGCCACACTAAAGAAAGGCTGGGCATAAGTACTAAGCCGCTTGTCCCTGCCAAAAGTAAAAGCCCGCAGATGAAACCCAGTAATCGCTGATCGTTCAACCTCTGAAGCAGGGGCGCACAGCCGAGGTTTGTCGCAACAGCAACCACCTGAAAAACGAGCAACATGAGACCGGCGGAAGAGAGGGGTATGCCACGACTGGCTGCATAGGATGCAAACCAGTCGACAAGTGAGTAAAATACCAGAGAATGAAAAGCGAAAAAGAGGGATACCTGCCAGCCGATCGGATGACGCCATGGGGAGGTGAATGTCTGGTCGTTTGTGGCGGCTGAGGAAAGGTAATGTTGTCGTGTGCGAAACTGCGGCAGCCACATGAGAAGCGCGCCAAATGAGAGGAGGGCCCATATTCCGATTGCCCAGCGCCAGCTTAACCCAGGGATGCGTGCAATCGGCTCAGCTATCCCGGCAGACAAACCTGCCATTGCTGCCATTGAGGCAGCATAGAGACCGATAAGGCCTGCGGCGCGTGTCGGAAAATCGCGTTTCACCAAACCCGGGAGGAGAACATTCCCAAAAGCGATCCCAGCACTGAGGAGGAGAGTGCCAAACCAGATTGAACCAGGCAGATCCAGAGATCGCGTGACTGTGCCAACCAGAATGGCCATGACCGATACGCCAAGAATGCGTTCGAGACCATGTAGTCGTCCTACAGCTGGGGCCACAAGGGACAGGAGGGCAAAGATCAGTAACGGCAGAGAATTCAGTAGTCCGGCCGTCGTGCCGCTGAGATGAAGCTCATTCTGAATAGCCGGAAGTACGGGACCCAGACTTGTGATAGGCGCACGGAGGTTGGCACCGATAAGAATGATGCCGAGATACAGGCTTGAAAAGCCTACGGTCGAAGGGCGGGGGGCCGAAAAGGGAGTTGGCACGTCAACATCCTATACACGCCATCTTCCTTGGTTTCAGAACATGACGACAAGAATGCGTTGGTTGACGTTAACGCTTACGCGGCGACCGTAACATGGGCTTGCCGTCTGAAATCGTCCCTACATGTCGTTAAGGGATGTGTCAATCTGTCAGAGTGTTTCTGTTGTTTGCAGTCGTTCGGTTATGATTACGGTCCCGCTCAGGCTTATTCACCTTTCCAGACGACGACGGACAACATTTGTGATGGCGGTGCGTAACCAACGATGCACGGGATCGGTGTCGAGGCGAGGGTGCCATGCCTGAAAAACCTCCAGCGGTTCCACCATCACGGGTATCTCGAACGCGATGAGTCCAACAGCGGCGATGGATAAGCCACTTTCTACAATATCAGGCATGGAAAAAATCAGATCTGTATGCGTAATTCCATGTAATGCCGCGTAGTGTGACGGCATGACCAGAGCGATATTGCGTTCCAGGCCATACCCCTGGTCCAGAGCGACATCTATCGGTCCCCTGCGGCGCCCTTTACGGGAAACCACGACATGATTGTAACGTGTAAATGCTTCGGGTGTGATTTCACCGTCAAGAATCGGGTGACCATTACGGACGACACCTCGAAACTTTGTAGAAAAAAGTTTCTGCCGTCGGATATCCTGCTGAAGTTCACGGGTAGCTCCTATGAAAAGGTCCACGGTGCCCTTGCGAAGGGCCTCGCTATCGTGTCCCTCACTTTCGGGGGCAAAGCGTAAGTGGCATCCTGGGCATGTCCGCGTCAGTTCCTGCATGAGCGGACCTGAGAAAACGCTTGTCACCACGTCATTCGCCCGGATCGTAAAGGAAGGAGTGAGTTTCGTGAAATCTACCTCTTCCTGCCTGGAGAGCGCCCGTGCGCTCGCCAGAACAGTGGCGACCTGCGCCTGAAGCTCCATAGCTCTCGGGGTGAGAACCATTCTGCGCCCTGACAGGACCAGGATTGGATCGGAAAATGCCTCGCGGATACGCGCAAGAAAACGGCTGATTGTCGCACTACTGACCTTCATTCGCCGTGCTACGCCGATAACGCTCTGTTCTTCAAGGAGAAGGGCAAGAACATACAACAGGTTGAGGTCGTAATCCTGCTTCACTGAACCATGCTCCATGTCTTGTTTGTTTT
This sequence comes from Komagataeibacter medellinensis NBRC 3288, assembly GCF_000182745.2. Taxonomy (NCBI): domain Bacteria; kingdom Pseudomonadati; phylum Pseudomonadota; class Alphaproteobacteria; order Acetobacterales; family Acetobacteraceae; genus Komagataeibacter; species Komagataeibacter medellinensis. The sequence continues at coordinate 2,552,695 of NC_016027.1, forward strand.
GCTCACTGGTGGGGCGATACTTAATTAAAATAGCAGTTTCAAGGCTATCAGAATATCAAATGTAAATGCTATACGTTACAGAATATGAAATGCTGAATTGCAGGTTCTGGCGCTTCCCAGTGGGGTAGGCTTGTGAGCATTATCTTTTATATTTTCTATCAGCCTCAACTATGGACGTAAGATGACCTCATCGGCACAAACTGCCGTGCCAACCGATAGTAGGCTGCATCCTTCTCCGCTGACGTTGCCTGTGGTACCGGCACTCAATGGGCGGTTGTTGGTTGGTCTGCTGGGGGTTTTGCTAGCTGTTCTACTCGCGGGCTTTAACGAGCATGTAACGGAAATCGGCCTGAATGATATTCGTGGCCAGATGGGCATCGGCCATGATGAGGGGACGTGGGTTATTGCTCTGTTTGAAGCCTGCAATATTTCTGCAATGGCTTTTGCTCCTTGGTTTGCTGTTACGTTTTCTGTTCGCCGCCTGACAATAGCCATGACGGCAACTGTCGGTATATTGGGGGCGCTTGCCCCTTTTATGCCCGATCTCGCGTGTCTGCTGATCTTGCGCTGTGTGCAGGGGTTTGCCAGTGGGGCACTTCCCCCCATGCTGATGACTGTAGCGCTCCGCTTTCTTCCCCCTCCTATCAAGATCTATGGGCTTGGAGCCTACGCCCTGACCGCAACATTTGGTCCCAATCTGGCGACACCTCTGACAGGGTTCTGGTTTGAGTATGTTGGCTGGCAGTTCCTGTTCTGGCAGATCGTTCCTCTGTGTGTCGTAACGATTATCTGCGTGGCCTGGGGGCTACCACAGGATCCGATGAGACTGGAGCGATTCAGGCGGTTTGACTGGTTCGGGTTGATGACCGGTCTGCCCGGCATATGTTGTCTTGTCATCGCGTTGCAGCAGGGGGATCGGCTTGATTGGTTCCGCTCTCCTGTCATCACCCATCTGACGTGTGTGGGTGTGTTTCTTTTTGCAGTCTTCATCGTCAATGAGTGGCATCATTCGCTTCCATTTTTTCGTATCCAGTTGCTCAAACAACGCAATATAGCGGATGCCTTGCTTACGCTTTTCGGGGTTCTGGTGTTGAGTGTGGTAACGGTTTCTGTTCCATCGCATTATCTGACTGCGGTAAAATCCTATCGTCCAATTCAGACGACGCCTTTCTCTCTGCTGATAGCGATTCCCCAGTTGCTCGCGCTCCCGCTGGTGGCAGCCATATGCAATATCCGCCGGATCGACTGTCGACATGTTCTTATGGCCGGTCTGGGTCTGATGGGTCTTTCATACTGGCTGGGAACCTGGATATGTGCAGACTGGGTCCGCGATAATTTTTATCCCATCGCGCTGCTGACTGTATTCGCGCAGCCTATGGTCATCATTCCGGTTCTGATGCTTGCGACCATGGGGCTCGGACCTACCGATGGGCCCTTCATCTCCGGTATGGTCAACATGACCAAGGGTATGGCGAGCGCTGTCGCAGATGGACTTCTTGACGCATTGTTCCGGCGCCGGGAGCAATACCATTCCTCCATGTTGCTGGATCACATGGGCCATATACAGTTTTCTCTTCCTCCTTTCGATGCTGTACGCCAGAGCCTGTTCGATCCTCACCTTGTTGACCCAGGCAGCGTGAACTCGGCCGCTATGTCCCTCTTTCATCGCGAGGTCGGGATGCAATCGCTCATTCTTGCCTGTGCCGATATCTATGTCGTGATGATTGGCGTTTGCACGCTTCTTATCGGCCTCAATCTTGTTCTGCCCAGCAGGGTGTATCCGCCGCGCGCAGCGGCACCGCTCTCTCGTCAATCCTAAACCGGAGATTTCATGTGCCGACCCGGCGTTTCTTAAGTCTTGCCGCTGTCATAGCGGGTCTTGGTGTCACGGCTTTCGCCGTGGACCGATTGGTAATGGAGCATCAGGGAAGTGTTACGACAAATGACGCTTATATCCATGCTTATTTCACACTTGTCGCACCTAAGGTCTCAGGTCGGATCGATCAAGTTGAGGCACAGGATAACCAGCACGTGAAAGCAGGCGAGACGCTGGCTCACATTCAGGACTGGGACTTTCAGGCTTCCCTCAGGATAGCCCGGGCTAATGTGGCATCCGCTCAGTCGGATATTGATAATTTGAGCGCGACCCTCAAACGGCAGCAACCTCTTATCGCCGCGGCGCACGCGTCGGTTGAGTCTGATAAGGCTGCTCTTGCCTTTGCTAGGCTGGATGAGGCGCGTTATCGCGATTTGTCTGCAGGTGGAGCAGGAACTGTTGAGCAACGTCAACGTACAGCAACACAGGCAAAACAGACTCTTGCGCTTCTTGCTCGTGATGAGGCAGAGGCTTCAGCGGCGGAGCAGCAGGTTCCTGTCATTCAAGCGCAACTTGAGCGTGCCAGAGCGGCATTACAGCGTGCGCAAGGGGAAGAAAAGCAGGCTGAACTCAACCTGTCATACTGCACGATAACGGCACCAATTGATGGCGTGGTTGGCGCGCGCGGTGTTCGTGTGGGGGCCTATGTTCATGTTGGTACTGCGCTCCTGGGCGTTATTCCCGTTCAGGATGCTTTTGTGGTCGCCAATTTTCAGGAAACACAATTAACTCACGTAATGCCCGGGCAACGGGCTACAGTCTGGGTTGATACTTTTCCGGGGCATCACCTGCGGGCTCATGTTGATAGCGTGGCGCGCGCGACCGGGGTCGCATTTTCTCCGATCCAGCCAGACAACGCGACGGGGAACTTTACCAAGGTGGTGCAGCGTCTCCCGGTCCGCATTGTGTTTGATCCGGGCCAGCCTCTTGCTGCGCGAGTGAGTGTTGGCATGTCGGTTGAAGTGAGAATCGATACAGAGACGAAAGCTGACGGCCCTCATGCATCGGATGATCGCTATGAATGGCGTTAAGCGACTGGGTTTTGCGCTGTTGGGACTAATGGTGAGTGCCTGCACCGTTGGGCCCGATTTTCATGATCCACGGATGCCTTCTGGAGATAGATGGCATGAAAGTCTGCCTGCATCTTCCAGCAAGGCGGATATGAAAAGGATCAATCCCCAATGGTGGGAAGTGTATCACGATCCTATTTTAGATGATCTTGAACGACAGGTTGCGGCAAAAAACCTCGATTTGCGGGCAGCAAGTTTCCGATACGCTCAAAGTCAGGCAGAACGAAAGATAGCAGGAGCTGCACAGTTTCCCTCCCTTAATGGAAATGCCTACTATCAACGCAATCAGATCAGCGCCAATGGCGTAAGGTCGGTGCTTGGTACCCCAATCGGCATGACTCATCCCACGCCAGCGTTCAATCTCCCGACTTATGGACTGAGTGCTTCATGGGAGGTCGATCTATGGGGGCATGTCAGGCGCTCTGTGGAGAGTGCGCGGGCTGCGATGGATGTTACCGACGAAATGCGTCGTGATGTCATCGTCTCACTCATGGCTGAAGCTGCCAGAGACTATATTGAATTGCGTGCAGTGCAGGCCGAAATGGCAATTATACGTCAGAATCTCGCAGTTGCGCGACGGAGCGTGGAGTTGACGACTCTTCGATTCACAAAAGGGGTTACGACCACGCTTGATGTAGATGACTCCGAGGCACTTTATCACACCTTTAATGCACGGCTACCGGTATTACGTAATCAGCAGGTTCATCTTATCAATGCTCTGAGTTTTTTGATCGCACGTGAACCAGGAGCATTAACGGCATTACTTGAGGCGCCGCATCCCATTCCTTCAGTGCCTTCGGTTATCGATATCGGTGTCCCTTCGGAACTGGCTGATCGGCGTCCTGATATCCGGATGGCAGCTGCAAAACTACATGTTGCAACAGCAAATATTGGTGTGGCAATCGCAGATTTTCTGCCGCGCGTGACCCTGTCGGGAACATTGGACATGCAGGCGATGTATTTCAGCAAGTTGGGGAATTGGGCTTCGCGTCAATATGGGTTTGGACCGACAATGACGGTGCCCCTTTTTGAAGGAGGCAGGCTCCGAGGGCAGTTGATGCTGCGAAAAGCCCAGCAACAGGAAGCTTTCATCACGTATCAGCGGACAACCCTGAATGCCTGGCATGAGATTGACGATGCGCTGGCCAGTTTTAGTGCAGCCCAGCAGCAACGTGATGAATTACGTCAGGCCGTGGCGCACGATAATGCCGCAGTAAATACAGCCCAGAGACAGTATGCGGCGGGAGCTGCTGATTTTCTTAATGTCCTGACCTTGCAATCCCAGCTTCTGGCTGCCGAAAATCAGCTTATTCAGTCGGAAGCGAGTGTATCGACCTCTGTTGCCCAGCTTTATCGGGCGCTGGGGGGAGGCTGGGAGGGGACTTTTCCTTTGCAGTGAACATCACACGTGGCAGCATCAGTGCTGCTACTGTAAGAGAATAACCAAGTAAATCGCGGACTTATTCCATGTTTATGATAAAATATTTTGAATCTATTTTGTTGTTTTAGGTAAATGAAGAGTAAGAAAGACCTTAAGCTTCTTTTTTCACTCATGATGATATTAATGGGTTGAGGAAAATTAATAAAGCTGAGAGGAGGGTTTTCGAACCCTCCCCGTACTCTTTTTTTTATAGCCTTGTATCAACAAGCACTATTTCAGAATCTTGATGTGCAAGGATTGTGAGGGTATCTTTCTCTGAGATGGCAGCACCATCACCCTCTCTGATCATCTGACCTTCAATTTCCACGGTGCCGCGGGCAACGACCAGATACGCCAGCCTTTCTATGCCAAGATGGTAATCGGTATTCTCTTCTCTTATTAATGTTGCTCCCAAGACGCGTGCATCTGTGCGAATTGGAAGAGCATCACCGTCGTTTTCGTAACCGGATGCGAGTATGATAAACTTGCCAGCACGATCGGTTTTCGGAAACACCCGGGTTCCCCACGACGGTGCATATCCGGATCGGGTCGGTATGATCCATATCTGGAATATCCGGGTTGTGACATCCTCAAGATTATACTCGCTATGCTTGATTCCGGTACCAGCAGACATAACCTGAACGTCACCTGCGATGGTACGTCCCTTATTGCCCAGGTTGTCCTGGTGGGTGATGGCGCCTTCCCGGACATAGGTTATGATTTCCATATTCTCATGGGGATGCATGCCGAAACCGGACCCCGGCGCAATAGCGTCATCGTTCCAGACGCGGAGAGCACCCCAATTCATCCGGCTAGGATTATAGTAGTTGGCAAACGAGAAATGGTGCCGTGTATCTAGCCAGCCATGATTGGCGTGCCCTAGCTGTGAGTAAGGACGAACTTCGATCATGATGGTTTTTCCAGATGGAGGTGACGATATGTGGATGGTGTCAAAAAATAGCCGCCCGGCGTTACTGTCGTAAATGGCAATAGTGGAAAGATACGGTTTCTCTTTCTTGGCGCAATGAGTATGTCGAGATATAACTGGACGATCAGCCAAGGGGGGAGTTGTATGAGACTGCCGGATTTTGAAGCATGGGCTATTTTCGCAAAAGTGGCGGAACTTGGTTCTTTTGCGCGTGCGGCAGAAGAAATACAGCTCTCCAAGCCGACTGTCTCAAAGGCGGTCAGTCGTCTTGAACAGACGTTAGGTATTGCGCTGTTCAATCGGAATTCTCGTCACATTTCCCTTACTGAGACCGGGAGGGCCCTTCTTGGCTATGCCAATCGTATTGTTACCGAAGCTGAAGCTGCTGAAGCAGAAGCTCGTGGTGATATGCAACGCCCTTCTGGCCGTATTCGCATTACCGCACCAGTGACATTTGGTATCCGCCATCTTGCCCCCGTCTTGCCGGAATTTATGCGGCGCTATCCTGAGATTGATCTGAATATCAGTTTCAGCGATGCAATTGTAGATGTGGTGGCTGACGGATATGATATCGCGTTACGTATCTCCGCTCTTGCTGATTCCTCTTTGCGCGCACGAAGATTATGCGATGTTGGTCTCTTTCTGGTGGCATCATCGGCATGGCTGAATACTGTCGGCCGACCTGAACATCCACGAGATCTGGAGGACTGTAAAAGCTTCGTTTATACGAATACCGCTGCTCCAGGAATGATTCGTCTCCGAAAGAAGAATTCAGGTAAAGAATTTGTCCTGCCACAAACGTCTAGGTTCCGTGCGGACAATGCTGAAGCGTTCCTGCCCTCTTTAGAGGAGGGGCTAGGCTACGGATTATTTCCCGAATTTATGGTTTCAGATGGATTGCAGGAAGCAAGACTGGAACGAATTCTTCCAGAATGGGAAGGGCCTGTCATAAGTCTATACCTGATTACCCCTCCAAGCCCGATGCGACCTAACCGTGTCAAAGCCTTGATAGATTATCTGATAAAGGCTTTTGAGCATCCACCATGGGTAAAAACCGAGAGGTAGCCTGAACCGGACAAAGAGCCTTCCTGAAGAAGAGTATCGGGAAGGCTTTGATAATCAGGCTAGTTTTTTAGTAATGCCGGCCACATGCTGACCGAGAAATTTCGCCCCATCGAGTTCATTGCTGCTTGGCTGACGTGATCCGTCACCTGCAGCAATCGTCGTGACGCCATAAGGTGAGCCGCCAGTGACTTCGTCAACTTTAAGCTGACCCTGGAAGCTGTAAGGAAGGCCGCTGATAACCATACCGTGGTGCAAAAGGTTGGACATCAGAGAGTACAGGGTTGTTTCCTGACCACCATGCTGGGAAGCCGTGGAGGTGAAGACCGCACCAACCTTGCCAATCAGTGTGCCCTTGAGCCACAGACCGCCTGTCTGGTCCCAGAAGTTTGCCATCTGAGCAGGGAGGCGGCCAAACCGCGTCGGAGCTCCTATGATAATGGCATCATAATTAACCAGATCATCCGTGGTCGCGATGGGAGCGCTTTGCTCCGTCTTAAAGTGATGCGATTTCGCAACATCCTCAGGCACCAATTCAGGTACTCTTTTTACATCGGCTTCAAGGCCTGCTTCACGGACCCCTTCTGCAATTGCGTTGGCCATCGTTTCGATGTGACCGTAAGATGAGTAATAGAGAACGAGAACTTTTGGCATTTTTACGTCTTTCTCAGGTGATGAAAACAATGTCTTTAAGGAGTTCAGAAACCCCATGATGATAACTCCTGTACGATTATCAAACATCCTAAAGTTGGAAACATTCTGTTTCTGGATTTAGCATGTAAGGATCTGAGAACCCTATTGTTGTTCGTAATGTCGATATCAGGACAGATTTTGAGAACGACCAATGATCCGTAAATGTCTTTTTGCAAGCAGCTCAGTCACGCCACGCGAGCGAGAATGCCTGCGCAGTTGCAACATCTCGCGCAGTCAGGGCTGATATCCCCAGTTGTAATCATTCACTGAAGGATGATCACAACTGGGGTATTCTAACTGTTTGGACCAACTGCGTGCAGAGGTGGCTGCAAGCGTTAGTCCTGCTTTTCGAATGCGCCAGCAATGCGCAGAGTCACATCGTCAGACACGTAAGGCACATACATCTTCACACCGAAGTCACTGCGCTTGATGGTGCCTGTGGCTTCAAAACCAGTGGTATATTTTTTGTCCAGTGCGTTCACGCCAGCACCGATGAAGTGAACCTTCAGTGTTTCAGGCTTTGTCACGCCATGGAGGGTTAGGTTCCCTGTTACGATGGCATCGTTGCGGCCAGTCAGATGAACTGACGTGGACTCAAACGTGGCATTGGGGAATTTGGCAGCGTCGAACCACTGATCGCTCTTGAGTTCATCATTAAGCTTGGCGCTGGTGGTCTGTACGGAGTCTACAGGGATGGTAACAGACAGCTTGGAGGCGGCTGGGTGTTGCGCATCCAGTGTCAATGTGCCGGACACATTGGAGAATACGCCCTGATAATTTGTAAAGCCAAAATGCAGCACGGAGAAGCCAACCTGTGTGTGGCCCGGTTCAACGTTATAGGTGCCAGATTGAGACTGGGCTGCGTTGGTGACAACCTGCGCGGACGCGGGGTTACCTGCCAGAAGCCCGATTGCCATGGCTGCAGCGGAAACAAAAGAAAGACCGTATTTCATAAGTATAACTCCAAATAGACGATTAATACCCGGTGTAGTCTTAGATTGTTCTAGGAGGCTATCAATTCGACGCCTGTTCAACATATCAAATTTATTACAGCTGTATTTTCAATAAATAAATGCAAACGTTGGAAACATATGGTTTCAAAATTTTCTCTATTGTGAGAGGCGTCCAGTCTTGGACTGCATCTGCGGGGTCTGCCAGGTGGGAGGGCCTGAAAGATGACGCTTGGCAGTGAACGAAAAACATAATATTCAATGTTCAATAAAATAGTTAAACGCTGACTGAAAGGACCATGGCTCGTGACATCGCGCACGTTTTCTAATGCCTGCATCGCAGGTCTCCTTCTTCTTCTGCCTTCGTGTGGCAAGAAAAACGCGGACGCGAATGCTCCTTCAGTGACGGATGTCCATGTCATGCGGGCGCACGAGCAGTCCGTAGATCTGACAGGATATGTTCCCGGACGCGCCGCAGCTTATCGACAGGCCGAAATCCGGCCGCAGGTCAGCGGTGTTCTTGAAAAGCGCCTGTTTGTTGAGGGGACTGATGTCAAGACGGGCCAGCAGCTCTATCAAATTTATCCGGTTCCCTATGAAGCTGCCCTAGCGCAGGCAAAGGCTGATCTGGCTCATGGAGAGGCGGAACGCGTTGCAGCAGACGCACGAAAAGCACGGTTCACCCATTTGTCCGGGATTAACGCCGTCAGTCATCAGGACTATGACGATGCCGTCTCCTCTGCGGCTCAGGCAGCGGCGGATATTGCGAGCGCGAAAGCGGAGATCATGTCCGCTCAGGTTAATCTTGATTATTCGCGTGTTTATTCCCCAATTTCCGGGCGTATCAGCCGCACGCTCGTTACGGAAGGCGCATTGGTGACGGCAAATCAGACCACACCTCTGGCGACGGTCACGCAGTTGGACCCGATTTATGTCGATCTGACCGTTACAGGTGAGGCGGTGTCGCGCCTGCGCGAATCCCTGATGAATGAGAAGCGTGACCATACTTCGACTGGGGCTGGCCAGGTCGATGTCGTCCTCGATACGGGACGCCCTTATACGTCACCAGGCCGAATTGATCTTCTCGAAGTAATGGTCGATCCGGGAACCGGAATGACCACGCTGCGAACAACATTCCAGAATCCGGATGCAATGTTGCTTCCGGGCATGTTTGTGCATGCAACTCTGCATTATGGTCGGCGAAAAGCTTTTCTTGTCCCACAGAACGTTGTGCTGCGAGACCTGCACGCCGACCCTTATGTCCTGATTGCCGGATCTGACGGTAAGGCTGTCCTAAGGAAAGTAAAAATTATTCAGGATAGCGGTAATTCATGGGTGATTACTGATGGTGTTTCTGACGGTGATCGTATCATTACTGAAAAACTCCAAACCTTGCAGCCCGGCGATTCGATACATCTTCTTAACGAACCGGCCTGACGGACAGTTGCGGAGTTTTATGTGATGTCAGATTTCTTTATCCGAAGGCCAATTTTTGCCTGGGTCGTTGCTCTTCTAATCTCGCTTCTGGGCGTTATTGCGCTCATGACCCTACCTATTGGCCAATATCCCAGTATCGCACCTCCACCAGTTACCGTCAGTGTTACTTATCCAGGTGCCTCCGCTGAAACAGTGTTGAAAACTGTTGTGCAGCCCATTGAAGAGCAGATGTATGGTCTTGATGGGCTGGAATATATCTCATCGTCTGCGCAGCAGGATGGCACAGCGCAGGTGGTGCTGACCTTTATTCAGGGCACGGATCCAAATATCGCCCAGGTGCAGGTGCAAAACCGCATGACAGTGGCGCAGGCACTCCTGCCGCCAGATGTGGTTGCCCAGGGCGTGAAAATTACCAAGGCAACCAAGAGTTTTACTCTGATCGCCATGTTGGTAAGTGAGGATAACCGGCTCGATTCCTATGCTCTGGGGGATTTTGTCGCTAACCATCTTCAGGAACCGGTTACGCGGGTCACGGGTATTGGTGACTACACCTTCTTCGGTTCAGAATATGCAATGCGCATATGGGTCAAACCGGAGAAACTGACCAGCTACGGGATGACTGTAACGGATGTTCGCAACGCGGTTACAAATCAGAACTTTCAGGTTTCATCCGGTGAGATTGGCGCGCTGCCAAGCCCGGATGAACAGGTGCTTGACGCCGTCATTTTGGGGCCGCAGCGTCTGACCACACCGGAGGATTTCCAGAATATCCTTTTGAAGGTCAACCCGGACGGCACACAGGTTCGTCTGCGTGATGTTGCGCGTGTGGAACTAGGGGCACAAAGTTTCCAGCCAAAGGGTCTCGTAGATGGGCACCCTGCTGCCGGTCTTGCCCTCAATCTCGCGCCTGGTGCCAACCAGATTCAGACAGTCTCCACCGTAAAGGCGCTGTTTGATCGTGCTGCGTCGTCCTTTCCCGCAGGCGTGCACGTTGTTTATGCTTATGACACAGCGCCGTTCGTCATGGAGTCCATGCACGAGGTTGTAGAGACACTGGTTATTGCGATCGGTCTTGTGGTCGTGGTGATGTATGTGTTCCTGCAGAATTTTCGTGCCACTCTGATTCCCACCATTGCCGTGCCCGTCGTGTTGCTTGGAACTTTCGCCGTAATTCAGGCGTCGGGCTTCATGCTCAACACCCTGACAATGCTGGCGCTGGTACTGGCAATTGGTCTGCTGGTGGACGACGCAATCGTTGTGGTTGAGAACGTCGAACGTCTGATGGCGGAAGAAAATCTTTCACCCGCCGACGCGACAAGCCGATCAATGAAGGAAATTACAGGTGCGCTGTTTGGCATCACAATGGTGCTGTCAGTGGTTTTCCTGCCCATGGCGTTCTTCGGTGGCTCTGCAGGCATCATTTACCGCCAGTTCTCCATCACCATCATTGCGGCCATGACGCTTTCGGTCATTACCGCCATTACGTTCACGCCGGCGTTGTGTGCCACTATTTTGCGTCCATCCCACGGTCAGGCGACGAAGGGTCCATTCGGCTGGTTTAACCGGTCATTCGACGCGTTGCTTGAGTATTATGGTCGTATCGTGGTGCGTCTGAATGCGACACCGCTTGCATGGGGGGGGTATTTGTTTCTGAGCGTTGCCGCTGTGCTATGCTTTTTTAAGCTTTCTGAAGGTTTCTTGCCTGATGAAGATCAGGAAGTCGTCTTCGTGCAGGTTCAATCGCCGCTCAACAGTTCGGCGCATGTCACGGAACGTGTGCAGAAAGATATTCGTGAATATGTCCAGGCACACGATAAAGGTGCTGTAGAAAATGTCCTGACGGTGTTTGGCTTCCATTTTGGCGGACGCAGTCAAAGTGCAGGTTTTATCGCAGTCAAGCTCAAGCATATTGATGAGCGTACGGGTGCCGTTCGTACAGCGCAGGACATAGCGTCTGATATTAACGGGCATTTTGCGACGTATGGGGTAGCCCAGGTTGTTGCGTTTCTTCCTCCACCCGTCATTGAACTCGGCAATGCCAGTGGTTTTGATTTTGAGCTGACCAATCCAGGGGGAATTCCCTACGAGCAGTTTTCTCAGGCCAAGGACCAGCTCATTGCCATGGCGCGGAAAGATCCGAGGCTTGTTGCTGTCCGTCTGAATGGACTGGATGACGCACCACAATGGCATTTGAACGTTCTGAGGGAGCGCGCCAATGCTTATTCGGTTTCCAATAGCGATATCAATGATACGATCGGGAGCGCCTTCGGTTCTGCCTATATCAACCAATTCAATATGAGTGGCCGTGCCAAAAAAGTCTTTCTTCAGGGGGAGATGGATTCGAGGTTGCAGCCCCGCGACCTAGAGAAATGGTTTGTACGCAATACACAGGGCCAGATGGTGCCGCTCACTGCTTTTACCGATCCAAAGTGGGAAATTGGGGCCCAGAAGCAGGATGTCTACAATGGTGTTCCCGCTTTCGAAATTCTGGGTGCGCCAGCGGCAGGCATAAGCAGTAGCGAGGCAATGAAGATCATGGAAGATTATGCGGCAAAGCTGCCGGTAGGGCTATCGCACGAGTGGTCTTCTATCTCCTATGAACAGCAGCAGAGTGCAGGGCAATCCGGGAAACTTTATGCTGTTTCATTGATTGTCGTTATCCTCTGTCTGGCAGGACTTTATGAGAGCTGGTCAATTCCTGTTGCTGTCATGCTCGTGATTCCACTCGGAATTCTTGGTGCTGCACTCGCTACTTTCCTGCGCGGTCTGGCAAACGATATCTATTTCCAAGTCGGCCTGCTTACAACAGTCGGTCTGGCCACCAAAAATGCAATTCTTATCGTGGAGTTCGCGAAGATGCACTATGATGCGGGTGCAACATTGGCTGATGCAGCTTTGATCGCGGCAAAAGAACGTCTGCGTCCCATCCTGATGACATCTTTTGCCTTCATTGTTGGTACTCTGCCGCTGGCACTCGCCACAGGGGCAGGTTCGGCTGCGCATATTGCCATCGGCACAGCGGTTGTCGGTGGTATGACTGGTGCGACAGTGCTGGCTGTGTTGTTCGTGCCTAAATTCTTTGTTTCGGTTCTGACCCTGTTCCGGGTTCAGCGCAATGCTCCAGATAAGCCTCCCGTCAGCACAGCGGAAGAAGGGGGGGCGCACTGATGTCGAGGCAGCTTTCCTTTTCATCACTGGTCTTCCTGCTTCTTGGAGGATGTACCATGATTCCGCATTACGAACGGCCAGCCAGCCCGGTTGGCAAGACTTGGCCGAATGGGTCTGCCTATCGTAATACCAAAGGCGTCTCGTCAGATGCCGTGAAATCCGATGCTGCATGGCGCGACTTTTATCGTGATCCACTTCTTCAATCTCTTATTGCAGAAGCGCTGGAGAACAACCGTGACTATCGTGTTGCCATTCAGCAGATCGAAACAGCTGGTGCGCAGTTTGATATTGAAAATGCGAGTCTGTTTCCGTCATTGACGGGGAATGCATCAGGAAATATCCAGAAATATGCTGCTCGAACCATGCGGTTTCCCCATACACCAGCTTCTCAGGGGTCTATTTACCAAAGGCAGTATGGTGTCGGTTTCGGCGTTTCCTCTTATGAGATTGATCTATGGGGGCGCATCAGGAGTGCTTCCCGGTCGGCATTTGATCATTACATGAGTGACGTCTATACGCGTGAGAGCGTGAATATTACGCTCAAAGCAAGCGTCGCTACGACAGTTCTTAACTGGGTGGCCAACAATGAAGGATATCAACTCACATCAGATATTCTGAAAAGCTGGCAGAAAAGTTACGATCTCGTCCTTGAAGCGCGTAAAAGCGGTTCGTCGAGCGACCTTGATGTGGCGGAGGCAGAGGAGGCGCTGCGTGAAGCTGAAAAGCAACTGGAGATCTATGACCGTCAGCGGGCTCAGGCCCTCAATCAGCTGGAACTTCTGGTAGGAAGGCCTCTGACGGACGCTCAGAAAAATGCACTGGAAGGAAAGAAAGCTCTTGCTGACATAGTGGACTTTCCGGATGTTCCAGAAGGTCTCCCGTCTGATCTCATCAGTAGGCGTCCGGATATTCTTGCCGCAGAGCATACGCTTCTGGCCGCAAATGACGATATTGGGGAGGCTCGGGCTGAGTTCTTTCCGAAGATCCAGATTACTGCGTCAAATGGTACAGCAAGTAGTGGCATCAAACGCCTTTTCCGATCCGGAATGGGGGCATGGGATGTCGCCCCGCAGATCACACTTCCGATTTTTGACGAAGGTCGATTGACGGCCCAACTCAAACAATCGAAAGCAAACAAGCGTATGGAGATTGCCCGCTACGAAAAATCAATCCAGACAGGTTTTAGAGAAGTAGCAGACGCGCTTGCTGCCAGAGAGACTTATGTTCGGGAAACGACGGCGCAGGATTGTTTTGTTTCGGCTTCACAGCGGCAATACCGGCTTTCTCGTGCGCGTTTTGAAATGGGGTCAGACAGTTATCTGCAAACACTTGTTGCCCAGAGAACTTATCTCAACGCCGTGACGGAAGGGATTTCTATCCATCTCGGTCAGCGTTCAAACGCTGTTACGCTCTATAAGGTATTAGGGGGTGGCTGGGAGAATGAGACGCCAAAGCGCCCATTCCGTATCGGTGAGCATATTCTATAAGCTTGTCTGACAGACAGCATTATAGGATGGCTTGCTGTGCCGACATTTCTATGGGGTTCAGAATGTTTGGCTTCATCATGCGAAGAGGCTTGGAGCGGATAAAATGTTGTGAGTCCAAGTCTTGTTTTTCTTGAGGGCGCGTTGGGATCAAATTACGAATGTCTGATCATCAACTCTGCCATTGGATATTGAAATTGATGTAATCTGTGCTTGCAAATGGATTTTAATAATCTAAATGGCTGGTGATTGAGCTAACGATGGGACCATCCTTGATGTTGAAGAACAAAAATGAGCGTGATGAAGCTGTTAGGACGCAGATTGTTGAGCAGGCACGCTTATTGTTTGAGCGTTACGGGCAGTCAAAGACAACCATGTCCGATATTGCGGAAGCGGCAGGTATGTCACCCGCACACATTTATAATTTTTTCAAAGGAAAAAATGAAATTATAGATGCCGTTGGTGATCAGGTTTTTTCTTCCTTCGCCAAAAAAATAAAAAAAGAGATTGACACAAAAAAAGATCTTTTTGAAAAAATAGCCACGATATTTCTGTTTATTTATAAGCATAACCGTGATCACGCTCTTCCAAAAGATGATGGGCTATGTATTAAAATTTGTGAGGGGATTGACGGTTGGGATTTTGAAAAGAAATTTGAGGGATTTGTCCTCAAAACAGTTTCTGATATCATAAAACAAGCTGCCGAGCCCGATATTTCGGGGGATAAAGTCCGAAATGATGCCAGAACTATTCTCGACTGTATGTTTTTCGGCGCTGTTTATACCGAAATATTCCGATCTCTTTCAGCGAAAGAGCATGAACAACGCGTCAGATACCAGCTTGAATTTATTCGATCCGCGCTTCTTCAGAGGGGATATGTCGTTTAGTAAAGTTACGCTCGCTCCTGGAATTTCAGAATGTGTCTTTATGGCGTGATCTATTTGCACGTTTGACGTATTAGAAGAATGTGCACCGGCATATTCTCTGCTGGTGCACCAGTCTCTTGAGGAGGAGCAATACTCAGTGTGCCTTGGGCCTATAATGGCTCGTAGCCGCTACACGAGGGCTCCGGACTGCAAATTGGGCGCATCCATGGGACATGATCTGGGTATTTTCGGCCTGTTTAAATTGTCTGTTGTGGTTCGCAGAGTGAATTAAGTTGAAAAACGTAGCATCTTGAATTAGTCGAGTATCTTGAGCATCACATTCAGGCATAGGATTATGCTGACCCAAGGCGACCCGCCATAAAGTCAACAAAAGCTCGGATTTTGGGTAATGACTGTCTATTGGACGGCCACAGGATGCCGACGTCTCTTCTGTCATGAATATATTCGTCCAGAACGGGGATGAGCTGCTTTGCCTTTATCTTTTCATGCACCATGAAGTCTGGAAGCAGGGCGATACCAAGTCCGTTTTCTACCATACTTAGCAATGAGTTTATATTGTTGGAAACCGAAGATGTGGGCAGGTCCGGACTGATTAGTTCACCATTAGTCAGAAATGGCCATGGGGCCAGTTTTCCGCTGCTGGGATAACGATATCTCAGGCAGAGATGTGTCTGGAGATCATCAGGGCTGACTGGCAGGCCCCGGAGGGAAGCGTAGTCTGGTGCTGCGACAAGTCTATGATGAAATCCGCTAAGTCTGCGCATCATGAGACGCGAATCATCAACAGAACCAATCCGCATGACAGCATCAAACCCTTCCTCTACCAGATTGACCAACCGGTCACTGAAATCGAGATCCAGTTCGATTTCTGGGTAGCGTTTCTGAAAAGCAACAATATGTGGCATCAATTCAGTACCCAGATTAGGGAAACCGATGCGTAATCGTCCTTTGGGTTCTGCGGTGACTGCGCTTAATTCTTCTCTGGCTGCATCAAACTCTGCAAAAATGCGATAGCAATGAAAGAGAAATTTTTCTCCTTCAGCCGTCAAACTGATGGCGCGTGTGGAACGGTGAAAAAGACGAGCACCTAGTTCCTGCTCGAGCTTGGCTATTGTTCGGCCAATCGCTGATGAGGAGAGGCCAATCCGTCGACCGGCTTCCTTGAAACTGCTTGTTTCTGCCGCTTGCACGAAGGCTTCCAGGGCTCCAAAATGTGTCATGGTATGATTGCGCTTTGTTCCGTTATGTTCGGATAATTGTCCCATTTATCGCAAGCATGACAAGGGGTAGAAGAAACACGTATTATTCTGAACCAGCAAGATGAATGATGCCGGATAGATATATTCCTCAAAGCGACTTCAATCTGTCGATGGGATACCGGGCATTCAGTTTTGCTATAAAAAGTGGAGTTAATCATGGCCTCTCCCTCTCTGTTCAAGCCGTTTACCCTCAAGGACATTGCACTGCGTAATCGTATCGCCATTCCCCCGATGTGCCAGTATATGGCCACGGATGGGGTCGTGAATGACTGGCACCATATTCACTATGGTGCCTTGGCTCGGGGTGGGGCTGGGCTGGTCGTTGTCGAAGCGACAGCCGTCGCTCCGGAAGGTCGCATTACCCCAAAGTGTGCCGGTCTGTGGAATGATGAGCAGGCACAGGCTTTTGTTCCTGTTGTCAAGGCCATCAAGGACGCTGGCGCCGTTCCTGGTATTCAGATTGCGCATGCCGGACGTAAGGCGAATGCCAACCGTCCATGGGAGGGAGATGACCATATTCCTGAAAATGACCCCCGTGCCTGGCAGACGATCGCGCCTTCTGCCATCGCTTTTGGTAAGCATCTGCCCCGGACGCCTAAAGCCATGACTCTTGAAGATATAAAGCGTGTGCAGCAGAATTTTGTTGATGCGGCGCGACGTGCTCTTGAGGCTGGCTTCGAGTGGATTGAACTCCATTTTGCTCATGGTTATCTGGCGCAGAGTTTCTTTTCTGAGCATAGCAATCAGCGAACCGACGCCTATGGTGGAAGCTTGGAAAACCGCAGTCGTTTTCTGGTCGAAACTCTCGCGGCAGTCAGAAAAGTGTGGCCGGAACATTTGCCTTTGACGGTCCGCTTCGGAGTTATTGAGTTCGATGGTCGTGACGAACAGACTTTTGCTGAGTCCATGGAACTGGTGAAGCGCTTCAAGACCGAAGGACTGGATCTGCTCAGCGTGAGTATTGGGTTCACCATTCCTGAAGTGAATATTCCGTGGGGCCCCGGCTTCATGGCGCCTATTGCTGGGCGTGTCCGTGAAGAAGTGGGTCTTCCGGTGACGTCAGCATGGGGGTTTGAAGTGCCTGCTGTGGCAGAGCAGGCCGCTGCGGAACACAGGTTGGATCTTGTCTCAGTTGGGCGCGCCCTTCTTGCTAATCCGCACTGGCCCTACGCAGCCGCAAAGGCCTTGCGCGCGGATCGACCCGCCTGGGTTTTGCCTGCTCCTTATGCCCGTTGGCTTGAACGCTATAGTCTTGGCCAGTTCTGAGGTGCCAGACGTTATCTGATACCGTCTGGCTACCCGCAAGGTTGAGCCCAAACGCATTTTAGATCGGGTCGTGCTGCCTGTTTCTTTTTCAAAGGAACAGGCAGTTGCCGTATGGAGCGTGTGGGCCGTTGGCTGATTATGAGAGGGTAGAAGAGCGATTGCAGTCTTACAAAAAGGCTGATCTGGAGGCTATGTGGATCTATTCGGCGAAATAAGACATCTCAAATTGAATGGAGGAACGGTCGTCTATGATCCTCGTCCATCTCTTGGACTGTCTCCCGATCTGTTGATGAAGAGACTGAGTTCAGAGCTGGTCTGGGAGCAGCACAAAGTCCGGCTTCATGATACTGTAATAGATCAGCCTCGTTTGAGTGGCTGGCATGGGGATATCGTTCATACATATACCACGCTGGCGCATAATCTTCACCCAGAGCCTTGGAGCCCTGTGCTCAAGCAGCTCCGGCAACGTGTTTCAGAGCTGGCGAAAGCTCCCTTTAACTCTATGCTGGCCAATCTCTATCGGAACGGCGCAGACAGCATAGGCTGGCATAGCGATAACGAAGAGGGACTGGGAACTGAACCAACGATTGCTTTGATCAGCCTCGGTGCAGAGAGAAAGTTTTCGTTGAGACGGTGGGACGATCATCGCAGCAGGTGTGACATTATTCTTGAGCATGGCAGCTTGCTTATCATGAGTGGCATGACGCAGAGGTACTGGCAACATGCTGTCCCCAGAACAAGTGCGGTGACAGGGGCCAGAATAAGCCTCACGTTCCGACAGATTGATCCAGTATCAGGCCGCTCTCTGAAGTCGGTCACCCACAAAGAACAATCAGGGACGGATCCGTGATCAATAAGAGTGACGTTGCTGACTGCTATTTTTTATGGGAAGAGGTAAGATGAGGCTGTTTGTTACGGGGGCCAGTGGTTATATTGGCGGCTCCTTTGCTGCTGAAGCTGTTCGCAGGGGACACGACGTACGAGGGCTGGTTCGCTCCGCCGAGAAAGCGGCGGCCTGTGCAGCGTTGGGCATGGTGCCTGTTCAAGGAACGTTGGCGGATCGTGATCTTCTCATAGAAGAAGCCCAAAGAGCAGATGTGGTCGTTAATGCGGCAAGCAGTGATGAGCGGGATGCAGTTGATACCTTTCTCGCGGCGCTTTCAGGTTCCGGTAAAGCCTTCTTGCATACGAGTGGCAGCAGTCTGGTCGCTGATCATGCTGAAGGTGAAGCGAGCGAGGCTATTTTCGACGAGCGCCATATGCCGCTGCCTGTGGCAGAAAAAGCTCCGCGAGTTGCTCTCGATCACGCGATCCTGACAACACCTGGAATACGGTCAATCATTCTGTGTAATTCACTGATCTATGGAAAGGCTCTGGGGCCGACGGCTCATAGTGTCCAGCTTCCCCTTCTGGTAGACTACGCGCGGGAGAATGGCTGCGCCCGCTATATTGGCAAAGGTCTTAACCGCTGGTCGACAGTCCATATAGCAGATGTCGTGGACCTGTATTTCCTAGCGCTTGAACAGGCTCCGCCGGCAACATTTGTATTTGTTGAGAGTGGAGAGGCATCCTTTCGGGATATGGCGCAGTCTATTGCCAATGCATTGAGGCTTGGTGAGGCAACCTCCATGACGGTTGAGGCCGCCATAAAACGCTGGGGGCGTCAGAGGGCTCTGTATTCCCTGGCGTCTAACAGTCGGGTGCGCAGCCTCTACTCGCGGGCATGGGGATGGAAGCCGAACAGTGCAGATATTCACACATGGATTCTAAATAATATTTCAGCAGAAAATCCGTAAGAGAAAGAGGGTACATCTGAATTTCGGCTTTACCACTCCGTCATATACGAGTCAGGAAGCTGGCGTCAGAGCTATCTTACTCGTCAAGGTCATGGTTGCGAATCCGTAGCAGCCTCAAGGCATTAAGAGTGACGAGGGCAGTAGCGCCAGTATGCTTCACGTTGCGGGCCCCCAGGGTGTGGGAGTGGTGAAAGTGAAGAGGTCCGACCGGCAAGGGGGGGCAGGCTAAGGTTCCTTCCGCAATGCTGTGGGCAAGCCTGACGACCAGTGCACCCTGCCATCGCGAAGCGCTTCCAGGGCTGTCTGACCCGCAAGTTCAGGATGAGATTGCATCAGGAAGCGGTAAATGGTCCATCCGCTGTCGCCCAGCGTATCGAAAAGTGCGGGCGGGACAGGGAAGGGCTGTCCCGTCGCGTCGATCTGCCAGGCCGGATAGCGCGCTTCTCGTGGTGAGGATTCTGGCAGAACGAGGACAGCATGGGCCTGTTCCAGATCATGCAGGTCTGAGACAGTCAGGCCAAGACGATGGGCAAAAATCTCTCCCGTCAGCATGTCCGGCCCTGACAGAATGGTGGCTGTCAGGTGGCGACCCCGTTCTTCTGCGCGGGCGAAAGCGTCACTTCGTGTTCGTGGCCTGTCTGTCATGAATGCTGTCTTTTTGTCTTTCAGGGAGAGAGGAGAGCGGTCCCATCATGGGGCGGACGGAAGATCTACTGTATCATCCGGCCCGCTTGTATGCATTCGGTGCGTAGAGCCCTAAAAATACGGGACATCAACGTCCAAATGGGATATACATAATATATATCCATGGGGAGAAATAGCCGATGCTGACCCGTACGACACTCTTTCTATCCAACCGCTCGCAGGCAGTGCGCCTGCCGAAGATGGTCGCCTTCGGGGAGCAGGTGCGTGACGTCGTCATTGTGTCCGAAGGTTCACGACGCATCATCGCCCCCGCTGACGCAGCGTGGGATGATTTCTTTGCGGCTCCCGGCGTGGATCTGGGGGAGCGGAACCAGCCGGCCATGCAGGAACGTGAGGCGCTCTGAATGCTGCGTTATCTGCTGGATACGAACCTCTGTATCCGGGTATTGCGGGATCGACCACAAGGGCTGCGTCCAAGGTTCAACAGCTGTGCGGAGGAACTCTGCATCTCGGACGTGGTTCTGTATGAGCTGCTTTATGGCGCAGAACGCTCGTCCGATCCCGTGCGCACAAGGCGTGAAGTCGAGCGCTTCGCGGCAAGGCTGGCGGTCCTGCCATTCGACAGTGAAGCAGCCGCCCATACGGCAGACATTCGGGCCGAACTTGAACGGAATGGCCGTATCATAGGTCCGTATGATCTCATGATTGCCGGGCATGCCCGGAGCAGAGGGCTGATTGTTGTGACCGGCAATCTGCGGGAATTTCAGCGGGTGGAGGGTCTTCGAACCGAGGACTGGCTGACTGACACGGTCTGACCGGGAAAGGTGCGGCGAGACAGAATATCGATAAAAACGATTATTTATCAATCAACTATGTCATGCAGCGAGCCTCTCCACGAACCCGCTGACAAGTAGCAGTTTTCTTTGGTTGCAGGCCCCCGCAACCATCTGAACTTGCGATGCGAACGCGTCATGAACCCCAGTCCCGAAACGGACTGGGGTTTTTGTTTGTCCGCTGCCCGAAGCGACCGTCAGGATGCAGGTAAGGTCGCTTCGGACGTCGATCTGGAGGCCCTTGTCGGATGGCGTCAGGATGATCGCCTCGATCAACGATTTACAATGCTGCTGTCGAAACAGTTTTCAAAAGTCTGAAGGCGGAACGGCTCTGGAGACAGAACTGGTCAACCCGTCGCGAGGCTACGGCCGCCATCTTCCAGTATATCAATGGGTTCTACAATCCACGCTGACGCCATTCATACCTGCGCAGCATCAGCCTCCTCGCGTTCAAAGCAAGGGGGGCTAATCACTTCCTGACCGCTACAAAACCGTTACAAGTCCAGTGTGAGAAACACACTTCATCATCACATATCATAATCAATAAGAAATGTTCGTGATGAAAAGTGAACGGAGATCATGTCATGTTGCTTTTCTGTAAACGTACCCACGTTTTTTCATGGCCATGACCTGAGCACATGGTAAGAAATTAATAATGTAACATATTGATATTACGTTATTTTAAAGAAATAATTATCATTTGTGATTTTGATATAACAAGGGAACCCATCAATCCGTTTCGATAAATTTATGATTTGCTATAGAAATTACTGAGTATATCTTATTTCTATGAGCGATAATCAGGAACTTGATGTTATTCTGCTACGGTCGTTTCTCGCCGTTTCCGAAACGTTGCATTTTACGTCCGCCGCGCAGATGCGGGGTGTTACGCAATCGACCATCAGCCAACATATCAACCGGCTGGAGCAGGCAGTTGGCGCGTCGTTACTGCATCGCACCACTAAGCAGGTGGAACTGACACCGCAAGGCATGCAGATGGTGAGTTTTGCCCAGAACATCATCCACGCGCAGGGAATGGCCATGGATTACTTCCGCAGTGGTACCCTGCGCGTGGAACTGCGTTTGGGCATTGCAGAAGATATGGTAGTCTCCCGTTTTCCTGAAATGCTCAAGCGCTTTCGCCGCCTGTACCCCCATGTCGAGGTGCGGCTGACCGTCGGCCTTAGCCGGGAACTTTATAACCTGCTTGATGCCGGTGCGCTCGACCTGATCTGCACCAAGCGCAAGGAGGGCGACGAACGTGGCATACCGTTATGGCGTGAGCGGCTGCAATGGCTGGGGGGCGGCAATTTTGACACGTTGGTCGAAGGGGCCGTGCCTCTGGTCCTGTTTTCGGGCAACAGCATTACTCGTGTAGCGGCTATTGCTGCCATGAATAAGGTCGGCCGGGCATGGCGTGCCTCTTTCATGAGTTCGAACCTCGGGGCGCTCGTGGCAGCCGTCCGGTCCGGTTACGGCGTGTTCGCCCAATCGGGTTTGCTGGTCAGTCAGGAAATCGTGCCCGTTCCCGCCAGTGCGGATCTTCCTCCTCTGCCTGATGTTGATTTTGTTATGGTTGGCGCGACGGAGCAGCTTGAAGGCGCTAGCCGCGACCTGGCCGACCTGATTATCGAGAACATCGAAGGACTTGCTCCCCCGGGAAGCCGCATCATTGCTGGCACATCCCCTTGCGGGTCCGAGGCGCGTAAAGTAACGGCAATTTAGATTTTTTATACTTCCATTCATTAAGTAAATACTTAATAATAACAAGGATATAAAGATGGTACCAAGCTTTTCCGCATCCTGGCGTCGACGGCTATTCTTGCATACGTCCTTTGTCGTGCTGGTCTCTCCCGTCATGTCCCTGGCTGCGACACTTACTACACCGACCAAGGTGGCGCATCGCGTACCGCTTGCGACTACTCCGGCACATTCTGCTGTTCATGCTCCGGTCCGCCTGTCGCCAGCGGCACCGGAATCGATCAAGGTTTCCTCGCAGAAAATGCATTTCATGCGTCAGCAGCACGTAGCGGATTCAGCAACGCATATCGACCACCAGGAACTGGTGAACCGTAACGTGCGCCAGATGACCGATATCGTACGCGTCGCCCCGAATCTGACCATACAGCCTTCCTTTGGCAGTGCCGGGCTCAACTTTGCCCTGCGCGGTGTCGGGTTGATGGACTTTACACAGAACAACACGCCATCGGTCATGCCCTATGTGGATGGAGTAGCTTATCCCATCAGCATCATGACATCGGGCATGCTGTTTGACATGGACAGCATCTCCGTCAACCCTGGGCCGGGTGGCTATACTCATGGACAAATGACAACGGGCGGCGAGATCAATTTCCATACCGCCGATCCGACCGAGCAGTTCCATGCCGGCATTACGGAAGATATTGCCAGCTATGATCGGAACCGCGTAACGGGCTTTATATCCGGTCCTATTTCACGCTCCGTTCTATTCCGTATCTCGGGGCAGTCCATGACGGGGGGCGGCTACCAGCACAGCGCTTCGGGCGAAAGGTTTGGCAATGCCAATCTCGGTGCCCTACGCGCGAAACTGCGCTGGAACATTGATGATAACACGCATCTTGATATCGGGGGCCACTGGACAACTGATCAGTCGGAAGCCGCATCAGGCCACAACCTGTACAATAGCTACGGCGTGCCGATCAATTCCGATCTCATGCAGACCAGTTGGGGCCTTGACCCACGTTTTGCAAAAATCATCGGCATCGACGGCAGCAACACCAAGCCCCGTGAAGACAACATGTTCTGGGGGGCCAACATTCGCTTTACCAAGGATTTCACATGGGGGCGTCTGACCACGCTCAGCGCCTATGAATCCGTTGACGAACATGAACTGTCCAATCAGACGGATTCTGTCTTATCCTACGGCAACATGTTCCGCAACAATCAGAGCAATGTGTTCTCGCAGGAAGTAAAGCTTGAATCCATTAATCCCGCAGCACGTTTCCACTGGACGGCAGGCATGTATTACAGCCGCACCGAACAGGCGCAGAACTTCTGGTATGATTCATCAGATCGTCCCGGTACCACGCCGCTGAACAAGACATCCTATACCGAAGGCATGCAGACTTTTAACCAGTACGTGGAATTGTCCTATCGCATACTGCCCAAGCTGCGCCTGATCGGCTCGATTACCCATGAATCCGATGACCGGCATATCCGCAACGTTACCAGCACGAATTACAACCTCAATACCGGTGCGATTGAAGGCACGCCCACCAATTTTGGTGATGCGGGGGCCCTGGCTAATGAGTTCTCGGGCCATGTGGGCCTGCAGTACCAGTTCAGACCCAACATCATGGGCTATGCCATGTTCAGCCGCGGCTTCAAGCCGGGCGGGTTTAGCGCCAACATTACCGAACTGGCCTCGCAGATCAAACCGTTCAAGCCCGAACAGGTCATCACTTATGAAGGTGGGTTCAAGACAACCTTCTTCAAGAACAAATTGCGCTTCAACGGGGCCGGTTTCTATTATGACTATCGTGACCAGCAGATTGTCAGCACCGTGCTCGTGCCGCCGTTCGGCGCGCTGTCTGGTTATGTGAACGCACCGCGTTCTTATATCTATGGCGCGGAATTCGATGTTGAGGCCCATCCCATCCATGGTCTGTCGCTGACGCAGAATTTCGGCTACCAGCATGGTGTCTACAGCCAGTTCCAGTCCCTTAACCGTACGGCTACCACCAACCAGTTTACACAGACAGGCGTATGGTCGGCCATTAATACCAATTACGACAATTACTCCATGGGGTTGGCCAACCTGACTCTGAGCGGGGCGGCAACCTATTCATGGCATGTGTTGCGTGACTACCAGATGACGTTCGATGTCGATTATAGCTATCGTGGCGCGCAGACCCAGCCTCAGCATATCGGTGATAGCGGCATCTACCGTGCCCCCGCCTACTTCCTGGTCAACAGCTTCCTGACCTTCGCATCACCCAAGCAGCACTGGTCGGCTACCGTTTATGCACAGAACCTGGCCGATCGTCACTACTGGTTGTCAGGTGGCACGCAGGCTACCTTTTATGGTGTCATTCCCGGCATGCCCCGCTTCGTGGGTGCACGCCTGAACTATACCTATTAAACGCCTGACAGGACTGTAAACGCATCCATATGTTGCAAGGATAATGGCTTGAGCGACCTGAATACGTCTTCCCCCGCCGCCCGTCGCTATCGGTTGCCGGGTATGTTCATGCAGGTTGTCATCGCCAGTGTGCTGGGACTGGGTCTGGGGCTGATCGACCCTGCTCTTGCCATGCAGACACACTGGACGACGGACATCTTCCTGCGCCTGATCGTTATGGCGGTAGGTCCGCTTCTGTTCTGCATTGTCGTTATGGGTATCGTGGGGGCAGGTTCGCTGCGCACTGTCGGGCGCATGGGGATCAAGGCATTGGTGTATTTCGAGGTCATGACCACGTTTGCGCTGGTCATGGCGGTCGGGATCGGCATGCTGGTACAACCGGGGCGCGCGATCGTGTTTACGCCAACGCTCGAGGATGCGCAGATGGTCGCTTCCTACGCGCAGAATGCCCACCTGCTGCATGAAGGCGGCATTACCGCTTTCATTCTCTCGCTCATTCCCCATTCGCCTACCGATGCATTCGCGCAGGCCAATGTGCTGCAGATCCTGTTCTTCGCCATCCTGTTCGGCTGCTGCCTCAGCCTGATCGGGGAGGCAGGTGCGCCATTGGTCAGACTGGTTGACGCGCTTGCGGTGCTGTTTGCGCGTATGATGCGACTGATCATCGCCCTGGCTCCTCTGGGTGTTTTCGGGGCCATGGCAACCACGACCGCGCATTATGGCATGAACGCCATCATGCACCTTGCCGCGTTCGTGGGACTGTATTTCGTGGTCATCGCACTGTTCATCATCATCGCACTAGGGGGATGCCTGCGACTTTCTGGTGTGAATCCATGGCGTTTCCTGCGCTATTTCCGTGAGGAACTGGCCATTGTCTTCACCACCACCACATCAGATGCCGTGCTGCCGAGCGTAATGGAAAAACTCAGGCGCATGGGGGTCGATCCGCAGGTTGTAGGGCTGGTAGTGCCGGCGGGTTATTCCTTCAACCTTGATGCGCTGTCCATCTATCTTGGCCTTGCCGTCGTCTTTCTGGCGCAGGCGACCGGCACACATCTTTCGGCATGGCAGATGGTCATCATGCTGACCACCGCCCTTTTCACATCAAAAGGCGCGCATGGTGTGCCGGGCATTGCCATTGTGGTGCTTGCGGCCACCCTTGCTGCCATTCCGTCCATTCCCGTAGCCAGTCTGGTCATGCTGCTGGCGGTGGACTGGTTTATCGGCATTGCGCGTGCGGTGGGTAATCTGGCTGGCAACTGCGTGGCGCCGATTGTCATAGGCGCGTGGGAAGGACGGCTGGACCGCAAAAAAATGGCACGGGTTCTGGCGCAGGACTGAGCCATCATTACAGCCTTTGCAGGAAAGAGTGATATGAGCAAAATTTTTTATGCCAGCGCCGATATTCTGGAAGCCAGAACCCGAAATGCTCTGCTTGAGGCTGGTGCCTCGATAGAAACCGCTGAAGCCACGACGCAGGCCCTGCTTTATGCCTCCCGCATTGGGGTGGACAGTCACGGCGTACGTCTGGTCACGCATTACGCAGCCATGTTGCGCGCAGGAAGACTGAACGGGACGCCTGCGCCGAAGGAGCATCGCACCGCCCCTGCGACAGCGCTGCTGGATGCGGATGATGGACTGGGTCATTACGCCTGCTACCACGCCATGCAACTGGCCATTGAAATGGCGACGCAGACCGGTATAGGTGCTGTGGGGGTGAGCCGTTCATCGCATTGCGGAGCGGCGGGCGCCTATGCCCTCAAGGCAGCGGAAGCGGGCATGGTAGGAATCATGACCAGTAATTCCGATGCCAACGTAACACTATTCAGAGGCACTCACGCATTCCACGGTACAAACCCCATTGCCATGGCGGCCCCGGTTGAGGGCCAGATGCCTTGGCTGCTAGATATGGCAACGTCATCCATCCCATTCAACCGTGTGCGTCTATACCGTTCGCTCGGACTCCCCCTGCCTGCCGATGTTGCGGCAGATGCCGAAGGTCACATGACGCAGGATGCCATGCAGGCATCAATGCTGTTGCCGCTTGGGGGAGAAAGCTATGGCTTCAAGGGTGCCGGGCTGGCTGGCATGGTCAGCATTCTGTCCGCGGTGTTGACAGGCGCGATGATCGATCCCCGCATGATCCAGATGACGGATACGTCCGATTTTGCCACGCCGCGCAATGTTGGCCATTTCTGCATCGTACTGGATCCCGCGCGCTTTGTAGGACGTGAAGGGTTTGACAGGGCGTTGAAGGACTATCTGACTATGCTGCGTGCTACCCCCTCCACCATAGCCGGGGAGAGCGTGATGGCACCCGGTGACCGGGAATGGACAACGATGGAAGAGCGCAAACGTACAGGTATTCCCGTTGATCCAGATACGCGTGACTTCCTGAAACTGTAAGGTTTTGCCTAAACTAGATTTTGGCGGTTTACGCGGCATAGCAGGCGGGTTTCTTTGATATTGACGGGCACCCTGCCCGGTTAAGCGGGCAGGGCGATCAGTTCAAAGCGTTTTCCCGGACTATGGATTTTGAGGTGTTCTGTCCTGATCCGGAAGCTGTTCGAGCGCTTTGACGCTATCCTGCGGAACGCCGGTTATCTGTCGATGTCAGGCCAGATCCTGGATGGCATGCCGGTGGCGGCGCCAAAGCAGCGCAATACCCATGGGGAGAAAGCCGCTCTTCGGAAAGGCCGGATCCCCGAAGGCTGGGAAGACAGGTCGGCAAGGCTGGCCCACAAGGACAGGCACGTCCGCTGGACGCTGGAGTTCATGAAGGCAACGCGGCAGGAGGACCGTCCACGGGCTTCGCTATCTCGTTCTTTGACTACAGATCGCATGTTTCCATCAATCGAAAGTGTCGGCTGATCTGGAAATGGAAAGCGATGGATGCCGCCGCCAGTGATGGCACCAGGCTGCGCGAGGATCTGTTGGACAAAACCAATACGGCCTTAAGTGTCCGGGCCAACATCGCGTATCGCTCGAAAGCCAATGAAGACTTCATGGACAAAGAGGGTTTCGTCTCGAAGGTCCACGGAAAAAAGCCGCATCTCTGGCCCATGCCCCGGCATATCCAGCGGTCCAGCGCGGAGAAGCCGGTGATCCGATCCCGCATCGAGCCTGTTTTTGCCGCTCAGAAATCGCAGATGGGTCTGTTCGTCTGGACCGTGGGTATGACCTGGGTCACCATGAAGATCGGGCAGGCCAATATCGTCTACACCATGCGCTGTTTCCTCTTTCCCGAGAGGGGAATGCCACAGCGTAGTCATTCCCAATGGCGACAGCGCCCGGTCTGCGCAAAGCACACATCGAAAGTCACCCCGGGGACCGTCAGTCAGAACGAAAAAAGCCTGAAATCATAGGTCGGATACATCAATCAACGGTTCTTCGATCCCTCCATCTTGGATTGAAGACGCTGCGCGTCTCGTGAGATCGCAGCGACCTGAAAGTCCTTGAAAGCGCTTGCCTGACTGTTGCGAGGCCAAGGCCCTTCGATGCTCCCGTGACCAGACAGATTTTTGATTGTGTTATGTCGTGATCCTTCTTTATCCAGTTCATGAATTCTGGATTGATATTTTTCAGCTTTCGATGTCGCCATTCTGTATGGCGGTGCGGATGGCCTGGGCGGTCGTCGATGCACCAAGCCGCTTGCGGATACGACGCAGATGATTTTCGACCGTGCGCTCCGAAAGCCCAAGGATCGCGGCAATATCGACCTGCCGCCGTCCCGCCGCCGTCCAGGACAGCACTTCGCGTTCTCTCTCCGAGAGCCGAATGGCAATCTTCTCGCTCGGGCCGTCAAGCAGCCTGCGTACCGTTGCAAAGGCGGCGCCAGCGGCCAGAGATAGGGCAAGGCGCGCCGTGACGGACGCGTCGATCTGCGTCCCCCCAAGGCTCATGGCACCTTCAAGGCCCAGCGGTCCGAAGATGGGGATCTGGATGCCGTGGATACCTGCTCCCTGCGGCGTATCGACTATTCGGTAGTATTCGCCGGATGCTCCGGTTGTCTTGGTCCAGAAGAACGGCTCATGGGTCTCAAGCATATGATGCGTCACCGGGCAGCGCCGGACATAGCTTGTGGCATCGACGTGCTTGCCGTCACCAAACCAGTCCCCCTCGACCCAGTAGATACGATCAACAACCTCCTCGCGTGCCGAGGACGCCGCGAACAGCACGAAACGGTCATAACCGAGCTCCTGCCCGAACGACCGGATGGCGTCCTCGACGGTAGCCTGCGTCTTCGTCCGCAGGATCATGGTCGCGACGGCAAACGCCGCCTCGGCGATCGAACCCGTCATGTTCGGATTCCACAGCAGCATATTCTGGTCGTCATCCCATTTCCTCCCGAACCGCCATCAGCCCTGACCAGATGGCCACGCCCTTGTCGCGTGCAGGCCCATCGAGCCCGGCAGGAATATAGTTGATCATGCCATGATCCGAAAAACACCCGAGCATGGCGTCGATATCCTTGCGACGGTAGGATTCGAAGAATGTTTCTACGGTTTTCGAGAGAGACATGTCGGGTTTCTTACCTGTCAAAGTCCTGACGTTACGCGTCCAGACGCACCAGCGCCTTGCCGGTGTTACCACCACTGAAGAGTGAGAAGAACGCTTCCGGTCCGTTATCGAGGCTGTTAAAAATTGTATAGCGGCTCTGGATCAGTCCCTTGGACACCCAGTATCCCATCTGCGCCATGCACTCACTGCGACGGGACATGAAATCACTGTTGATGAATCCCCGGATCTGAAGGCGTTTGGAGATGATGGCAAACAGGTTGGCAAATCCGATCGGTGCGTCGGAATTGTACATGCCGATCATGCCGCAGATCGCAAATCGGGCATTGCGTTTCGCCACGCCCATCGCCGCATCGAGCTGTTCGCCACCGACATTGTCGAAATAGACATCCAGACCGTCTGGTGCCGTCGCGCGTAGCTTGTCTTCGAACGGACCGGGAGATTTGTAATCGATGACATGATCGGCGCCTAGAGAGCGCACGAAGTCGCATTTCTCAATACCCCCCGCTGATCCGATGACCGTCATGCCACGCAGCTTGGCGATCTGGACTACCAGAGATCCGACAGCACCCGCAGCCGCCGACACGAATACCACATCACCCGGTCTGGCTTCAGCGATGTCGAACAGCCCAAAATAAGCTGTCATGCCGATAGTGCCGAGAGTATCAAGGAAATATTCGTCCTTCAGGTCTCCGTCCGGCAGCGGAAGCGCATCCTCAGCCTTGAGAGTGGCGCTATCCCGCCAGCCCAGAAAATGACTGACCCGGTCGCCAACCTTGAAACACTCCGACCGCGTTTCAACCACGCGTCCGACGGCGGCCCCCGTCATGGGTTCGTTCAGTTTGAATGGCGCGATATAGCTGTCTCCCTCGTCCATGCGGGGGCGCATGTAGGGATCGACCGAGAAAAAGCTGTTCGAGACCCTGATCTCACCATCTTTCAATGGCTGGTCGGGTATGTCCCGCAGCGCAAAGCTCTTCATGGTCGGAGCGCCTTTCGGGCGGGATACGAGAGTCCAGGCATGCGACATGCGTTTTGCTTTCTGCTCAGGATATACTTGGGAAGTATGGCCCATTGGGCATCCGGGGAAGCGGAGGCTCAGGCGATTGCGGGCGATCTGGCGGCAAATAACCGCCTGAACCTTTCCCCTTGATGTTATGCATTGACAGCTTTGAGAAGTGTTTCGGCCGCAAGCTTGCCAAGATTATTCGACGCCAGCGGACTGTCACCTGTCAGAAGCAGACGATCACGGTGGACCTGTCCGGTAATCCCCGTGTTGAGGATCTTGACGTTGTACTTGCGCAGGTTTTCACCCACCAGCCACGCCATTGGTCCGGGAATGTAGCCGATCTCGATGTTGGCTCCAGTGTCCAGACTGTCGGGGAACACGCACATTTCATAGCCTTCATAAGCGAACTTGCCGCCATCGACCACCGTGGCCAGCAGGCTAGCTGGTCCATGGCAGAGCGAGATCGTGAAGCGCTCGTTGGCTTGTGCCCAGTGAAGGATGTCGCCGACGTCCTTGCTGAACGGAACGCCGTTGAGCACGCCGTGGCCACCGGGGATGAAGACGCCAAGGTAAGGTGTTTCGGCCGTGAAACCCTCACCGATTACATCCGCTAGCTTCTTGGGCTGTTTGAGCTGCTTTTCGTATTTCTTGTAGGTCGCCCTGACGGCTTCGTCCTCGTGTGGGAAGGCCCACCACTCGAGCTTCACCGGATCGCCAGAAATGGTCGCGACTTCGATTTCAAACCCGGCCGCGTCAAGATGATACATCGGCAGCAGCATTTCCACCGGGTGATTGCCGGTCGAGAAAAATTCGCCACCCTTCATCATCAGATAGCGCTCCTGCGAGCCGATCATCAGGATCTTCCACTTCCCGCCCGTATAGGGCTTCGGGTAAGTTGTCCCGTCGAAATCCGTTTTCGAGGACGTATATTTGGTCAGGGAATATGCCGACGGAAAGAAGGCATCGTCTTCCGCGCGGTCGGGAACCGGAGCGCGGCTCAGTTGTTCATCGCTCATGGATCTTCTCCTGTTGATAAACCAGCCGCCCATATCGATTGGCGGTGAAGCCTATTGATGTCCGTAATCGGGCAGGGCGACGTGGTGCAAATTGGATCATAGGGGATTATGTGCAGGGAAAAATAAGGGAAATCCCTCAATATGCCATGATCAGGAAAAGCCTGTCAGGAACATGAAAAACAACGATTATGATTGATGGTATCTTCTTCGGACTGAGCGTATTATCAGAATGCGTGATCGACAGGCGCGCAGTCGAGAAAAAGCGAATGAAATGCTGAATATAAAAACGGACCGGCTTATTCTTCGGCGTTTTCGTGAGGAGGATAGCTCAGCTCTGTATGCCTATCTGCATGATCCGCAATCCAGTTGTTTCTTTTCACTCAGACTGTCTGACGAAGATTCTGCTTTAACTGAAGCAAAGAAACGCAGCGCTGATGACCAATACGTTGCTGTCTGTCTCAAGAAGAATGATGAACTGATTGGCGATCTCTTTGCTATGTCAGAAGAAGACGCCATTTCGGTTGGATGGAATTTCAACCCCCGTTTCGCCGGGCAGGGATACGCGTTCGAGGCCGCGCACGCTCTGTTTGCCTACCTGTTCGACGAACGACACGCACGTCGCCTTTATGCCTATGTTGAAGACACCAATCAGCCGTCGCAGCGTCTTTGTCAAAAACTGGGCATGCGCCTGGAAGGAACATTCATGGAGTTCATCTCTTTCATGAAAGATCAGCAAGGTCAGCCAGTTTACGAAAATACCATGCAGTATGCGATCCTGCGACGCGAATGGGGCACTCTGAAAGCACGAGTTTGAAATTCAAAACGTCATGGTGGCTGTGATAATGCCAGACATTCCGTTTTCATGCTTTCGGCCAAAGTGCCCGTGTTCCCTCTTTTCTTGTTATGAGGGCTCCGGTTTCGCGACATGGAGAGCGAAACGAATGGCACCGGGTGTTTCCAGACCGGGCTTCAGTTCCATCGACGGGATCTGGTAGTCGCCGCCGTTTTGCTTCCGGTATGGGATCGGCGTTGTCGTTGCGAGCGTGCGCATACGCTCGCGAAGTTGCTCGGACACAATTCCGAAACGTGCATCATCCAATCGGTCTACCCTGTAAGCGACGAAAGGCGGTAGTACTGTGAAGCCGGGATAGAACAGGATGCCGTGATTGATGGGGAACAGCAGATCATCAATCTGGCCGTTGATCCCACGCTCGGAGTAATGCTCCGGCCAACCTCCGGCGGTAACGACCAGCATGGCGCGCTTGCCCGCCATCATGCCTTCGCCATAGCGATCACCCCAGCGGCGATCGCTGTGTTCTCCGACACCATACGCAAAGCCACAGGCATAGACGCGATCGACCCAGCCTTTGAGGATCGCGGGCATGGTGAACCACCAGAGTGGAAACTGGAGAATCACGGTATCGGCCCAGCGAAGTTTCTCCTGCTCTGCCTTCACGTCCTCCGTCAGGCCGTTTACTGCGAATTCTCGGGAAGATGCAGATGCCACTTTCAGGCGCTCACCGGCAGGCAGATCCGGGAAGTCGCTGCGGTCGACGGCCGCTTTCCAGTGCATGCTATAAAGATCAGAGACTTTGACCTCGTGCCCCTGCGATTGCAGTTCGGTGACTGCGGTATCGAGAAGGGTACCATTGAGGGAGTGTCGTTCGGGATGGGCGAATACGATCAGGATATTCATGCGCGGAGCCTTGTCTTGGTAAAAAAGAGTCGTTTCCCGGTAAGACTAGGCGATAGGATATTCTTCTCCCATATGGCGATAGCGGAAGGCACAGTGCCGAAAAATGGAACAGTCTCTGGTCTCGTTGGAACGGATGCGAACCTTTGTGCGCATTGCCGAGCGCGGCAATCTGGCCGCTGTCGCACGGGAAACCGGTGTCGGACAATCGACAGTAACGCGGCATCTGCGTGAACTCGAAGAGGCTCTGGGTGTCTCGTTACTGACACGCACCACGCGCCGTACCGCGTTAACAGACGAAGGGGCGCGATATTATACGCAGTGTGTGCAGATTCTTTCCCTCGTTGAGCAGGCAAGCCAGGAAATGCGCGACACACGGCAGGCAACGGCCGGAACGGTGCGTATTTCCTCTACCGGTGCATTAGGCGTTCTGCACGTCAGTCGTCTCGTTTATGCTTTTCAGGACGAAAACTCAGGCATCAGGGTGGAATTCGGTCTGACGGACGAGCGTATTGATCTGGTGCGTGACGGTGTCGATATCGCCATCCGTCTTGGCCCCCTGAGTGATTGCGCGATGAAACTGCGCTCCCTTGGCGAGAGCCAGCGCATGTTGGTCGCATCGCCTGAATGGCTGCGTCGCAACGGTCCGGTGCGGCGCCCCGAGGACCTGCGTCAGCTTGAGGGCGTACGGATGTCCCGTGTGCATGGCTCGGACCGGCTGGTTTTGCGGAGCACGAGCGGCAGAAATCATGTCTTGCCATTTCATGGTCGATTGATTGTGGATCATGGTCTGGCGGCGCGCGATGCGTTTCTTGCCGGTCGAGGCTACGGACCGGCTCATCGCTGGCTGGTGGAGGACTGCTTGCGGGATGGTCGTCTTGAGCATGTGTTACCGGACTATACGCTGTCGTCCGTGCCGCTGAGTATGCTGATCGCGCCAGAGCGGACAAACCTGACCCGGGTCCGCTTCTGCGTGGATTTTCTCGCCGATGGACTCAGCCGGATCGCTGGTATCAGCCGGTGATAGCCCCGGATTTGATGCAGCTTTCGGCCTGTTTGCGGATGAAGGCTAACATGCGCCTGCGGATCAGTCCGCTGACGGGGCGGATGAGGTACCAATAGGGCGCAAAACGCCGTCGCGTCGCGGACGTAGGGCAGAAAACACTTGTCTCGGTCGTGAGACGGTATGTGCCGCGTGTTAGTGGCTGAAGCGTGTAGGACAGCACAAGTGTGCAGACGTCCTGACGTACGCAGGCCAGGAAATCTTCTGTCGAGCGGCACGGGAGCAATCCGTAATCGGCTTCCCAGAATGCACCGATCAGGCCGAAAGCGAGGGCGTTGTTCCCATCACGTGGAGGGATCGAAGAACCGTTGATTGGCGCGCGTGGTTCCTGATTTCAGGCTTTTGTCGTGCTGATTGACGGTTCTTGGGGTGACTTTTGATCTGCGTCTTGAGCAGATCGGACGCTGTCGCCAATGGGATAGCTACGCGGCCGCGTTCAACCTCTCGAGGAAGAGGAAGCGGCGCATGTTGTAGACGATATTGGCCAAGCCAATCCTCATGGTGGCCCGGGTAATGCCCACGGTCCGGACGAACAATCCCGTCTGCGATTTCTGATCGGCAAAGACATGCTCGACGCGGGATCGGATGACGGACTTCCCTGCGTTAGAGCGCTGGATATGGCGAGGCATGGGCTTGAGATGCGGCTTTTTCCTGTGAACCTTCGAGACGAAACCCTCTTTGTCCATGAAGTCCTCATTGGCTTTCGAGCGATACGCGGTGTCGGCCCAAACGCTTGAGGCCGTATTGGTTTTATCGAGCAAGCCCTCGCGCAGCCTGGCACCATCACTGGCGGCGGCATCCGTCGCTTTCCATTTCCGGATCAGTCGAAACTTTCGATCGATGGAAATATGCGATTTGTAGCCAAAGAACGGGATGGCGAGGTCCGTGGACGGGAGCGTCCCGTCCTCCTGCCGCTTTGCCTTCGTGAACTTCAGTGTCCATCGCGCATGGCGATCCTTGTGGGACAACTTGGCAGGCTTGTCCTGCCAGTCCTGCGGAATGCGGCCTTCCCGAAGATCAACTTTCTCCGCGTTGGTATTGCGCTGCTTTGGCGCCGCCACCAGCGTGGCATCCAGGATCTGGCCGGACATCGGCAGATACCCGGCGTTTCGCAGGGTGGCGTCAAAGCGCTCGAACAGCTTCTGGATGGCGCCAGCCTCGGTCAGCCGTTCACGGAACAGCCAGACCGTTTTGGCGTCAGGCACCCGGTCCGATAACGCCAGGCCGAGGAAGCGCATGAAGGACAGCCGGTCGTTGATCAGATACTCCGTTCGCTCGTCGGAGAGATTGTTCAGCGTCTGGATCACCAGGATCTTGAACATCAGCACCGGATCAAACGGGGGACGGCCACCTTTACTTCCGTCCGCATAGGCCAGAGCCCTGTCCAGATCAGGACGGAACACCTCAAAATCCACAGTCCGAGAAAACGCTTCGAGCTGATCGCCAAGGCCACTCAAACGGGCTAGTCGCTCGTCCACATCAAAGAAGCCCGGCTGCTTCATGAGCCATTCCCTCAATCATCACAGAAGAGAGGGAATCACACACAGAGGGCCAGAACCAGGGGTTTTTCGAACCCTCCATCTGTCAATGCCGGGCATCGGCACGAATCCCGGTAGCGCCCGAACACGATCGACCCAGCGTGTCAGCGCGCCAAAAGGGGTGAGGTCGATCCCGCCTTCATGGGACAGTGCAAGGTAGGGAAACAGTGCGCAGTCCGCGATGGTCAGCCGGTTAAGCGCGAACCAGTCATGGACGCTCAGATGCTGGTCCAACAGGGGCAAAAGCCGCTGCGTGACGAGAAGCACGCTTTCCATTGAACGATCATAGCCGAATTTCCGGATCAGGCGGGCCGTGTTTGGACCGTCACGCACCTCATTCGCGGCGATGGAAAGCCATTGCACGATTTCGGCCTGGGCTGCTGGTTCTTGCGGCCACCATGTTCTGTCCGCGAGTTGGCCGCCCAGATAGACGAGGATCGCCTGAGAATCGCGCAGAACGGTTTCCCCGTCGACCAGAACAGGCACTTCCTGGAATGGATTCAGGGCTGTGAACCCCGCGGTGCGCTGCTCGCCTGCCGCGAAGTCTACAGGCACGTTTTCCAGAGGAATTCGAGCCAAGGCCGCCAGGAGGCGCACCTTATAACAATTGCCAGAGAGTTCGAGATTGTAGAGTTTCATGAATGCTTCTTCGCCATGCGTGATGACTACGTCTGAGCTGTATAAAGGATTCTGCCCGTAAGCGCACGCTTTGTCGCCGTGCTGGAAAGGGGAAGCGGGATAAAACGATGTACAGCTTGGCGCGGCGATGACCTTCGCGTTTTCTGATCTGTCTGAGCAGCGGTTTGTGCTCACGTAATGTCCCATTGCTGTCGCATCTTGATGGATCGCATGGCTGTGTATTTTTAATGGGTTCTTATAACTTGTTGCTTCCTATGTAGTTAGGCTATCCGATCTGGAGAAAATAGCCCGATGATGCATACTTTTATGGCTGGCTTGAAAATAGAGGGGCCGCAAGGCATTCCGTCAAACCGCGCATTGTTTTCATTATGTGCCCTGAATTTTTTCATGGCTGACGTCCAGGCGGGGATTGGTCCTTTCCTGGGAGTGTTTCTCCAGCGTCATGGATGGCAGACCGGACCGATCGGTTCTGTCATGACGGCTGGTGGTATTGTCGGCATGCTGGCTACCATTCCTGCCGGCGCACTTATTGATCAGACGACGAAAAAGCGCCTGTTTGTCATTGTCGCGGCGTTATGCACCATTTCAGCCTCGCTTCTGTTACTGAGTTCACAATCAGTCTTTGTCGTGACTATCAGCCAGCTTGCCACGGCGCTGGCCGGGGCGGGGATTGGCCCCCTGATGGCGGGAATGACGCTTGGTATCGTTCACCAGAAGGGTTTCAACGCGCAGATTGGCCGGAATCAGGCATGGAACCATGCTGGCAATATGGTAGGAGCCGCTTTGTCCGGGTGGCTTGGATGGCAGTTTGGCCTGTCCGCGATTTTCTTTCTTGAAGTCACATTTGGTCTGCTGGCTATCGCTGCCGTGCTCCTGATTCCTGAGAAATCCATCGACCATCAAGCAGCGCGGGGGCTGGAATACGGAGACAGCCATGCTGTTGGTAAGGCGGAAGGGATAAGGGCGTTTCTTCGGCACAAACCGCTTCTGATCCTCGCAGCCTGTCTCTGTTTCTTTCATCTCGGCAATGCTGCGATGCTGCCGCTTTACGGTATGGCTGTCGTCAGTGCGGGAAAGGGTAACCCCGCAATGTTTACGGCGATGACTGTGGTGGTGGCCCAGGCTGTGATGATCGGCGTCAGCCTTCTGGCCATGCGTTTTGTAGCGCGCCGTGGATATTGGATCGTACTGCTGATTTCGTTTGCCGCTCTGCCGCTTCGTGGCGTGATTGCAGGCACGTTCATCGAGTATTGGGGCGTGTGGCCTGTGCAGTTTCTGGACGGTATAGGTGCGGGACTTCAAAGCGTTGCCGTGCCCGGTCTGGTGGCGTGGCTTCTGAACGGCACAGGACGGGTCAATATGGGACAAGGTGTGGTCATGACGGCACAAGGTATCGGGGCAAGTCTCTCACCGGCGCTGGGAGGCTGGCTTGCCGAGGGTCTCGGTTATTCAACCGCATTTTACACTCTCGGCTGTTTTGCACTTCTGTCGTTGGGACTGTGGGTTTCTTCAGCGTCAGTCATGCGTTCCGCGGACCGTGCACCCGCATGATGTTTCATCATGAGGCGATCTGGGCGATCGCAGCATTGACAACGGCCGGAGTCATTATCCGGCCGTTTCGGGTTCCCGAGTGGGTGTGGGCAGTAAGTGGAGCAGGGCTTCTTGTCGTGACGGGTCTGATCCCCGTTTCCATGGCAGGATCAGGGATACTGAAAGGGGGCGATGTCTACCTGTTCCTGATCGGCATGATGCTGCTGAGTGAGACAGCACGGGTGAACGGTCTGTTCGACTGGATTGCGACGTGGGCAGTCAATCATGCCGCAGGCTCAACGACCAGGCTGTTCACGCTGGTCTATCTGGCTGGTGTCGTCGTGACGACATTCATGTCCAATGATGCGACGGCTGTTGTACTGACACCTGCAGTGCTTGCAGTGGCTACCAGAGCGAAAGCAGATCCACTCCCCTTGCTGTTTGCCTGTGCGCTTATTGCCAATGCCGCCAGCTTCGTCCTGCCGGTTTCCAATCCGGCCAATCTGGTTCTTTACAACGGCACTCTCCCGGCTCTGGGATCATGGATGGCATCTTTCGCGCTGCCATCCATGATGGCCATCGTGACAACCTATCTGGTTCTCCGTCTGGTTGAGCGTAAACATCTCAGACAGGAGTGTACATCTCAGGTTGAGCAGATGCGCCTGAGTGTGGCTGGAAGAGCTTCTCTCGCTGGAATCGTGCTGACGGCAGTCCTGCTCGTGACGATTTCCGCTTTTGATCTTCCCCTCGGGCTGCCGACCGCGCTGGCGGGTGTGGCAACGGCTTTGGGAGTATCCGCGCAGGCACGACGCTCACCACTAACATTGGTGCGGGAGATTTCGTGGGGCGTTCTGCCCCTCGTGGCAGGGTTGTTCGTTCTGGTGGAAGCTATCAACTGTACCGGACTGATCGGAGATATCGCACGGATGCTTCGGCGTGCAGCCCAGTCTGATCCTATGATAGCGGCTTTCGGTTCCGGCTCCCTGCTGGCCTTTGTCTCAAACCTCATGAATAATCTGCCAGCCGGGTTGATCGCGAGCGAAGCAGTGGCACAGGCGCATCCGCCACGTCTCGTTGTCGATAATCTTCTGATTGGCGTGGATCTTGGCCCTAATCTGTCGGTCACGGGATCACTGGCCACAATACTGTGGCTTCAGGTGATCCGTCGGGGCGGCCAGGATGTCGGGTTTTTGCAATTTCTCAAGATAGGTGCCGTTGCCATGCCTGTGGCGCTGTTGAGCGCCTTCGGCGCGCGATTTTTGATGGGATGAGATTTCGGTTATGGTTCCATGGAATCAACATTTTCAAGCACATGTCTGAGCAGGGATATGAGCGTCTCAATCTCATCTTCGGTCAGACCTCTTGTCATTTCCGAATTTCCCTGACGGAGGATTGCGCGTCCTTCCGGAAGTTTTTCCAGTGTCGCGTCTGTCAATGAAATCAGGCTTGAGCGTTTGTCCTCGGGGTCTGGCACACGTTGTACCAGCCCGTCCCGTTCCATACGGGACAGCATCTGGGCCATGGTTGGTTGCTCAACCTTGGCCCATTTCGCCAGTTCCTTCTGCGATAACTCTGTTCCATCCTTAAGGGCCGTCAGAACCGGCAGTTGCGCGGTTGCAAATCCCAGATGCCGTAACCGTACGTCGCCTATCCGGGTCAGGCCGCGGGCGATCCGACTGAAATAATGACCGGGATGACGAAGAGGGTCCCAGTCGTCAGAGTTTTCCATTGAATAGGTTCCTATGTTTTTATATATAGGCTCCTATATAAATGGGATGCAAAGACATGGCAACGCAACGGATTGCAATTATAGGGGGTGGTCCGGGTGGTTTGATGCTTGCCCGTCTCCTGCAACGTCAGGGGAAATGCCCTGTAGTTCTGGAACGGGACCGGCATGCAGAGGAGCGCCCTCAGGGAGGCTCTCTCGATATGCATGATGAGACCGGCCAGTATGCGATGGAGCATGCGGGTTTACGAGAAGCATTTATGGCGGTAGCCCGCCCGGAAGATCAGGGAGATCGCCTTTACAATGCCGCAGGCGTGCTTCTGTTTGATCGTAATGAGCCTGCGGACAACCGGCCAGAAATCGATCGATCCGTGCTGCGTCAGATCCTGCTGAACTCCCTCATGCCCGGAACTGTGCGCTGGGGGCGGCGAATAACCCGAATTGCTCCTGAAGAGAGCGGCTTCGTGGTGGGTGGCGACGGGTGGTCCGAACGGTTTGATACTGTCATAGGTGCGGATGGCGCATGGTCCGGTGTTCGCTCCCTGCTAAGCGATGCCGTGCCGCTTTATGAAGGGGTTACGCTGGTTGAGTTGGGGTTCGATGTGAGCCGTCATCCTCGCGTCAGTAAACTGACCGGTAACGGCAAAATGCTTGCGGTCGGTGACAACCGTGCACTGATTACGCAGCGAAACGGTGATGGCCATATTCGCGGATACGCGGGCATCAGGCTGACAGAAAGTTTGGCCAAAGAGTGGGGAAGCTGGTCCGGCAAAAACGTGCGGCTGGCATTGCGGGATGTTTTTGCCGGATGGGCGCCGGAATTGCAGGACGTGATTGAAACGGGAGATTTTATCGGTGTAAGACCGCTTTATGCCCTGCCCATCGGTCATTCCTGGAAAAGTCAGGCCGGCCTGACCCTGCTGGGTGATGCCGCGCATCTCATGTCTCCGTTCTCGGGCGAAGGGGTTAATCTTGCGCTGGCTGATGCCGTGGAACTGGCGGATGCTCTGACTTCGGCCGATGACTGGTCCCCAGTCAGTCGGTATGAATGCGCCATGTGTGCACGTGCGACTGTGGCAGCCGAGGGGGCAGCACAGGACTTGAGAAGCGTTTTCTCCTCTGCAGGGGTAGAACACGTCCTGGAGCACTATCGCGCTCGCGTGCATGCGTAAAAAGATCTGAAAACTATCGTATAAGCTCGCGCTTTTGGCAGCATCAATCGGATTGGGTAATAAGGTAACGTAAAGGTCTGTGCGCGACTTGGGTGTGAAAGAATTAAACTACCGATTGAGTATGTTCTAATTCTCTATCGGGCCAGTTTTGGAATACCGTTCAGCCATATATCGCCCAGGTGGTGCACCGAGAACATTGCGAAACATGGTTACGAAACTGGGAACACTTTCGTAACCCAGAGCATTGGCGACCTGTTGGATCGTCATGCCGGTCGCCAGCCATTTTATTGCCAGCATGACGCAGAGTTGCTGACGCCAGCGACTGAAACTCATGCCGGTCTCCCTGAGGATCAGGCGGGATAGGGTGCGTGTACTCAATCCAGCCTGACTGGCCCAGACAGTCATGGGGGCCTGCTCAGAAGGTACTTCTATCATACGATCAACAATTTTCCGCACTCGCATATCACGAGGCATAGGAAGATGGAGATTCTCGACGGCCGCTGCAGCAAGTTCATCAAGCAGTACATCCTGCATACGGGTAATCGCGTCGGTTGTTTCGTAAAAAAGTGGCAAGGCTGCGGTCCGGGCAAGAAGTTCGCGCAACAGTGGTGTTATCGCGATTGCCCTGCACGAGTGCAGGGCCGCCGGACTGGCCGCCGGATCAATGAAGGCGTTATACCCTTTGAGCACTCCACTTGCATAAACGGTATGGCGCGCACCACCGGGGATCCAGATGGCACTGTGCGGCGGGACGATCCAAAATCCTCCCTCTACTTCGCAGCTTAATGCGCCGCTTTGAACCATCATGATCTGGCTTTTAACGTGGCAGTGAAATTCCAGCTCGATCTTATCCAGATGCTCGAACGCATACCCGTAAGCCACAATACGGCGCGGAACCTCATCTGGTTCTATCCAGTCCTGTTCTGTTGATCGGTCGGACAATATTGGCATGATGCTATTGTTGCTGTGACGCACCCATCTGGCAAGATCGAATAATAATCTGGCTGGAGTTCGTAATGACGCCAGACGAAACAGAATGATAATTTTATGGAGCGATCACAGACCGTCATCAGGGGAAGGCCGGGTCTCCCATGCGGTTCCTGTGCCCTATTGCAGCATGATGATGGAAAGAGACACCGTGAAGGCTCGAAAGAAAATCTTGATTTGTGGCGCTGGTATTGCTGGTCCCGTATGTGCTTACTGGCTGCACCAATATGGCTACGAGGTTGTTGTTGCCGAGAGGGCGCGCACCCTACGTGATGGTGGCCAGAATGTGGATATTAAAGGAGCGGGGCAACAGGTCATCAGGATGATGAGGCTTGTCGAGCGTATCGAAGCCAAAAACACCCTGGAACAGGGGCAGAAATACGTTGATGCCGCAGGAAAACTGGTTGCTGCGTTCCCCAAAGGGGCATTTGCCACTTTGACAAACGATTTTGAAATTATGCGCGGCGATTTCGCGCAGATCCTGTTCGAAGCCACTGCCCAAACATGTGACTATCGTTTTGAAACATTCGTCAAAGACCTTGAAGAGAAAAACGGCAGCATGTCGGTGACGTTCAACAATGATAGTGTCGAAGAGTTTGAATTTGTCATCTGTGCCGAGGGGATCAGTTCAGCGACCAGAAACATGATCCTGCCAAGCGAAACCAGTTTTCGTTATCTTGGTGCCTACATGTCGTTTTTCAAAATTAGCAAACGCCCGGAAGACGATCAATGGGCTTATAGTGTTAATGGTGTCGATGGAACATTCATAACATTGCGGCCGGGCAACGAAGGAGAGACGACTGTTCTTGTCACTTTTCTCCGAAAAAAACACGATATCACGTGGGATAATCAGGATGATGCAAAAAAAATGCTGCGTGATGCCCTGAAGGGGCGGGGAACAATCGCGGACCGTATCAGTATGGAACTGGAGACGGTTCGTGACTTTTATTTCGGACCGATGAGTCAGGTCA
The DNA here is from genome assembly GCF_000182745.2 of Komagataeibacter medellinensis NBRC 3288. NCBI lineage: Bacteria > Pseudomonadati > Pseudomonadota > Alphaproteobacteria > Acetobacterales > Acetobacteraceae > Komagataeibacter > Komagataeibacter medellinensis. Next base: position 2,595,451 of record NC_016027.1, read on the forward strand.
AAGTATCCCGCTGGTCGCATGGGCGCTTTGTACTGTTGGGCGATGCGGCCTACTGTCCAACTGCCTTCACGGGTGAAGGAACGGCTCTGGCTCTGGTCGGCGCTTATGTGCTTGCTGGTGAAATCAAGCGGGGTGCACATTACGCAGAGGCTTTCAACATGTATGAAGCTCTTGTTCGTCCTTATGTGCATGCCTCGCAGAACCGGATGAATCCCGTTCTCGTGCGTCTTATTCATCCTCGAAGCCGAATAGCGATTTCACTGACGCATATGGTCCAGAAAATCCTTGCAAGTCATCATGTTCAGAAACGTCTCAGACTGGGCGCAGAGAAACGGGAGAAGAAAATCACAGAAGACTTTGTATTTCCGAATTATGCGTGAGGGTGAGGTGCTCCCATTCGTTCGGACAGATTTACGGGTTGAATAAGTTATCGTCCGGTCGTTGCTCTGTCGCCAGTTTCTTGTTGTTTCTGACCGCCATCGCTGCCGGGGTTAACCCCGGCAGCGATGGCGGAGTGGACCCATGATACGCCTCATCGGGCATACGTCCAGCGAGCGCCAAGTGCAGGCGCCGCGAATTATTATGATCCATCCATTTCACCAGGCTGGCAGGAAGTAAGGTAGTCCGGCGCATTTTTGTCGAATATTATATGCGTGAAAGCCGGGCGGGGGCATCGCGTTGCTTGTTTCAGGGTATGATCCTAGCTTGTCGAGTCAGGACAGTCTCCTCTTTTGCTGTCCATAACTGGAGTAGCAGGAAAGCATCATGGCCGCAGACGAACTCACGGGACTGATCGGATATCTCGGTCAGGATGACTGGCAGGACTATTTCGCGGAAGTGCTCGGCGATCACATCGGGCCGGCGCTGGAAGCGGGTGACATCACGTTCGGAGATCTGGCGGAGATGATCGGCCCCGACGTCGCCATGACGCTGTGGGGCTGTGCCTTTGAGGATTTTCTGGGGCAGGACTGGGATAACGACCGGAATATCGTTGATGTCTATCTGAAACGCCGGGGCTGGAAGGAAGGGCCGCGCAACAGCGCCTATATGCGTGCGCTCAGGGCTTCGGTCATGAGCCTGTATGAAGTCTCGGACATCAGACCCGGCCAGAGCTTCATGGCGCGTGACCTGCTGCGGAGGGGCGAGCCTGTTCTCGTGCATGAAGGCACCGCCACCCGGACGCTCAGACAGTGGGACCGGATTGCAGCGCGCCTTGTGCCGTCCGATGGAAAGACCATTCTGGCAGGCGGACTGCTCGCCTATTCACGGGACGCCTGTGAGGATCTGGCCGCAAACCTTTACAAGGCGCTACGGAAAAAACGCGGCAAGGCGGAATTCCCGAAAGTGGATACGGAAACCCTGCGGGAACTTGCGCCGATGTTCACGCTAACCTGGCTGTTTCGGACGCTGGAAGACATGGCCCGGCAGATGGAGGGTCCGGCGCTGTTCAATGGCGATGGCGAGGATCTGGTCTTCCATGAAGTATGTTTCCCGCTGGCGAAGGGCGTGACGCAGAAGAAGGTGGCGGATGCGCTTGAGGGCGTGGTGGCCCTGCGCCCAGAGAGCCGGTCGTTCTGGAACTGGCTGAAGGAGGGGGAGAGTGATCCTGTGCCATTGTCCGAACGGGATAAAAACGGACGGTTCCTGCGCACCGAGATGGACGATGGTGCGATCGTATTGGGCACCCTGGAACTCAAGGGGCGGCAGTTACGGTTGCAGGTGAATTCGGAAAACCGTGCCGAACGTGGGCGTGCCATGCTGCAGGCCGTTCTGGGCACGCTCGTGGGCGCGCCCCTGACGCAGATCATGACACCGGTGCAGGCAATAGAGGAGCGGGAGCATGGTGGACGGGCTGCATCGCCAGACCTGCAGATCCTGCCTGAAGAGGAAGCGCGGATCATCGGGCAGATGCTGGAGCGCCATTACCGGCAGACGCTTGATGAGCCGGTTCCATCTCTGGGAAATATGACGCCGCGTGAGGCTGTTCGGACGGCTTCAGGACGTAAAAAGGTAGCCACCTGGCTGAAGGATATTGAAAACACGACAGCCCGTGCCCTGAAAAATGACGATGCGGGCGCTACTTACGATTTCGGATGGATGTGGCACGAACTTGGAATCACCACGCTCCGGAAATAGGCTGCTTGCACCCACCTTCTGAACGCTCTGGATTAACTTATGCGGCGCTGCAAGCGGACATCATCTGTAGAATGTGGTGTCAAAAAACGGCACCTCACCGTTAACGTGGTGATACCTGTCTATATGGCCGGGTATTCGGATAAAAACCATGTCGAGGCCCGTTCTCGTTACCGGTGTGGGGCCAGTCAGGCTGATCATGGCCGCTGAACTGGCCCGGTATGGTCCTTGTGTCAGAATGATCGACAGGTTGCCGACCTGCACCACCCAGTCCTGCGTTTTGGCTATCTGGTCCCGGACGTTGGAACTGCTTGATGCATCGGGCTATGCGGATGCGTTTATCGCCACCGGGCTACGGGTAAGCGCTGTCCGTCTTTACGCGGGCAACAGGACACTTGCCCGGGTCCCGTTTGGAGCGATCGCCTTTTCCTTCAATTATCTGCTGATGCTTCTACAATCGCAAACCGAATGACTGCTGGCAGAACATCTCAAGGCTTTTGGTATAACGGTCGAACGCGGGTTCAAACTGACTGATTGTGTTGACAGGGATGACGGTGTTTCATGCATACGGGCGGCAGGATCGAGATGCTGGAAGCCGCGTGGCTCATCGGTTGCGATGGTACGCATTCCATTGCTTGCACCAGAATGGGTCTGACATTCGAGGAAGACGCACTGCACGCGGAGTTTATCCTCGTTGATGTGCATATAGCGGAACTTGCGGCCCCGCCAGATGAGTCAGCGATTTTCTGGCATCCGGTCAGAGCATGAACATGCAGGATGTCTTCAATCTCGCCCGGAAACTGGCACTTGTCGAGCGGTAGGAAGCCAGACCAGGACTGCTGGGCAGCTACAGTATCGAACGCAGTCGTGTCGCGTGGCAGAAGCACGGGTCATGATCGCAGGTCATGCATCCTTGCTGATGCCCGAAATGTGCTGCTCTCCCCGGATAAAAACGGGATCTGGCTGGTGCGTCCCGATGGCTACGGCGCGGCTGCTGCAAAAAGTGGAAACTGGACCATAATTGATATGGCCCTAACAGACTATCAGATCGGGATTTTTTTTACGCAACAACATTTCTTGAATTATGAAAATAATAGAGTTCCCGATATAAAGAACAGAAATATGGTTTCATAAGTTATGAATAATATCCATTTCAGATCCCAATCCGGAATCTTGCTAAAACGGATTATAACACTTTGATGATATTCGGTCATGAACCTGACAGATAACAACCGTCTTCAAGGCATATGTGAACTTCCCTTGGTCATGCGGCTTTGACCTGTGACTTTCAAACCATCTCTTTCAAAACAGATGGCTTTTGTAAAAAGGTTAATTTTCTGAAGGGGGTGCCTCATAACCGAAGCATGCCTGTAACCAGGGTCGTCGTTATGCCTCCAATCCAGATTTTTCCGTTTTCCAGATCGACATGCACGCGTCCGGCCCGACCGAGCCGGGTGCCCTGACTGGCAATGTAATGCTCAGGTGCCAGCCCACGGCCTATGAGCCACTGTGCCAGCCCGGCGTTCAGGCTTCCCGTCACGGGGTCTTCGTTCACCCCGCAACCCATGGCAAAGGCGCGCACCTCGAACTGGACCTGTTTTCCATCCTGTATGGCATCCCATGGACCTATGACACCAATACTCAGATCGGACAGGGCTGCGTAATCCGGTTCGAGCGCCAGGACCTCTTTTCGCGACCCAAGCATAATGGATAGCCACCCCGGTCCATTGTCAGTCCATGCCGCTGCCCGAATGGACGAGGGTGCAATCTTTAGCCCTGCTGCAACACGGTGCAGCAGGTCCGGTTCCACCAATCCAGACCGCTGCAACGGGGGAGCAGCAAAAGCAAGGTAGCCGTTATGGGAGCGTACCGGCACAAGACCCAGACCACATTCTTGTATGATCATATGCCTACGTGGCTGGCCACCTGCGGCCAGCCAGGCGTGACAACTGCCCAGGGTAGGGTGGCCTGCAAATGGCAGTTCGGTCTGCGGTGTAAAAATACGGACCCTGTAGTCTGCCTCCAGCGTGGTTGGGCGGAGTAGAAATGTTGTTTCACTCAGGTTTGTCCAGTTGGCAAAAGCGGACATCTGTTCGGTGGTCAGGGTATCTGCACCGATCACCACGGCAACCGGATTGCCTTTGGTCGGTTCTGAAGAAAATACGTCAATCTGCTGAAACTGCAATTCAGCCATGGTTGCTTGCCCGTTAAGTAATCTGCCGAGAATGTAAACCAGTGTGCAAAGGTCGTGCCGGATTGCCTGCCACGGTTGCGTCAGCAGCCACATCATGCGTGACGACGCTGCCAGCCCCGATAATGGCATTATCCCCGATCGTGATACCGGGCAGAATGATGGCACCGCCGCCGATCCAGACATTTCTACCGATAGTAATGGGGCGGCCGAATTCCAGCATTTTCTGGCGTAATGCAGCGTCTCGGGGGTGATCAGCGCTCAGGATCTGGACGCCGGGGCCAATCTGCGCGCCATCCCCGATTCTGATGGGTACAACATCAAGCACGATGCAGTTGAAATTGAGGAACACATTGTCCCCCAGAAAGATATTATAACCATAATCACAATGGAAAGGTGGCCGGATACAGGCGTTCTCTCCAACTGCGCCCAGTCGTTCAGGCAGGGACCCATTCAGGTTATTGTACCGGACAAGCCATTGAGCACATTGCGCCATATCGTGTTGCAGTTCGGGGTCGCTGGCGGAATACAGATCGCCAGCCAGCATTTTCTGTTTCTCGCTTCGGTAGGGTATCATGTCAGGCCATGCACCGTCTTGTTGAGTGGCGGAGTCAATCGCCAGTCAGAAAAACGCACCGTAATGCCTTTGCGCTCCGGCGTGCAACACATCGGGCCTACCGTGTATGGTGGCAGATCATAACCTCCGTTACCGTGAACATGCACATGACGGGCCCCGACACGCAGATGATGATACGATCGGCAAGCCCTGCTGTTCTGGATGAACGGCCTGTTTAAAAAAATACATTGCCTGCAAGCTGGCGGTTGCACTACGGGGCTGCGTGTCACCACACCGGGGGGCAGGCGGCCTGGCCTGTACACGTCTGATAAAAGGGAGTGTTCCAGACCCTTCCCGATATCCTGGTCATGCGCGGCGGTATGATCGTGCAGGCTATCGATACCAAATGGAAACGCCTGACCCGCCGGATGGATGACCCCAAACAGGATGTCAGCCAGAGCGATGTCTACCAGATGATGGCTCATGCACGGATCTATGACTGTCGGCGGCTCATGCTGCTCTACCCGCACCATGCGGGGCTGGAGGCGGCGGTGTATTATATCCCCCAACGGCCCGACCAACTGGATGTGAACAGTAGACATGGCCAACATCACCGGCCTGCCGGACCGGCTGCGCGCACTCTGTGCCGGGTGCTGACCTGCGGGCGGGAAGCCAGCGCCGATAATCGGTAACCGCAATCTGGTACGCGCCGCCGGTCACGCTGCCGGTGCGCGGCATCCATTCTCCAGCCCCGCAAGGAAAATTCGTACCGCGCACTCGAAGCGCGGGCGGATCATGCGGTCGATCCATGATGGCTCCGATGCACAGGCCAGGTTCTGCAGCATCAGGTCGCCAATCGTCATGCCGAAAAGCATGTTGCCATACATCGCAACATCTTCCACCTTGTACCCTTCCCGCCGCATGTAGCACGACAGCCAGTTGGTCAGGACATTATCCCGGCCGCCACAGCGCAGGCTGGTCAGGATCTGGCGGATGTCAGCCGATTCCTGCGATTCCGTGATCAGCGCGCGGATCAGGCTTATCCGGTCGGGGCGCAGGATGATCCCGCCCAGCGCCAGCAGCAGGTTTGTCAGTTCGTTCGCGGGGTCTGTTATGTCATGGCAGAACGGGGCCGTAACATTGAACAGCCGGCTGCTGACCAGTGTGTGGAACAGGTCCTGCTTGGAATTGAACATCTGGTACAGCGTGCGCTTGGACATGGCGGAATGCTGCGCCACCTTGTCCATGGATGCGGCATGGTAGCCACATTCCTGCAGCACCGTGCTGGCCGCGTCGAGTATCCGCTCGCGCCGTTCGCATTCTTCCATTTCCGGCGGTCGGCCTGGACCACGCCTGCGACTGTCGCATCCGTCAGGGGAAGGCAGTTGCACTTCATGTCCATTCTTACTCATTCGTAACATGCTCCGACCGATTTTACACGGAAGCCCAGCTTGACCGTCTTATGGAGACGATATAGTTTTCTATTCATTGAAAACCAAATGGTTTCGTTATTTGGCGTTCCTGTGGCAGCCATGTGTGGCACACGACATGGACGTTGCCCGGAAACATATTCTACATAGCGGCGAACAGGCCGGTTGGTGACCATGATGCATTACTCCCGTATCGTAGCCCCGGCGGCACTGATACTGTCTCTTGCGGCCTGCCAGCGGCATGCAGCCGCCCCCAAGCTGCCGCCCCAGCCGGTCAGGGTGGTTACCCTCCAGGCGCAGCCGGTACAGATTACGACCCAACTGCCCGGCCGGACCGAGGCGTTTGAAATCGCACAGGTGCGACCGCAGGTCAGTGGAGTGATCCAGAAGCGCCTGTTCCAGGAAGGCACGGATGTACAGGCTGGCCAACAGCTGTACCAGATTGATCCCGGCATCTATCAGGCTGCTGTGGATACGGCGCAGGGTCAGCTTCTGCATGCCCAGGCCAATGAGGTAACAGCCCGTGCCAAGCTGAACCGCTACGGGCCGCTGCTCAAGGCGCATGCCGTAAGTCAACAGGAATATGACGACGCCCTTGCCGCCGAGCGTGGGGCGCAGGGCGATATCCAGGCCGCCAAGGGCCAGCTTGAACGGGCGATGGTCGATCTGGGCTATACGCACATGAATGCGCCCATTACCGGGCGGATCGGTCGTTCGATCCTGACCGTGGGCGCGCTGGTTACCGCCAGCCAGACCAATAACGTGGCGATCGTAACCCGGCTCGATCCGATTTATGTGGACGTGAACCTGCCCGCGACCGAACTGCTGCGCTTCAAGCGTGAACTGGCGCAGGGGCGGCTGACGCGCGTGGGCGACAACGCGGCCAGCATTACCATCGCGCTGGAGGATGGTACGACCTACGAGCATTCCGGTCGCATGGAATTTTCCGAAGTCAATGTGGATGAAACAACCGCTACCGTGGTGGTGCGTGCGGTCATGCCCAACCCCGAGCGCCTGTTGCTGCCGGGCATGTATGTCCGTGCCCAGTTGGCGGAAGGTATTGACCCCGCCGCCCTGCTGGTGCCGCAGGAAGGCGTGCTGCGCAATTCTCACGGGGATCCGCAGGTGTGGGTGGTGGATGCCGACAACAAGGTTAGCCTGCGCCCGGTCGTGGTGGGGCAGGCTATCGGCACGAACTGGCTTGTGACCGCTGGCCTGAAAAGCGGCGAGCGCGTGGTGGTGCAGGGCATACAGAAAATTCATGCCGGCGATACGGTGACCCCCACCGATGCTGCCGCCACAGATGCGGCCGTCCCGGCCAAGGCAGGATAACGCCTCATGTCATTGTCGCGCTTCTTCATTGACCGGCCTGTCTTTGCGTGGGTGATCGGGCTGATCATCATGCTTGTGGGCGGAGTCTCCATCTTCAGGCTGCCCATTGCGCAGTATCCCTCCATCGCGCCGCCACAGATTGCCATAACGGTCACCTATCCCGGTGCGTCCGCCGATACGGTGAACGATACGGTCGTGCGCCCGATCCTGCAGCAGATGTTCGGCCTCGATCATCTGGAATATATTTCGTCCCAGTCCTATGCCTCGGGACAGATGGAAATCGACCTGACCTTCGCGCAGGGGACCAACCCCGACATCGCGCAGGTGCAGGTGCAGAACAAGCTGCAACTGGCCCAGCCCAAGCTGCCGCAGGAAGTTACGGCGCAGGGGCTGAGCATTACCAAGGCCGTCAAGAACTTCATGATGGTCATTGCCTTCATCTCGACCGATAACAGCATGACGGGCGCTGATATCGCGGATTATGTGGCTTCTAACATTTCCGATCCGCTCAGCCGTGTGACCGGCGTGGGGGACCACACGCTGTTCGGCGCGGAATACGCTATGCGGATCTGGCTCGACCCTTCAAAGCTGTACAAATACGCCCTGACGGTTGGCGACGTGCAGACCGCGATCCAGACGCAGAACATCCAGGTTTCATCGGGTGAACTGGGTGGTGTGCCCGCCACCAAGGGCGCGCGGCTGGATGCGACCATCATCGGCCCGACCCGCCTGCATTCGCCCGAGGAGTTCGGCAAGATCCTGCTCAAGGTGCAGCAGGATGGCTCGCAGGTGCGCATACGCGATGTGGCGCGCGTGGAACTGGGACCGCAGACCTACAATACCCATTCCTTCTACAACAATATGCCGGCTTCGGGCATGGCCCTGAAGCTTGCACCGGGGGCCAACCAGCTCCAGACCGAAACTGCGGTGCGCGAGCAGATAAAGGAACTCGAACAGTTCTTCCCGCCCGGGCTCAAGACCGTCTATCCGCTGGATACCGAGCCGTTCATCGTCCTGTCGATCAAGGAAGTGGTCATCACGCTGGCGGAAGCGATCGTGCTGGTGTTCCTGGTGATGCTGGTCTTCCTGCAGAACTTCCGCGCCACCCTGATCCCCACCATCGCGGTGCCGGTGGTGCTGCTGGGTACGTTTGGCATCCTTGCCGCCCTTGGCTTTTCCATCAATACGCTGACCATGCTGGCCATGGTGCTGGCGGTGGGCCTTCTGGTGGATGACGCCATCGTGGTGGTCGAGAATGTCGAGCGCGTGATGACGGAGAAGAAACTCTCCCCCCCCGAAGCGGCCCGCCAGTCCATGGATGAGATCTCGGGCGCGCTGGTTGGCATCGTTCTGGTGCTTACCGCAGTGTTCCTGCCCATGGCCGCGTTTGGCGGGTCCACGGGGGTGATTTACCGGCAGTTCTCCATCACCATTGTCGCGGCCATGTGGCTTTCGGTTCTGGTGGCCATGGTCATGACACCGGCCCTGTGCGCCACCATGCTCAAGCCTGGCACGCATGAAAAGACAACGGGTGCCGCGGGCTGGTTCAACCGCCACTTCAGCCGGTTGACCAATGGCTACCAGAATGGTGTGAACCGCGTGCTGGGCCATGCCGGCGTGTCCATGCTGGCGTTCGTTGTGATTACGGTCGGGGTGGGCTTCCTGTTTATGCGCCTGCCCACGGGCTTCCTGCCCGATGAGGACCAGGGCCTGATCTTTGGCCAGATCACCATGCCACCCAGTTCCACCCTGGAGCAGACGGCGGCGGTCAACCACATGGTTGCGGACTATATCCTCAAGACCGAAGGCAGGAATGTTGAATCCGTTTATTCCATGAACGGATTCAACTTTGCAGGCCAGGGGCAGAGTGCTGGCGCTTTCTTCATCCGGCTCAAGGACTGGGATGACCGCCCCGCCGCATCACAGACATCGGCTGCGATTGCCATGCGCATCATGATGCATTTCTGGATGAATCCGGCCGCCCAGATATTTGCCATCAACCCGCCTGCCGTACTGGAACTGGGCAACGCCACCGGGTTTGATGTGGAACTGGAAGACCGTGGCCACCTTGGTCATGCCAGGATGCTGGAAGCGCGCAACATGGTGCTGGGTCTTGCGGCCAAGGACCATCGTCTGACCGCCGTGCGCCCTAACGGCATGGAGGACGCAGCGCAGTACCATCTGGATATCGACCGTGAGAAAGCCAATGCGCTGGGCCTCACCATTGCCGATATCAACACCACCATCGAAGGGGCGCTGGGGTCGATCTATGTCAACCAGTTCCTGCGGGATGACCGTGTGAAGCAGGTCTATATCCAGGGCGAACCCGATGCGCGCATGATCCCTGATGACCTGAACAAATGGTACATCCGCAACGCAACCGGCGCGATGGTTCCGTTCAATGCCTTTGTATCCGGGCAGTGGATCATGGGACCGCAGAAGGTGGAGGACTATAACGGCCTGAACGCCTTTGAAATTCTTGGTCAGCCTGCCGCCGGTTACAGTTCGGGTGACTCGATTGCCGCCATCAAGGATGTGCTGGCCAAGCTGCCGCCGGGCGTTGGGTATGAGTGGACCGGCCTGTCGTATGAGCAGATGGCATCAGGCGCCTCCACCGGCCCGCTTTATGCGCTGGCGCTCATTGTCATCCTGTTCTGTCTGGCCGCACTGTACGAAAGCTGGGCCATTCCGTTTGCCGTGCTGCTGGTCATCCCGCTAGGCGTGCTGGGGGCGATTGTCGCAACCTTGGGGCGGGGCCTTGCCAATGATGTCTATTTTCAGGTTGGCCTGCTGACCACGGTGGGGCTGGCGGTGAAGAATGCCATCCTGATCGTGGAATTCGCCAAGGCGTTTTTCGAGAATGGCGCCACACTGGAGGAATCGGTGCTGGAAGCCGGGCGCGAGCGCCTGCGGCCCATCCTCATGACCTCCATTGCTTTCGTGGTGGGTGTGTTCCCGCTGGCCATCGCCACGGGGGCCGGTTCCGCCGCGCGTGTGGCCATTGGCACCGCTGTGGTGGGGGGCATGGTTACGGCAACCCTGCTGGCCGTGTATTTCGTGCCACTGTTTTTTGTCGTTGTCCTGCGCCTGTTCCGGGTAAAGCGCCTGTCCGAACGGACAAAGGGAGAGTAATCCAGATGACTGTTCTCTCCATACTCAGGCGCGCAGGGACTGCTGGCATGGCGGGCCTGCTGCTGGCGGGTTGTACCATGATCCCGCATTACAAGCGCCCCGCGCCGCCACTGGCCAAGGCATGGCCCGCCTATGCCAATACCGGGCAACCCGTGGTGGAAAATCCGCTGGCGGCGGATCTGGGCTGGGCGGAGTTCTTTACCGACCCACGGCTCAAGGCGCTGATTGCCATTGCCATACGTGAAAACCGTGACCTGCGGCAGGCAGCGGCTGATATACGCCGTGCGCAGGGGCAATTCGATATCCAGCATGCCGGTCTGTTTCCCGCCATCAGTGGCGGTGGACAGGCGATGTTCCAGGCACCTTCCGGCGCGGCTGGTCTGAGCTTTGCGCCAGGTCTGGATACCGGTAGCCCGCCCCTGTTTAAGTACTACCAGATGGGTATTGGCGTTTCGTCTTACGAAATTGATCTGTTCGGCCGTATCCGCAGCCTGTCGCGTGAGGCAGCCGAGCATGCGCTGATGCAGCGTGAGAATGCGCGTGCCATGCTGATCAGCATCATCTCACAGGTGGCCACGGCCTATATTTCGTGGCTGGGGGATCAGGCGCAGTTGCATCTGTCCGATCAGACCATGGCGTCGCAGCAGGCCACGCTGGATATGGTCAAGGCCCGTTTCACCCATGGCGAGACGGATGAGATGACCGTGCGCCAGACCGAGACACAGGTGGCGCAGAGTGGCGCCTTTCGCGATGAATCGCGCCGGCATGTGGCGCAGGATGAAAACCTGATCACGCTGCTGATCGGTGAACCGATACCTGATAACCTGCCCCCCGCCCGCCCGCTGGGGGAACAGACCATCATGCAGGACCTGCCGCCGGGTTTGCCAGCCGATGTGCTGGAACACCGGCCCGACATCATGTCTGCCGAGCATGACCTGCTGGCGGCCAATGCGGATATCGGGGCCGCCAAGGCGGCCTTCTACCCGCGCATAACCCTTACGGCATCGGACGGGATCAGCAGCCTGCAGCCGCACAAACTGTTCACCTCGGCCGCCACGACATGGGGCGTGTCGCCCCAGTTGCAGGTGCCCCTGCTCAACTGGGGACAGAACAGCGGCAACCTGAAGGCTTCGCGCGCCATGCGGGCCTCCAAGGCCGCAGCGTATGAAAAGACCGTGCAGTCTGCCTTCCGCGAAGTGGCGGATGCGCTGGCCGCGCGTGACACTTACCGTGACGAGACGGGACAGATGAATACATATGTCTCAACGACCGGAGATGCCTATCGCCTGGCAATGATGCGCTACAGGGCCGGGACAGATTCGTACCTGACCTCGCTGGTCTCGCAGCGTAATTACCTTCAGGCGCAGCAGTGGCAGATCACGATTGCCGTCTCGCGCTACCAGAACCTTGTGACGCTCTATCGCGCGCTGGGCGGTGGCTGGACCGAGCACACACCGCCGCCCCCTGCGCCCAAGGGGCAGAAGGCTGCGGTCCGTAAGGGGTAATGCAAGAAGTTTTTGGTGAAGCTTTTTCAGGGTCTATTGGGGATTATCCAAAACGCTTCAAGGAATGTCGCCTTTGTGAAAAAAGGCGGCACCCAAAAACGTCTGTTATTTTTCTCAGGCATACGCGCCCTCAGTCCGTAAAGCGGCCGCTGCGCCCCTGCTTGATGCGGCTGCGGTGCTGCTTGTTGTCCAGCCGCTTGCGGCGCTGGCTGCGTGAGGGGCGGGTGGGTACGCGATAGGCCTGTACCGTGCTGGCCTCCCCGATCATCTCGTGCAGGCGGGCAACCGCATCCTCGCGGTTACGGGTCTGGCTGCGGAAGCGGCGCGCGGTCAGCACGATCACGCCATCGCCCGTCATCCGGCTGCCCGCTACCTCGGTCAGTCTGTGCTTGGTGCGTGGTGGTAGAGAAGGAGAATTGCGTACGTCAAAGCGCAGTTGGGCCGCCGTTGCCACCTTGTTGACGTTCTGCCCCCCGGGACCGGAGGCCAGGATATAGGTCACATGTAATTCATCATCGGGAATGACGGGCGGCGGCATGGCGGTTTACGGTCCTGGAACGGGCGAGATATGGCGCAGGCTCATGGGCCGCCCTGCACGGGCGGCATTGCTGTGTCGGCGGTTTGCCATCACCATGTATGCTACATGACGACAGGAGCGGAGTAGCGCAATCATGAACGAACAGGCAATAACCGACCAGTTGCGCCAGGCACTTGCGCAGGCGGCAGGCGATGCGGCGCAGGCCAAGGTCATGCCTGTGGTCAGGATGATCGCGGCCCAGCAGCTTGTGGTCATGGACCTCATGCAGATGCTGGTGGAGGCAAAGGTGCTGCATGCTGATGAGATCGCAGCCCGTATGCGCCACCACATGGAGCATACCGACCCCAAGGATATGGCGGCCCGCACATTGTTCGAGCAGGTGCGCGCACGTTTCGCGGCTACGGCCAAAAGCTCCTGATAACGTAAGGAATGTGTTGCAGATGGCTGATCACCCTCCCGCGTTGCGGGCTGAAATTGCGGCGCTCAAGACAGAACTTGCCCGCTTGCGTGACGAACTGGCGATCGCGCGCAGGACCATACAGGACCTGAACCTAGAACTGCGGCGTGAACCGCCACGCCCCCCGCCACGTGGCGGCAGGGGACTGGGCGGGATATCGCGGCCATGACGGCGGAGCGTGATGCAACCGGCCGAGCCATGGTTTACCCTACCGTAAGCTGCGGGGCAGAAGCGGTGCAGGATTCCATTGTGGTCATGGACCTGTTCATGGCGACGGCGCCCGAGCACATGCCCAAGGGTGACAGGCGGGTTGTAACCGTACTGCCCCCCGAGCTTGCCCTTAATCTCGCCCAGCAACTGACCGCTGCGGCCGAAAAGGTGCAGGCTGCCCGTGCCGGGAAGGTCACGGCGCCATCAGGGGGCAGTAGCGGCAGCCCGGCGTAGGCGCATGGCGCCATAACGCAGGTTGACCGTCGCCTGCCCGCCTTGCACCGTAGGCACGGGCATGGTGTTTTCCAGCGCCGCACGCATCGCTTTTTGCGAGGCCATGTGCACAATGCCGACTGGCGGATGGGGAAAAAACAGGTTGGCAAGTTGACCTGTGGTCTCATCCAGCAGCCAGGGGCCTAGGTAATTGTGGCTGTTGTCGAGGAATGTTACGGGCAGGCCGTCGATATAAACCGCCAGCGCCATGCATAGCTGGTCCTGTGTGAAGGCGGTGTTACGGCGGGGCAGGATCATTTCCTGCCAGCGCCGTAGCACCGGCCAGATCGTGGCCTTGCGGTGCAGGCAGAATACGCCGGCATTGAGCAGCGGCTTTGCACCAATGCGCCGGCGTATGGCAAAGGACAGGCGCGCGCGGGTCGCATTTTTATACAGGAATGACCGGATCTGCATCCATCCAGGGCAGATCCAGCGTACGCCTAGCAAGTCGGCGCGTTTGGCCCCGATTTCGGGCACGATGGCCAGCGTGCCACTGTTCGCGGCCGCAAACAGGCGTTCGATCGCCATACCATCCTGCACCCATGTATCGGCATCCAGCCACAGGATCAGGTCGCAGTCCGGCAGCATCCGGTCCAGCCACAGCTTGCATATGTTGATGCCCAGACTGGGGCGGCGACGCAGGATATGCTGTGGCGTATAATCGGGAATATAGGGGGCTAGGACCCGTATCCCCTGCTGGTGCAGGCTGGCCACCTGCTGTGCCGTCATGCCGCAGTCGATCACCGCGATGGGGGTGGCCATGTGCGCGCGGACGGAGGCGATGAGTTCCGCCACCAGTACGAAATACGCGCTGTCGCAACCGGTCACGATAATTCGGCGGTCCATGCATTCTGGCGTAGTAGGGAAAGGGAGTACTGTCATGCCTGCCATTATAGAGGCAGGCATGACTTGCGGAAATATGCTCTGATTAAGAGAATATTTTAAATTAACGTATTGTTGAAAACAATAAAATTCCCAAGTGCCACCTCTTTTTAAAAGGGTGATGGTCTCTGAAGCTTTTTGAAAAAAGCTTCACCAAAAACTTTCAGGCGTTTGCGGACCATTTCACTGGCTTGCTCCTGAAAATGCTTTTAGCAGCCTGTCGGGTTGGGAAGGGCTAGGGCCTGTTCCGTCTCCTTCTTCCATCCCTATAATATAGGAAGAATTTCAAGATCTAACAGGCCCTGGAAATGCCCAACCCGACAGGCTGCTAGGTCTTGACGACCGATGTGGCAGCACGGGCGCGGGCGGTTAGTTCGGGGTGTCGGAAGGCCATGATGGCGCGCAGGCTTTCATGGGCGGCCCAGGCATCGTTCGTGGTGCGGGAATTGCCATGCACACGATAGCGGCACAGGATCTCGGGCACGTAGCCTGCTTCCAGTCCGTGATCCATGAATTTCAGCCAGAAATCATAATCCTCCCACCCTTCATCGATATGGCTGTAGCCATCGACATCCATCCATGCCTGCCGACGGATGAGAGCCATGACATCCACATAATTCTCGCGCGCCATCTGGGTTGGGTCCCATATGTCGGCCGAACCGATGTGCTGCTCGCGCCCGAAGAACTCGATCTGGCTGTACGTGGCGTCAAACCCGCCATCGCGCGCGGCTTCATGCAGGCGGCCAAGGGCGCGGGGGTAGATTATATTGTCTGCGTCCATCACGAATACGAACGTCCCCACAGCATGGTGGAATGCAGTGTTCCGCGCGGCGGAGGGGCCCTGGTTACGTGCATGTACGATCAGGGTGGCGCGCCAGAACCGTTTATGGTTGGCCTCCATCCAGGCGGCGATCAGGGCTACGGATTCATCTTGTGTGGACTGGTCGTCCACGACTACTAAATCAAGGGCCGCATGGGTCTGGGCGGCCAGGGAGTCGAGCGCTGCGATGATGTAGCGGCCATAATTGTAATTGGTCAGACAGATACTGATCAGGTCCGCAGGCTGCCTGCGGCGGCTTTTGAACGTGCAGACGGTCTGGCCGGTGGCCATCCACGGGGCATTGAGGCTCATGCTTCTGGCGTGCTCCATACATACGAGATGAACCCGCGAATCTGCGCGCAACGGGCGCGATTATGGGCGGGGGTGCCAATCAGGTTTAGCGCGGCGGTACGGATTTCCTCCGCCCTGGCTTTGCCATCGGGCGTGTGCAACAGCCATTCGATCAGGTTGGGGATGTGGCGACCGGTTTCTTCCAGAAAATGAACATTGGGCTGAAAAACCGGGTGTGGCAGGCATGGTTCGGACACGACCACGCTGCCATTGGCCATCGCGCCCTTTACAATGCGGTGCCATTCAAAAAAACCGTATTCATCGCGGTGGATGTTCAGTGCAATGCGCGAATGCCCCGCAACATGGGTGGCCAAGCGAGAGAGCAGTCGGTCACGCGGACTGCTGTCAATCGGTGTCGTGAATTTCCGATAATAAAAGTAATTGCGGTACTGCGCTAAGAAACCGGCATTGCGGGCGAAGAACTTTTCGCGGTGGGGAGAACTACCGCCAAAGAAACTTACGTCCAGTTGCCGCCGGGTAAAGGGTGTCAGCGGGTCGGGTTGCTTGCGGCAGGCTGGCGGCAGGACACGCACCATGGGATGATCCATGTCCGCCTTTTGCAGGTAGCTGCGCGTGCCGTCGATATTGGGCGTGAAATGGATGGCGGGCATGCCGGCCTGGCGGAAGCTCCTGGCCATCTGGTGACAGATATCGATCACGCCAGCGGACATGAGCAGGAAGGGGATGCCGCGTTCGAACCACAGGGTCTGTGGCTGTTCGGTGTTGAACATGATGGCATCCTGAATGATGCTGCCCGTAGCCCAGACCTGCCCGCGTCCGATATGGAAGAACTCATGCGGGGCAACGAATATGCACAGTTCAGGGCGCAGTTCAGGGTCGGTGTTTTCATCCAGAAGGGCGCAGTTCAGCCCCGCGTCAGTCAGGGTACGCTGAAGGTCGGCTGCAATTTCATGGATGAAGACGTTACCGCCCGAATTGTAGAAAATGCCGATACTGTCAGGCACCGGGCCATCGGGGGCCGTATGGGCCGCCTCATCGGGGTCAGTGCCGATACACAGGGTGCCCAGCGTTTCGGATACGCGCAGCGCCTTGAAGATGCGCCGTCCTTCCGGCACGCCATACAGTAGTGCATGTTCCGCAAGGTCGGTCGTACTGCTGGTTACGTCGCGGTTCAGGTCATGATAATCGGCGGGTTCAAAGAACGGCAGTTGTTCCAGTGTTCGGACCCCAAGGCTCAGGTCTTCCAGCCGGAAGCGTGTCAGCAGGCCGTGATGGGCGACATGGCAGCCGCCATGGGCCTGCAGGAAATGGATGAAGGGGTTGCGGTTCTCTGCCGCCGCATCGGGGTGCTGCGTCACATACAGGGCAGGGCGGAAATTACGGTTGGGGCGACGACCTTCGCGAAAGCCGTATTTGACGTAATGGACCAGCGGCTCATAGCCGGACCCTGCAATGTCCTGATTGGTGGCAAGATAGAATTCCGCATCGAACTGACCGGATTCCCTGATGAGGTTGAGGTCCTGTTGTTCGGCTGGGGTCAGGGTCAGGAGCAGATCCGCGGACAATATCGTTACCTTGGCTGGAGCTTGGTGCGTTGCGGAGTCATGCCTTCATGCTCCGCACTGCTTTCCGGCTAAGGCAGATCAATTAATAATTGATTATTTCTGCCATTTATTTCTGAGGAAAGTCTCGGCTCCGTGCGGCATGCAGGGCGTATGCTGTACCGGATGGTCATAATTGCCCTCGCTGGTGCCGCATTATGGGCCTGCGTGCTCGGGTAGTCTTCCGAAAGACATGATCCATGCTGCCGGTGCACGCAGCGCGTGGATTTTTCACTTCAGGAATAAGATATTATCAATCCTAATGTATATGGAATTGATAGCGGGTAGCATGCCATAGCCCACCATGTGGCAGGTGGCCGCACATCATATCCCGCCTCCCTGACAGACGGTCTGCTGGAAGGCACCATCCGCAGGGCTTGCTGGCCCACACGAAACCGCGTGAACGGGACATGCATGGCGGAACCATGGTGCCTCTGTTAGGCTGGGGGATGGAACGGTCGTGTGTACGGGGTGGGGAACTGCCGCTACGCTGGGGCATTCCTGTTCATGGATGGAGATGATGCGCGCAGTGGCGCGTACAGAGGGGGCGGCGCATGTATCCGGCACAGATTTACGGGCACGCAGATGTGCCGGGGTTTGTCAGGCGGCACCGCTGGTTCTGTATTGCGATGCCGCTTCTGTTGGCCCTGCTGGCGGCCATGGCGGGCTACCTGCGCTGGAGCGACCATAGTGATGCCAGATTTGCCCGCCATAATACGCTTATGAAGCATTCGCAGGAAGAAGCGGCCTATGCCCGCCAGCTTGCTGAATATGACGAGACGATCATCAGGAACCGGCGCGTCTTTCTGGATATCACGCGTGCGGATTTCACACGTGTTGCTCCGCCTTCACAGATGGCATGGCTTGTGCAGGAATACCGCAAGTTCGATGTCAGCCGCGTCAAGGTCTATGACGGGCATGAAATACGCCCCTACGTGCCCGAGGCCTGCGCTGACCCGTTATGCTTCATCCCGATCTTTGTTGAGGAACTGCATGATGACCCCATCCATAACAGGAAGTATGTGCAGGTTGGCGCGTTGCAGGATATGTCGCGCACGCTGATCATCGATACCGAACAGTTCTGGCGGTTGCGCAAGCTGGTCATCCGTGTCGATGCCATTCTGTTCGCTGCCTATCACCAGCAGATAGAAGACTACGAAAAGGCGATACAACTCCGTGACTCGCTCGAGATGTTGCGGCAGGCGGCGCAGAAGATGCATTAGTACAGACGGTAAAACAGGTTTCATTCATGCCGTGGCACGAAGCTGACGGCGTTTTTTAAGGAGTCATGGATGGGCACGACCATTACGCAGGCGGCGCGGCAACAGGAGCCGGTCTCCTCTCTCGTGGTTCCGGTTATCCTGTCCGGCGGTAGTGGCAGCCGGTTGTGGCCCGTCTCGCGCAGTTCCTACCCCAAGCAGTTCTGGCCGCTGGTCTCGAAGCATACGATGGTGCAGGAAACCGCGCTGCGCAGTCATGGCGCGGGGTTCAGCGCGCCGATCGTGGTGTGTAACAACGAGCACCGCTTCATCATGGCCGAACAACTCAAGGAAGTGGGGGTGACGGGGGCGCATATCCTGCTGGAGCCGGTGGGGCGTAATTCGGCGCCCGCCATCACGGCTGCCGCCGTGCTGGCGGCTGAGACCGACCCCGATGCCGTGCTGTGGGTCATGGCGGCCGATGCCGCGATGCAGAAGCCGCAGAATGTCGGCCCTGCCCTGGCGCTGGCGGCACAGATTGCGCGTGCGGGCCGTATCGTGACCTTTGGCATGACGCCAACCCGGGCGGAAACCGGCTACGGTTACATTGAAAAAGGTGCGGCGCTGGACGGGTATGACGGGGCTTTCTCCGTTGCCAAATTTGTTGAAAAACCGGATGCGGACAAGGCCGCCTCCATGTTTGAATCCGGGCGTTTTCTGTGGAATTCGGGCATGTTCGTCTTTACGGCCCGCACCATGTTGGCCGAGATGGAAAAATTCGAGCCCGCCATCGTTGCCGCCGTGCGCGAAGCCATGGACAGGAGGCGCTCCGACATTGATTTCGAGCGGCTGGATGCAACCGCCTTTGCAGCATGCCCCGATATTTCGATCGACTATGCCGTGGCGGAACGGACCAGCCTCATGACCGTCATCCCAGGTGATTTCGGCTGGTCTGATGTCGGCAGTTGGGATGCGTTGTGGGAGCTCAGTCCCAAGGATGATGCGGGCAATGTCAGCATCGGGGATGTGTTCATGCACAACACATCGGGCAGCTACGTGCGCAGTGACGGCGTGCTGACCGCCGTGACGGGTGTGGAAGACCTGCTGGTCGTGGTCAAGGATGACGCGGTGCTGGTCACGCATCGCCAGCACGCGCAGGATGTGAAAGCCATCGTGGCCCAACTCAAGAAAGCCGGGCGCAAGGAAGCAACGGCCCATACACGCTGCTACCGCCCGTGGGGCTTTTACGAGACCCTGATCAAGGGCAGCCGCTTCCAGGTCAAGCGCATCGTGGTGGACCCGGGGGAAAAGCTTTCGCTACAGAAGCATTTCCATCGCGCCGAGCACTGGGTTGTGGTGGAAGGCACAGCACATGTCACTCGTGATGAGGAAATAATCCTGGTGCGCGAGAACGAGAGTGTCTATCTGCCACTGGGTACCGTCCACCGTCTTGAAAATCCCGGTCGCATTCCCCTGACGTTGATCGAGGTCCAGTCCGGTCCTTATCTGGGTGAAGATGATATCGTAAGGCTGGAAGATATTTACAGCCGTTCCTGATCAGTCTGCGCTCCCGCTGCCAGCCCTGCTGCCGGATGCCACTTTCCCATGGCATCCGTGTGTGTCGGGTCTGGTGATGGGAGTACGAATGAGGCGCCGCGTCTTGTGGCGCGCTCATGCGCGCCATCTTCCGTAACATTAACCGCAACAATCGCACTACCTTCCTGTGCGAACAGAAGTGCGGTTGCGGGGCCGATACCGGAAGAGGCGCCGGTAACGATTGCCACCTTATTGAGTAATCGCATGTCTCAGCCTCGGTTCTGGATGATCCGGTATACATGATTTCTGCCATTTCCGGCATGCCATGGTAGATAATATTGTACATAAGTAACTATTTATATAATTTGTAATAAAAATTCCTGAGATGCCGCAATTCAGGATTGTATACTTGTGCGTGGAGTGATTTGGATTACGTAATCCTGTGTCAATTCCTGCCATATGTCGGGGCATACGGCCCGTAGCACCCAGAGGAACGGGTTTAAACAGGAAGAGCTGGAAACTGGGCGTATTCTTGCCCAATGGTATGAACTCGTGATGGAGAAGGCAGAACAGATTGCCATTTGCCATTTAATAACTGCCGGGTAGTGAGTCTGGCGTATGTTTATGATGTGGCGACGGACAGGTGGTAAAACAGCCGGAAAACGGGGAATATCTGCATTCATATTTCCTTCATAAAACTGTCATGGATATATCATTTTATTTTGCATGAGTAATTTTTTATTGTCCGTCCTGTCGGCTTCACGGTCAGACGCGTCTGTCTTCTTCATGTCGGAGAACATGAGTATTATGTACTTTCCTGCCCGAATGCTTACATGTGCCCTGTTGGCAACCGCCCTGCCGGTCATGGCGCATGCTGCGGATATTACAGGTGCCGGTTCCAGCTTTGCTGCACCCATTTACGGAGCCTGGGGGGCAGACGCGCGGAGTGCGACTGGCGTTAACCTCAATTACCAGACGGTAGGCTCCAGTGCGGGCCAGAACCAGATCCTGGCTGGCACGGTTGATTTCGGTGCATCTGATGTGCCCATGGAGCGCCAGAAGCTGGAAGCCGCCCATCTGTTCCAGTTCCCGACCGTAATGGGTGGGATCGTGCCGGTCATCAACCTGCCTGGTATTGCCGCCAACAAACTCCAGCTTGATGGTCCCACGCTGGCCGCCATTTACCGTGGCGAGATCGACCAGTGGAACAACCCCAGGATTGCTGCCCTGAACCCCGGCCTGAAGCTGCCCGATACCGCGATCGCAACGGTACATCGCGCTGATGGTTCGGGCACGACGGCTGTTTTTACCGGCTATCTGGCTCACGTATCGCCTGAATGGCGCGAAGGGCAGGGCACGGGTGCCTCCATTGCATGGCCCGGCGGTATTGGCGCGCGTGGTAATGATGGCGTGGCCGCTTCCGTGCGGAACACCGAGGGCGCAATCGGCTATGTTGAGTATGCCTTTGCCGCCAATGCACACATGGTGACTGTCAAACTCAAGAATCATAGCGGTGTTTTTGTATCGCCCGACATGGACAGCTTCAACAGTGCTGCGGCAGCAGCGGACTGGAAAGACGCTTCCCACTTTGCAGTTGACCTGCTTGATACCGCCGGCGTAGGGGCATGGCCGATTATGTCCCCCACCTATGTGCTGGTTCCGGTGCCCACCGGCAAGACCGCCCATGGCGCGGATGTACGCAAGTTCTTCGGCTACGCACTCAAGAGCGGTGATGCCGCAGCCTATCGTCTTGATTACGTGCCGGTGCCGGCAAGCGTCAAAACCGATATTCTGAAGCAGTGGGATGGCGCGAAGTAAGTCATTCCCTGCCACTAACGATGTTACAGGGCTGTCCAGATATCTGGGCAGCCTTTCTGTTTTCTGAACATCGCATAAATCATAAAGATGTTTGGTTAAGCCTGTTTCAACAGGTTCAGGGAATGCTGTCTCTTTGAAAAAAGTAACATTTATAAACGCCAGTTTTTATTCCCTTCACGCTGGGCATCCCGTGCACGACCGGGTTCATAATGCGGCCATGGGTGGCATATCCGTAATCATGCCCCCTTGGAGCAAGGCAGAGAGCTTGCCTAGCGCTTCGCCCCGGTCCACTGACTTGCCATAGGGCATGTTGGGCCTGAGCCGTTCCTCCAGCCGTGCTACGGAGCCACGGCGCGGCCATGGGCGACGCAGTAGTTCTTCCACCAGTTCAGGATGACGCCAGGGAATATCAATCCAGGCGGCACCATGGCGCAGGGTGCTGGCATCGGCGCGCAAGATCTGCGGGAACAGGGCAATCATACGGCGTCCCTCTGCTTCCATGGCAGGGGTACATGCTGGCTGCCGGCTGCCGCATATATGGTTGAGCAGGCGGTGGATCAATGTCGTGCCGCCATGGTACAGATGGCCGATCTGGGTCAGGCGGGGGTTCATTTCAATGAAATGATACGTACCGGTTTTTGCGCACCGGACAAAATCCAGCCCGAAAAAACCCGACAGGTTCAATGTCGCGCATGTAACCTGCGCGGCGCGCTCCATATCGGCGGACTGGGTAATCTCTATTACGGTGGCAGCACCCGTACGGCCCTGATAGGAGACGACATCTACCCCCAGCATGCCAATCACCTTGCCCTCCCAGCATGCCACCATGATATTGGCGGGCTTGCCCGGTATATAGGCTTGGGCGATGACGGGCATGGACTGCCGTGTCGTGGCTTCCATAAAGGAATAGATATCACGATCAGCCAGGAGTACCCGGAGCGCACAGGCCATCCGGACCGGTTGCGACAGACGGCGGAAACCGTTTTCCGCTTCCTGAAGGGTATCGGCAATCACGACGCCCGATCCTCCCCAACTCCGGTCGCGCTTGAGTACCCATGGCCCCGGCGTGCTCGCACACCACCGTTTCAGGTCGTTCACGTCATTCAGATTGATGGCGGCAGGTGTCGGAATATCGCGAGCCCGCAGCATATCGATCAGCCTGAGCCGTGTCTGTGTATAGGCAAAATAGTCCGACTGGCCCAGCGAGCGGGTGATGATGTCGCGGCAGAGCCTCCCAGCCGGGGTCTTGGGGTCAGCTTCCCTGTATACCTGATGCAGCGCCCCCACCGCGCGGTCATCGGCAGGAATGATCAGATCCGGCCTTATCCGCACAATGGCATCCGACAATACGGCGGTTGTGGAGAGATACGGATAGTTCTGGAAGGTCCTGATCCCCTTCAGGCACCGAAGCGAATGGCCGGGTGGACACAAGGCATGGACTGTAACGGCACTTTCCAGAAATTCCAGCGCCGCGCGGGTAATGGCTGACCACCACACGGAGGTGATGATAAGAACTGTAAAATCATTTTTCATGGTTTTGGACTTTTCAGTTCGGTTTTGGCTACGCGGAAGCGGCTTGTGATATGGGCAATTGTACGGATTGGCGCCTGAACCGGGCCGACAGCCGCCGTGCGGCAAAGCGCGCGCCCCAGGCAAAGCGGAGCATGGGCCCGAAACTGCCTGCAGCCAGCGGGCCGATGAAGTAAAGCCCGGGAACGCTCGATTCAAAGTTGTGGGATAGCCGGGGCATGTTGTCATCCTTGCGGATGGCGTGTGCCAGCGCAGGGTCCATAAAGGGGATGCGTTCGGGGGCTACTTGCACGCCAGTGCCAAAAAATACGTGGTCGACCTCTACCGTGCATCGGCGGTCTACTTTGATATCCTGAAATTCAAGATGGACCTGCTGGCCATGCATGTGCGCTTTCTGAAGGTCGAGGTTAAGCCAGATCGGCACCTTCTCCCGCACGACCTGCCCCGTAACCCAACTGGCGGCGGGCCCGAGATGGCCGCGGGTTATGCGCAGCCGCAGCTTGGCAGGAAGCATATGGAATATATCGGGTAGGTCGCATGCCATGCGCGAGCGCCAGCCCGTTCCCAGCCCTGATAACGGTTTTTTCACGCGCCGGGCCAGTAGCTTCAGCCCCTTGATGGGTTCAGGCGGGTTATTGATCCATATTTTGGGTCGACGTGTGCAGATAAAGGTTTCCGCTCCCGCCTCATGCAGGAAACTTGCCGTATCCACCGCTGAGGCCCCGGCACCGATCACCGCGACCCGCTTGCCTGCAAACTGGTCGAAGGCAGTCTCGTTGAACGTATGGCTGAAACGTTCGGGCGGAAGGTTCCGGGCGGCAGGCGGTATGCAGGGGAAATGCTGGATACCAATGGCCATGACGACATTACGGGCAAAGACATTCTCGCCCGTGTCCAGGGTTAGCATGAACCCGTCACGCATTTGGGAAAGGTGCTTGACCAGAAAGGGTTCAAGCTGGGGAACATGGGTTTTCTGGAAGGCTTCGCCATATTCAATGAAGATATTATTGGGAATGGGCTTGCCGATGGAAGCATACGGGTAGCCACGTTCCCTGCAGAAGCGTTCCAACGTGGATCTGCGATCGGGGTCAAACAGGTCAAGAGCAAAGCCTTCGGCCTTGAGGCGCAGCATCCTGGGCACATGATCACGCCAGAACCCCATGGGATGACCAAAAATGCGAAAATTTGTCCCTTGTTTGTTCAGATGTGCCGCCAGCGAAAGACCGTAAGGCCCTGCTCCGATAATGGCTATGTCGATATACATCACAGATCCATCATCCTGTATGCCCAAATACCATAAATATTTTAATAAATAAAAAAATAACACATTTTTTTATTTATGATTGAGTGTTTCTATACACATAATTACCTTAGACCCTTTTGTGGGTAAGGGAACGGTAGGAGTGGCGCTGTTCTGTTTCGCCACAAGTTAACCATACATTTACCTTTTGATGAACAACAATCAGAAAAAAATCAGTAAAGCAGAAAGACGGGGGGGTAGATAAAAATCCCACACTTTCTGCCAATTATCGTTGATTCCTGGTTGAAATTTGGGATTTATTTATAAATTTTATTTTTTAGGGAACTTTTTCCTATTTGCATTACACGTGCACAAAGTTGATTCTATTGCCGCATATGGCATAGAGATGTATGAACACATGATAAAAGATATAGAATAGATTTAAAAAATACTTTAATAATTTAATAATTAATACATATAGCGAAGTCTTTTAAAGATAAATATCATATTTTATCAAAGTTTCAGGTAATTTTTACATAAATAAATACATCATTATAATAAACTTTATTAATAATTTTGTTATTTTACTTTTAGTGTCACATACTGACATCTTCTCGGAATGGGGCCGTAGCCATGTCCCTGTTCGTGCTGTCGCCCCTGATCCGTATGATGCGCGGCTTCCTGCTGCGCGTGATGAATTCGGATTTTATCCGCACGGTTCGCGCCATGGGGCTGCCGATATGGTGTATCTATGATCAGGTTGGTGATATCCTGCATGGGACGATTGTAGAAGAAGGAGAGTATGAAAGGATTTTCCAAAATCCTTAGTCTCCCTATACGGCGGCTCTGCTGGATGCGATTCCGTATTTCAGGCGCGCCAGCCCTGTTTCATAAGAGATTATCTCAAGGTAACAGGTTGATGGATCGCGGCGTTTCCTTGACCCTTTCTGGGGGAAAGATTTGCCAAAAAATCCTTTTCCCATCCGACACAGCTATGGCATCGGGCAGGGGGGCAAGGGAAGGGCAAGGTCAGGGAGCACCGCACAATGCCACTGCTATCCCCCGACAGGCCGGATCGGGTGGCGCTGCCGGGATACGCGGCATGACAGATGGCGGTGGAAAGCCATGCCCAGAAAGAGCGACTGGAACTGTTTTGGAGTGTATGTTGGTGTCCGCGGCGGGATTCGAACCCACGGCCCCAGGATTCATACCACTTCGGCTTTCACCGCCGCCATGTTGCACATGGCGTTCGTGGTCTGGACTGTCCCTTCACCATGGACCGTGTGCGGTCGACAGGTGCTGCCCATCCAGTCTCTACACCTTACCGGCAGAAGCCGGTCTTGGCTCGGGATTGGCACGGCAGCGAACTGCCAGAGCGTTCCCCGAATTTGAGCAGATCCGCCATGTGGTTTCCCGTCATGACGCCCAATTAAAACCAGGAATCCTGTGCTCTATCCGGCTGAGCTACGCGGACACACTTGGGTCTTGTAACCGAGCGTATGCCGTGCGGCAAGGGTGTTTACAGTCCGTGGAACGATTTTGAACAGCTAGCGGCGCCTACGTGCCTGCTGCGCCAGACTGCACAGGCGGGCAACATGGCGCAGGGTCAGCACGATATCGGGGCTACCGGTCTGTTTGCAGGCCAGTTCCAGGGCCTGCGTTTCCTGTGCCGCGCGCAACAGGGCGGGCGCGGACCACACTGTCAGCGCCTGGCCAAAGCTGTCCGTGCGCTTGAAGAAGACCGGCGGTCGCAACTGCTGCATGGCATCGGCCCGGCTCATGCCCCCATCCATTGCCAGCCGAACCCGGCGCAGGCGGTGGATGTGAGACAGAAGGGCGCGGGTCATGTCGGTGGGGCGGCTGCCATCAACCGTCAGCGCGCGCTCGGCCGCCGCATCGGCTTCCCTGCGTTGGCCCGCCATGGCGGCGAAGGCTGCATCCTCCATCGAAACACCGGCGGCATCCCCCACACAGGCCCGTACATCTTCCAGCCCCAGTCGGCCGCCAGTGCCGGCAAACAGGGCCAGTTTTTCCACTTCGCTGCGGGTGGCAGCGCGATCAGGGCCGGCACGTTCGACCATCCAGCCCAGCGCATCGGGGTCTATGCCCACTTCCTGTGCGGCCAGCATCTGGCGGATCGCCCCTTCCAGCGCACGGCCTTCTTCGGGGTAGCAGCCGATCAGGGCGCAGTGTGCGTCTTTTTCCACAAAGCCACGCAGTTTGGAGCGAGCTTCTAGCCCCGGTGCTTCCATGATCACCAATGCATCGGATGGTTGCGCCAGGCTGCGCTTCAACGGTTCGAGCAGGCTGTCATCGGCTCCCTCGCGCAGCCAGATTACGCGCCGCCCACCACTTAGCGACAGGGCGGTCATTTCTTCTTCCAGCCGGGCATGGTCCGCACGCCCCAGCATGGCCACACGAAAGGGGTCATGCAGGTCGGGGCAGATGGCTTTCGCGGCTGTGGTGGCCCGTTCGCGGATCAGGCCGACATCATCACCATGCAGCACGATGACCCGCAGCCTGCCCGGCGCTTGTAGCGTGGTGGCGATATTGCGCGGGCTGACCTTCACTGGCTGCCATGCCCGCCAATGTTGATGCCGGACATGTCATCCGTTGTATTGTTGCGCTGCGCATCCGGCTGGACGTAGCGCGATGAGGAGGCGGGGATGTTCTCCATGGGGCTGCCCTGCGTTGCCGTATCCCCGCCCTCGTTATTCTGTTCGTTAAGCTGTGAATCCGTCCGGCCCGTGGCCATGGCGGGCAGCCCATCCGCGCCGGGCATCTGGGCGGGAAGTTCGTTGTTGGGATTGACCATGGCATTGGGGTCGGTATAGCGCGGCTGGTCCTGGCCTGCGACCGACCCGTTCAGCGCGGGCTTGGAATGGGTGCGGAACCAGACCGCCACCTGTTGTGTAACCTGTTCGGCCAGGTTTTTGGCCACGCGGCTGCGTACCGTCTCCAGGTTCAGTGTCAGGGCAAAATACTGCTCGTAGGTGTTGTTCACCCCATCCACAACCGAAGCATCGCCGCCTGCCAGAAGTTGCGGGCTCTCACCCAGCGTAAAGAGTTGCCAGTGGGCAAAGGCGGTGGTGCGCGTGCGGCCGGAGGTGTTGTCGGCGTGGATGTCCACCGCCTCGTTCATGATGTAGCTCTTGATCTGGAGCGCGTAACGGGTCGGATTTTCCGGCCCTGCCCCGCCCAGATCCTGCTGCAGGAACTGCCGCAGCTGTTGTCCGTACCGTTCGGGAATGATCGGGACGTAAACCTGCTTCAGTTCGGCCAGCACGTTCGATACGGTGGGTTTGCCATCAGCGCCGATATGGGTTCCCGTCGTCTTGTACATGGGCGAAAAGCCACACCCCGCCAGCGCAAGCAGGCCGCACAACAGGGTGGTCAGACGGACGGGATGCGCCATGGCCTATTTCGCCACCACGAAATTGACAATCCGGCCGGGCACATGGATGCGCTTTACAATCCGGGCACCTTCCAGCAGGCGGGCCACGTTTGGTTCGGCTTCGGCCATGGCAATGACCTGATCCGCCGGCAGATCGGGGGCGACCGCGATGGTGCCGCGCAGCTTGCCCATGATCTGCACCGCAATGGTCAGTTCACTGGCCTTGAGCAGTTCGTCAGTAGCGGTAGGCCATGCGCGCTCCACCACAGGCTGGCTGCCCGGTTCCAGCAGCGCCATCATCGCTTCTGCCTGATGCGGAACCATGGGGGCGACCAGCAGCGCGATGATGGTGGCAGCCTCGCGTCGGGCAAAGGCCATGCCATCTTCCGCCGCCGCTTTTTCGGCATCGGCCATGGCGGAGGTCAGTTCGTGCAGGCGGGCCACCGCCACGTTGGCGCTGAAGCTTTCCAGCGCATCGGTCACCGCCACAATGGTGCGGTGGGTGGCGCGGCGCAGCGCATCCGCGCTGCGTGATAGTGTTGTGGGGCATGCCGTGCCTGCTGGCACCTGTTCCGCCACCGTGCGGACAATACGGAACACGCGCTGCAGGAAGCGGGCGGCAGCCGCCACGCCGGATTCCGTCCATTCCATATCACGTTCCGGCGGGCTGTCGGACAGCACGAACCACCGCGCCGTATCCGCCCCGAAGCGCTCGATAATGGCGACAGGTGCCACCGTGTTGCGCTTGGACTTGGACATCTTTTCCACGCGCCCGATGGTAACGGGCTGGCCATTGTCGCGGCGCACGGCGCTGTCACCCCGGCGCTCGACTTCCTCAGGGTACAGCCAGCTGCCTTCGGCGTCGCGGTAGCTTTCGTGGTTGACCATGCCTTGGGTGAACAGGCCGTCAAACGGCTCATCCACATGCAGGTGCCCGGTTTCGTGCATCGCGCGGGTAAAGAAGCGGGCATAGAGCAGGTGCAGGATCGCATGCTCGATCCCGCCGATATACTGGTCCACCGGCAGCCAGCCATCAGCTGCGGCCGGCACTGTGGGCGTTGCCGCGTGCGGCGCGGTAAAGCGGGCGAAATACCATGAACTGTCCACGAAGGTGTCGCAGGTATCGGTTTCACGCTCGGCAGGTTTGCCACAGTTGGGGCAGGCCACGTGCTTCCATGTTGGGTGGTGGGCCAGCGGGTTGCCGGGGCGGTCGAATGTCACGTCCTCGGGCAGCTTTACGGGTAGCTGGTCATCGGGCACGGGCTGCGCGCCGCAATCAGTGCAGTGAATGACGGGAATGGGGCAGCCCCAGTAGCGCTGGCGCGAGATGCCCCAGTCACGCAGCCGCCAGTTGACCACGCCTTGACCAATGCCCATGCCTTCCAGCCGGGTAATCGCTTCTTTCTTTGCGGCCTGGGTATCAAGCCCGTCAAGGAAGCCGGAATTGAATAGCGTGCCATGCCCGTCACATGCCTTGTCGGTCATGGTGAAAGTTGCCGCATCCGCTCCCGGCGGCAGGATGACGGGGGTAACGGGCAGGTTGTATTTGCGTGCGAAATCAAGGTCGCGCTGGTCGCCGCACGGACAGCCGAACACGGCACCTGTGCCGTAATCCATCAGCACAAAATTCGCGATCCAGACCGGGAAGGACTTGTCGGACATGAACGGATGGCTGACCCGCAGGCCGGTATCGAACCCACGTTTTTCCGCCGTTTCAATCGCTTCTTCCGATGTGCCCAGGCGCTGGCATTCGGCAATGAATTCCCCTGCCGCCGCGTTTTTGGCGGCAACCTTGGCCGCCAGCGGGTGATCGGCTGCAATGGCAAGGAAGGACATGCCGAACAATGTGTCGGGGCGGGTGGTGAACACCGCGACCGAATCAAGATCGGTATCGAAACCGGCAGGCGGCTCATGCAGACCGAAACGCACCTTCGCCCCTTCGGAGCGGCCGATCCAGCGTTCCTGCATGGTGCGCACGCGTTCAGGCCAGCGCGGTAGGTTGGACAGGCCATCAAGCAGTTGCGGGGCGAATTTCGTGATTTTAAGGAACCACTGCGACAGCTTTTTCTGTTCGATCAGCGCACCCGACCGCCAGCCGCGCCCATCGACCACCTGCTCGTTCGCCAGCACGGTGTTGTCCACGGGGTCCCAGTTGACCCAGCTTTCGCGCCGCTCGACCAGCCCGTCCCTGAGCATGTCGAGGAACAGCTTCTGCTGCTGGCCATAATATTCTGGCAGGCAGGTTGCGATCTCGCGGTCCCAGTTAAATGAAAAGCCCAGCCGCTTGAGTGTAGCGCGCATGGCAGCGATGTTGTCCATCGTCCACTGGCCCGGATGCACGCCGCGTTCGCGCGCCGCGTTTTCCGCCGGTAGGCCAAACGCATCCCACCCCATCGGGTGCAGTACGCTGAAGCCGCGCGCACGCTTGTAGCGCGCCACCACGTCACCCAGCGTGTAATTGCGCACATGACCCATGTGCAACTGCCCCGACGGGTAGGGGAACATTTCCAGCACATAGTATTTCGGCCGGTCGGCGGGAGGGACATCGGGAACATTGAAGATGCCCGAGGCGGCCCAGCGTTCCTGCCACAGCGGTTCTGCCGTGCTGAAGTCATAGGCGGGGAGGGCGCTGTCCGGTGGTGTGCTGGTTTCGGTCATCTGCTTCTGGTTCGGTGTGCGGGGCAGGCGGCGCGTGCCTGCGGGCGGGGGTGGCAGGCGCCACCCGGCGGGAAAGGGTAGGGTGGCAGGGGCCTTAGTGCTGGCCGCTATCGGTGCGCAGCTGTCGTGCGCGCGTCAGGATACGGGCCGTGATGTCGGATACCGTATTGGCGGCCACGGGGGTGTCCACCCACTGGTTGTCCTCATAGGCCTGGCGGAAGACCGAGACCCGCAACGCATCCGAACGCAGGCTGCGCGAAAGGATGAAGCAGGTGATCTTGAAGCGCTCGTCCTTGGTGGCGGGGGGGGTGTACCAGTCCGTCAGGATCACGCCCGCCACGGCGTCGGCCGAAGCAAAGGGCATGAAGGACAGTGTATCGAGCGCGCCGCGCCACAGGAAGGCATTGACCCCGTTGCTTTCCAGCGGCGTCGAGCCACCATTAGCGCCCCGGTCTTCCTTAAGCAGGCGATTCTGCGGAATGGCCAGCCCGCTCCTGTCATGCTGCGGCGCGCTGCCGCAGCCGGCCAGCAGGCTGGCAGCCATAAGGGCAAGGGCTGCACGCGGCGGTAGGGGGCGGCGCTGGGGCACGGCGGAGGGGGCTGGATTGGGCGGGCGAAGGGTCATGATGCCTCTATGGACGCCGGGGATGGCCCCCGCAGGTGGTAATCCGGCCATGCGCCTGAACTGCCGGTGGTGCCGGGCAGGGTGCGTCCTAGCCTGTCTCGTTCTCCGTATCTTCATATCGTGCGATGCCTGTCCCGCCAAGTCGCACGGGCACTTTACCGTGCCTTGCGTGACAATCCGGGCATTAGGGCGCAAAAATACACGCCGCGCGCACAGCAATGGATGATGATGAAATACGTGGAACCCCGGCCCGGCCTGCCTGTTTCCTGTTTACTGGCGGTCCTGTGCATGGGGGTGCTGGCATGGTCCCTTGCGCCTGTACCGGCCCGGGCGGTGGCAGGGGGGAGTGTGGGCATCGCCGCCCATGCCGCCGACATGGCGGCCCGCATGCAGCCAGCCGAGCAGCAGGCCGTGCTGCAGGCCCGCCCCATAGGGGGAGGCAGTGCTGGCGTGCAGGCAGGGGGGGGCATGCTGGCGTGGCCGGGCGTGGCCCGGCTTGGCCTGCCCGCGTTGCGCATGCCCGATTTTTCCGGTGCGGCCCGCTCCGCCGATGATGGTCCCCATCCCATGCTGCCCTGGCTGGCGCTGGCGGCGACATGGGACCCTGACCTGGCCCGCCGGGTGGGGGTGGCACGCGCCCATGCCGAATGGGTGCAGGGGCGCGCCGTTGTCCGGGTAGGGGGGATCGACCTGCTGCCATCAAACCGCCTGCAGGCGGGTGAGGACCAGGTACTGGCGGGCACCATGGCCGGCATGATTGGCATGGGCCTGCTGTCGGGGCATGTGCTGCCCGTGTTCGGCTCGGTCATGAAGGAGGAGCAGGTCCGCGACGATGGCGCCCTGCCCGAACGCGCGGCCCCCGTTCCCGCTGCCCATCTGGCCGATGGCAGCCTGCTGGGGCTGGCCATGGCGCTGGAGATTGCCCATGGTGGCGCTGTGCTCTGTGGCGGCATGGCGGCCTGCCAGACGGTAACGGGACTGGAGGCGATGGTGCATGATGCCTGGCATTTTCCCGGTATGGTCATGGCGGTACCTGGTGGCCTTGGCCTGGCACAGGACGGTGATGCCGGCGCCGTTCCTGCGGCATTGGCCGCAGGCGTGGACATGGAGCAGGTCTCGGCGCGCGAGGACGGTCATGACATGTTTGGCGCTCCCCTGCGGCAGGCGCTGAAAGACGGCAGCGTCAGGCCCGCCCAGTTGCAGGCCATGGGCACGCATATCCTGGCATCCTTCTACATGGCTGGCAGCCTTGACCATCCGCCGTCTTATACCTCAGCCAGGGCAACGGCTGTCATCCCGCCCGGAACCGATACGCTGGTGGGGGATGTGGAGGCGGAGGGTACCGTCCTGCTCCAGAATGAAAACCGGGTCCTGCCCTTCAATCCCGCCCTTGGTCCGGTACTGCTGCTGGTGCGCGCGCCCATGCGCCATGCGGCGGCCTTGCTGGCCGATGAACTGCGCCACGCGGGGCTGGACGTAACGGTTACGGTGGCGGCACAGGGCACAGGCGCGCCGGGCACCCTGCCGCCAGCCACGGCGCAGGCCGCGCGCACGCTGGTGCTCAGCGACAGTGATGAGGATAACCGGATGATCTCCACCCTAGCGGATCTGGGGGGACATGTTGCCGTGGTGCTGACCCATGATGACCCCGACCGGACCATGCCCTGGCTTGATATGGTGGATAGCGTGGTGCAGGCCTGGGCGTGGCGTGACGGGCATGCCCGCCCGCTGGCGGCGCTGCTGTCCGGGCAGCAGGATTTTTCCGGCCATCTGCCCGTAACGCTGACTGGCGGCTTCTACCCGCCGGGGATGGTGGATGCAGATTACCGTGCCTTCGCACGGGCACATGTGGTGCCGCTGTTTCCCTTTGGCTACGGCCTGTCGGCACGCGGGCACCTGACATTGAGCGACCTGCATGTGGTGCGTGAAGGCATGCATCTCAATGCCAGTTTTTCCATAACCAATCCTGATGGGGCCCCGGTGCGTGCCGTGCCGCAGCTTTATGTCGACCCGTCCCCCGCTCAGGTGGCCCCGCCCAGGCTTGCCGCGTGGCGCAGTATCATGGTGGCACCAGGGCATACGGTGCGGGTGAGCCTGCCGGTCAGCCTGCGCCTGCTGGCGCAATGGAATGTGGCTGGCGGCAACTGGGCGGTGGCGACGGGGGATTATACGCTTTCACTCGGGTTCTCATCGGTCATGCTGGTGCGGCATGCGGGGGTGCACCTGCCTGCCCTGCATGTGCCCGCCGTTCTGGACACGGCCCCGTCCCCCGGCACTGCGGCGGACTGAGGGCCTGTTCCCGGAATTTTTTCCTTTTCACCCCAAATACTATTGCAAAGCAGGGGGCAGGCATGTTGCGGCTTGGCCGCCGTGCCGACACCTTACTGGCCGGGCCGTATGACCGTGCAGGGCAGCCCCTGTGATGCAAGGGTCGCGCATGCGCGGGTTGCCGCAACCTGCGACAGGCCGGCAAGGCGCGCGCGATAGATCACGCCCGTGGGCCTGCTGACCGGAATGACCATGCTGCGCGCACCCTGCAGGGCCGCGAAATCCCCCTGCCGCGCCATGGAATTGGCAAATCGGGCCTGTCCCTCGGCTGAGAAGGCGCCCACCTGCACCATCCATGCCCCGTAACCTGCCCCGGCGCTGGTAGCAGGGGGGGCGGTGGTGCGTGTCTCGGTGCGGCAGGTGGTGCCGGTGGGGTCATAGGCGGCATTTTCATCCTGCACGCAGGCGGTGCGGCGCTGTAAGGGGGCGGGCGGGTTGAGGGTTGCGTACTGGACGTAGGTATGACCCGGCTGGATTGTGGTGCCCCCCGTGCCCAATGGCGGCGGGGTGGCGCTGACACGCTGGCTGGAAGAGCCATAAACCGCCAGCGGCCCACTGAGTGCGACCTCATTGCCCAAGTTGGGCGTGATGATGCGCAGGTAGCGCACGGTCTGGCTGGGCAGGGGGCGGCCGTTTTCAAGGTAATCGTTCACACGCACGGTGCCTGCGTTGTAGGCGGCCAGGAATCCCGGCGCGCCATACATCCCGTACAGGATACGGATATAGGCGGTGCCCGCCAGAATGTTGTTGTGCGGGTCATACGGGTCGGCGCCAAGGTGGTTGCGCTGCCGCATCTCGGCATAGGTGGGCGGCATGAGCTGCATCAGCCCGATCGCCCCGCTGGCGGAACGGGTCAGGTGGCCGTCAATATATTCGTTCCCGCCCGATTCCTTCTGTATCACCGCGCGGATCCACGGCTGCGGTACGCCAAAGCGGGCGGAGGCATCGGCAATATAGGGCTGCCACGGGTCGTTTGCGGGGCCCGGCGGGCGGTAAGCGGCCTTGCCCTGGTAATAGCGCTGGTAGTGTGCCCCGCCATTGCTCATGCCGCCGGAACTGGCGCAGGCGGCAAGTCCCAGCCCCATCATTCCCAGTATGAAAAACCGCGTGATATCCGCGCGTGTGGGCAGGCTTGGTCGTTTGTTCAGATCAGGCACAGTTCCGCCAGTTCGTTGCGCAGGGCCTTGGGCAGTACATCGCCACTATGGCTGCTGGTCCGCAGGTCAGGGGGGGCATCCTCGGGGCGGAGGTAGCGCCAGCCCTGGAACGGGCGCATGGCCCGGGGGCTTACGGGAATGATTTCGGGCGCCATGACCACCAGTGCGCAGGCGGTTCCATCCTCACGCGTGTCGGGGCGTATGGCGGTAATGCGCTGGCGGCACAGGATGCGCCCGCCAATCACGCGGTAGATCGACCCCCCCTCGCATATCTCCGCTGCCCGGCGGGGGTACATGCGCGTGCGGAACCACGGCAGGCCAGCGGTGTCCGTGCCATCCAGGTCATCGACCGGCGGGGTCTGGTGGGACTGGCGGCGGACCAGATCCTCGATGGACCCGATGCCGACCGCCAGTTTGACCATATGAAGCATGGGCGCGCGGGTCCGCTTACTGCCCGTGGGCGGGAAGGTCGCTTTGAGCTTCCTGTGCAAAAGTGTCCCGGAAGCGCTGGGCGTCAATACTGCGCACGATATGCATGCGCTGCATCGGGCTGCCATGGGGAACCAGCGCATCGGGTACTACAAAGGCGTGGCCGTAATGCGGGCCACGACTGGTATCAATATCCAGATGTGCGTCCACGGCCGATGTGATCAGCGTAGGGTCGGCCGCAATTGCCGCCGTCATTTCATCCCACATGGGCAGTGGCTCGTAATAGGCGCCGATATAACTGGTCAGCGCGGTTTTCTTGCTGGTCAGCCTTGCCAGATATTCGCGTGACAGCATCAGGTCGTTCGACACGCTGCCCACCACCGTGATCGCCTTCCATGGCGCGGTCAGCGTGATGTGGGCGCCTTCGGGATCGAAGATCATGTTGAAGTCGGAGGCGAAGTCGGCATTGCCGGTAACTGACATCATGCTGGTATCGAGCATGCCCCCCATGAAGATGAGCTGCTTCGCCGTCTGGGCAAAGGTCGGGTCCTGACGGATGGCAAGCGCCAGATTGGTCAGCGGCCCGGCCGCCAGGATCGTGACCTGGTGCGGGTGGGCATGCACCTGCTCGATCAGGAACTGTGCGGCACTCTGGGCTATTGGCGCGGTATGGGGGGTGCCTTCCTTCATCGGGCCGATGCTGGCGGGCTGGGTGTCGGTCGCCTTGTCGATCGAGCCCATGCCACCCCACGCACCCTTCCACGGTATGGTGCCAAACTGCATTTCATGCAGGCGCATCTCGGCGCGGGTATTGACCAGCGGGTAGACCGCGCCATCGGCCACCGGCACATCCGTACGGCCAATAATTTCAAGCAGGCGGCGCAGATGAGCCGATTCTGAATTCTCCCATCCATCGCCGCTGACCACCGTAAAGCCCAGTACGCGCACATGCGGGTTGAACAGCAGCGGGATGATGGAAAGCTGGTCTGAGCCGCCCGGACCAAGGAAATCGTTGTCCTCGATCACCAGTTCCGGCCCGGACGTGTCGGAGGTGGGAGCGGGGGCTGCGTGGGCGGTGGTAGCCACCAGTGTCACGGCTGCCGCACAGGCTGCAAGCCGCTTTGACAGCGAAAGGACGGATGAAAACACGCAGCATGCTCCTTGGTCTGGATATTGTTGCGCCATGGTATTGCCTAAATTCCTAAAGCACCAGTGCGGCGAGCAGGCTTTCCAGTCGCAGGCGGCCTTCCGCCGTGGCGCGCAGGTTCTGGCGGGCAGTATCATGCACCACGTACCCCTCTTCCACCGCCGCTTCCATCATGGCCGGGTCGGTTGCATCCGTAATGGACATGCCGGTGCGCCGGGCAAAGCGGGGCAGCGAAATGCCTTCCGCCAGCCGCAGGCCCATCAGCAGCATCTCGCGCGCGCGGTCGCGGTTGTCCAGCGGTTCATCGGGGTGGGCGCCGGTGCCGGTGCGTTCCACGCGTTCGGCCCATGGCTCGGGTGCCCGGTGGCGGCGGGTGGCGGCGGTTACCCCATTACAGGTCAGTCGCCCATGGGCGCCGGGGCCAATGCCCAGATAGTCGCCATAACGCCAGTAGGTCAGGTTATGGCGGCTTTCGGCACCGGGGCGGGCGTAGTTTGAAATTTCGTAGCCCAGCAGGCCGTGTCGATCTGCCACTTCGGCGGTCAGTCCATACAGCCGGGCGGCGTCATCGCTATCGGGCAGGCGGAAACGGCCCTGGCGGTACAGGCCTTCGAAGCGGGTGCCGGGTTCAATGGTTAACTGGTAGAGCGAGAGGTGATCGGATACCAGCGCAAGGGCCGCCTCAAGCTCGGCCCGCCAGGCGCGCGCATCCTGCTCCGGCCGGGCATAGATCAGGTCGAACGAGATGCGGTCGAACAGCCCGCGTGCCGTCTCCAGCGCGGTGATGGCCTGTTGCGCGTCGTGTTCGCGGCCCAGAAAGCGCAGGGCTTCGGCATCAAGGCTCTGCACACCGACCGAAATGCGGTTGACCCCGGCATCGCGGAAGGCGCGCAGCAGGCCGGTTTCCACGCTGGTGGGGTTGGCCTCCAGTGTAATTTCCACGTTGTCCGTCAGGCCGAACAGGGTGCGGGCGTCTTCTATCAACCCCGCCACGGTTTCCGGCGCCATGAGGGAGGGGGTGCCGCCACCAAAGAAGATCGAGCCGATCCGCGGCCGCTCCATCGGGCCGTCACCCATGCGCCCGGCCTCGAACGCCAGTTCGCGCCGCAATGCCGCGCCAAAGCGCATGCGCGGGACCACGTCGCGCACATGGCTGTTGAAATCGCAGTACGGGCATTTGGACAGGCAGAACGGCCAGTGCACGTACAGCGCCAGCGGTTCCGCCATGCCCATATCGGGGTTCATGCGGGTCAGATCCCCAGCCGTACACCCAGTTCCACAACGCGGTCGGGCGGGATACGGAAGAACTCGGTTGCCGGTGTGGCATTGCGCGCCATGAACAGGAACAGCGACATCCGCCACCGCGACAGTTTGGGCACGGACGAGCGCACCAGCAGTTCCCGGCTGGTGAAGTAGGAGGCCTGCAATGCATCGAAATCGAGGCCGTTGGCCTTCAGGTCTTCCAGCGCGCGGGGCAGGTTGGGCATTTCCATAAAGCCGTAGCGCAGGATGATGCGGTAGATGTCAGGTGCGAGTTCCTGCAGTGCCACGCGGTGGCCGTGGTCGGCTTCGGGCTGGTCCAGTGTCTGCACGGTCACGAACAGCACGTGGTCATGCAGGACCTTGTTGTGCTTGAGGTTGTGCAGCAGGCAGGCGGGCACGAAATCGGGGTTGCCCGTCATGTACACCGCCGTGCCCGGCACGCGGATGATGCGTGACTGCGGCAGGCGGGCCAGGAACGAGTTCATCGGCATACTGTCCTGCTTCTGCCGGTTCATGATCAGCTGGCGGCCCTTCTTCCACGTCGTCATCATCAGGGTAAGCACGATACCCAGCAGCACCGGCACCCAGCCGCCCTGCGGGATCTTGAGCGCGTTGGAGGCAAAGAACGTCGTATCCAGCAGGAAGAACCCGCCAAAGGTTACAATGGCTGCCGGCC
The DNA here is from genome assembly GCF_000182745.2 of Komagataeibacter medellinensis NBRC 3288. Classification (NCBI taxonomy): domain Bacteria; kingdom Pseudomonadati; phylum Pseudomonadota; class Alphaproteobacteria; order Acetobacterales; family Acetobacteraceae; genus Komagataeibacter; species Komagataeibacter medellinensis. The sequence goes on from NC_016027.1 coordinate 2,633,823, forward strand.
GCGACCAGTGGTACAGCCTGCGGAACACCACCATGGCCAGCACACAGGTGCACATGAACGTGCCCGTCACCGCAATGCCGTAGGCCGAGGCCAGCGCATCCGAACTGCGGAAGGCCAGCACCAGCAGTAGTGCCCCCACCATCAGGAAGCGGTTGAACTCGGGCAGGTAAATCTGACCTTCTTCTTCTGCATTGGTGTGGGTCACGCGCATGCGCGGCAGGTAGCCCAGCTGGATGATCTGGCGGCACAGCGAGAACCCGCCAGAGATGCCCGCCTGGCTGGCAATGACCGTGGCAAAGGTGGACAGGATGATCATCGGTACCTGCAGCCAGTGCGGGCCGAGCAGGAAGAACGGGTTTTCCAGCGCCTTGGGGTCTGAAATGATCAGCGCGCCCTGGCCCAGGTAGTTCAGGGCCAGGCAGGGCAGCACGCAGAACAGCCACGCATAGCGGATGGGCTGGCGGCCGAAATGCCCCATATCGGCATAAAGCGCCTCCGCCCCCGTGACCGACAGCACGACCGAACCCAGCGCAATGAATGAAAGCCAGCCGTGATAGATGATGAACTGCACCGCATAGGTAGGCGATATGGCCAGCAGCACGGCGGGATGGTGCAGGATCTGCAGGCCCCCCAGTATACCCAGCAGGCTGAACCAGACCAGCATGATCGGCCCGAATATGGTGCCTACCTTGCCCGTGCCGTAGCTCTGCACCGAGAACAGGCCCACCAGTACCAATAGGGCAATGGGAATGACCAGGTCGCGCGCGGCGGGGAAACTGACCTCCAGCCCCTCCACGGCTGACAGCACGGAAATGGCGGGCGTGATCATGCCATCGCCGAAGAACAGGCATGCCCCCCCGATTCCCACCATGCCCAGGGCAATGCGCATGCGGTTGCTGGGGGCGACGCGCTGGGCCAGCGACATGAGCGAGATGATCCCACCCTCGCCATTATGGTCGGCGCGCATGATCAGGATGACGTATTTGACCGTCACGATCAGCAGTAGCGACCAGATGATCAGGCTGAGCACCCCCAGCACTTCCCACGGTGCGATCCGGTGGTGCTGCGAGACCACCATGATGGTCGAGCGCAGGGCGTAGATCGGGCTTGTGCCAATATCGCCAAACACCACACCCAGCACGCCCAGCAGGGCGGCGAAGCCCACGGGGTTGGCCGCGTGTTCGTGCTGGTCCGCCCCGTATTCGGTAATCTTGGGCGGTGTGCCGGTGGCCGGTGCGGCATGGGCACCGCCATTCGGGGTCGTCGAAAGTCCGGGGGCATCAGGCCCCGTGGGTTGCGTCATGTCGTGACGGCTCCGCGGCAATGAAGACTGAAAACCGGCATCTCGTCGCGGCCGGATAGTTCCGCATTACCGCCTAGCCCCATGCGCAGCAAGGCCCGTATCCGCTCAGGTGCCATTCGCCCCGCCTTGCGTCGCGGCGGGGCGCGCGCCAAAAATGGCGCTGCCCACGCGCACCAGCGTTGCGCCACAGGCAATCGCGCGCTCGAAATCGGCTGACATGCCCATCGATACGACATCCAGCCCATGCCTGCGTGCCATGGTGGCAAGCGTGTGGAAATGCGGCGTCGGGTCCTGATCGTGGGGCGGGATGCACATCAGGCCGCGCACGATGCCGGGGCCAAAGCGTTCCAGGCTTGCGGTGATGAAAGCATCGGCATCTTCCAGCCTTACGCCGGATTTCTGGCTCTCGTCGCCGGTATTGACCTGCACCAGCAGACCCGGCATGCGGCCCGCCCTGTCGGCAGCGCGTGCAAGGGCATCGGACAGGGCGGGGCGGTCAAGGCTTTCGATCATGTCGGCAATGCGTACGGCTTCCAGCGCCTTGTTGGTCTGCAACCCGCCGATGATATGCAGCCGCAGGTCGGGCCAGCTTGCGCGCAGGCCGGGGAATTTGGCGGCTGCCTCCTGCACCCGGTTCTCGCCGAAGAGGCGTTGCCCCGCTTCCAGTGCTTTGATGACGCTGGCCTGCGGGTGGAACTTGGATACGGCCACCAGTCCCACGCTGGAGGCCTGCCTGCCCGCCGCCTGCGCGCTGGCTGAAATACGGGTGCGGATGCCCGTCAGGGCCTGTGCTATGGAGGATGATGTTGACATGGCTCTAGGCTTGGCATGAATACCTCCCCGGTCAAGCCCCCGTGTGCCCGTGGGTGTCGCAGCTTTCAGGTCAGGATTATATGAAGTCTCCCCCATCATCCCCCCCCATGGGCCGCAGGCCCGGAACTGGCCGCCCCGCAACGGGCCGCCCGGACCGGCAGGGGTCGAAGGCCGCCCCGGACCCCACGCGCGATATCGCCTTTGATATCGTGGAAGGGGTGATCGCCCACCGGCGCATGCTCGATACATCGCTTGAACATTCCGCCGCCGCCCGCACGGCCGAACCGCGTGACCGTGCCGCCGCCCACAGGCTGGCCGCCACCGTGCTGCGCCACATGGGCACGGCGAACGAAGTGCTGGCACCCTTCCTCAAGCGCGAACCGCCAGAACCGGTGCGTGTGGTGCTACTGATTGGCGTGGCGCAACTCCTGTTTCTTGACACGCCGCCGCATGCGGCCGTCGCTACCTCCGTCGCCCTTGCGCGCAGGCGGGGGCTGGTGCCGTTTGCCGGGCTGGTCAATGCCGTGCTGCGCCGTGTCGCGGCGGGTGGTACGCAGGCGCTGGAAGGACTGGACCAGCCACGGCTCGATGTGCCGGCGTGGCTGTGGCAGTCCTGGGGGGCGCTGGCGCGGCCCATTGCCATGGCCCTTGGCCACGAGCCGCCCCTTGACCTGACCATTCGCCCCGGGGCCGAATCCCCCCCGGGTGGTGAACTGATGCCCGGCGGCAGTGTGCGTTTTGCGGCAGGCACGGCAAAGGTTGCCGAACTGCCCGGCTTTGCCGAAGGCGCATGGTGGGTGCAGGACATGGCGGCCACCCTGCCCGCGCGCCTGCTGGACGTGAAAGCGGGTGAACGCGTAGCCGACTTATGTGCGGCACCGGGCGGCAAGACCGCCCAACTGGCCTGTGCCGGGGCGGATGTGTTTGCCATCGAGCGTGAGGGCAGGCGGATCGAGCGCCTGCGCGCCAATCTGACCCGGCTGGGACTGGATGGCGTACATGTGATCCATGCCGATGCTGCCGGATGGCGGCCTGAAACGCCGCTGGATGCGATCCTGCTCGATGCGCCGTGTTCGGCTACCGGCACCATCCGTCGCCACCCCGATGCCATGTGGATCAAGCGCCCACGTGACATCGCCACCATGGTGGAAGGACAGGACCGGCTGCTGGCCGCCGCGCGTGATATGCTGCGCCCCGGCGGGCGGCTGGTCTATGCCGTGTGCTCGCTCCAGCCCGAGGAAGGCGAGCAGCGCGCCCGCGCCGCAGAAGCGATGGGCCTAATTGCCGATCCTTTCACGCCAGAGGAACTGGCCTTCCTGCCGCAGGCCCGCACGCCGGAGGGGTGGCTACGCACCCACCCCGGCATGCTGGCCGCACAGGGGGGCATGGACGGGTTTTTCGCCGCCCGTTTCCGCCGCGCCTGAAAGAGGAGGAAAAGACGCAGGAAATATTGGCGCACATCATGGATTGCTGTTAAAAAACAGGCATGGCTGCTCTCAAGCCCCCCCTCATCGCACCGAGCCTGCTGGCTGCGGATTTCTCATGTGCGGCGGATGAAGTCGCCGCCGTTGAACGCGGCGGCGCCGACTGGCTGCACCTTGATGTCATGGACGGGCATTTCGTGCCCAACCTGTCCATGGGGCCGCAACTCATCAAGGCGCTGCGACCCAGGTCGAAGCTGGCGTTTGACGTGCATCTCATGATCGCGCCGGTGGACCCGTATATCGAAGCCTTTGCAAAGGCAGGCGCGGACCATATCCACCTGCATGTGGAGGCCGGGCCGCATACGCACCGCTCGTTGCAGCATGTGCGCGACCATGGGGTAAAGCCCGGCATCGCCATTTGCCCCGCCACCCCGCCTGAGGCGGTGAGCGAAGTGCTGGATCTGGTGGACATGATCCTTGTCATGACGGTCAACCCCGGCTTTGGCGGCCAGAAATTCCTGACCAGCCAGCTTGCCAAGATCAAGACCCTGCGCCGTATGGCCGATGCTACGGGTCGTGACATCCGCATCGGGGTCGATGGCGGCATCACTGCCCAGACCGCGCCGCTTGCAGTGGCTGCGGGTGCCGATGTGCTGATTGCGGGCACATCTGTCTATGGGCAGGATGATTACGGTGCAGCCATAAGGGATTTACGGTCCGGGGTGCATATCCCGGCGTGAGAGACCGCCCCCCGATAGAGTGCAGGGGTGAAGTGTCATGCCGCTGAAGCGCCTGACACGTGGGGCGCGTCTGTCCCTTGCGCGGCTGCCCGTGTTTGGCCATGGCAGGCGGCTGCCGCCATCGCCTGTCCATAATGTGCGCGACCTGTGGCCGGGGGATCCGGTGGTCGGGGCCAGGCTTGTCCGTGGCAGTCTGACATGGGCGGGTTATACCCACCCTGTTGGCCCAGGCATGTGGGATGCGCCGGAATTCGAACCGGTTTTCCGTGAAGGTCTGCTCGGTTTCCGCTGGCTGCGCGACCTGCGCGCGGTGGGCACCGATGCGGCGCGACTCAAGGCGCGCGCGCTGGTTGATGACTGGCTGCACCACCCCTCCCAGAACCCGCTGGCGCTGGAATGTGGGGTGATCGGCGCGCGTGTGGCCGCGTGGCTGGGGCATTATGATTTCTTTGCTGCCTCCGCCAGCGATGCCTTCCGCCAGCGCCTGATGGCCCGCATTCTGGTGGAAGGGCGTACGATTGCAGCGCTTATGCCGCCCGAACGGCATGACTGGCATGCTCTTGCCGCCCTGAAGGGCCTGCTTGCGGTGGCGGTAGCCATGCCGGAATATACCGGCTTCCTGGCCCGGTACCGCCGCTATATCGATACCGTGGTGGAACACCAGGTCCTGCCAGACGGCTGGCATGTCGAGCGTAGTCCCGAGGTGCAGTTGCGCGCCTTACGTGAACTGGCGGAAATGCGCGCCATGATGCAGGCGGTCCAGCATGCGCTGCCCCATTCGGTTGCCCTGGCGCTGGACAAGATGAGCCCGGTGCTGCGCGCCATGCGCCATGGTGACGGGGGGCTTGCACTGTTCAATGGCAGCCATGAACGCAGTGCGGCCCTGGTGGAGATGGTGCTCTCCCAGGCCACGCGCACGCGGGTGGTGGCCAGCAGCATGCCCGATGGCGGGTTTGTGCGTGCGCAGGCCGGGCGCTCGCTGCTGCTTGTGGATGTGGGGGTGCCGGCTCCTCACGGCCATGACCGCAATGCCCATGCGGGTACGCTGTCGTTTGAATTCTCATGTGCGCGTCAGCGCCTGATCGTTAACTGTGGCGGGGGCGTGCTGCCTGCGTGGAAAGAGGCCCTGCGGCAGACGGCGGCCCATTCCGTTGTGGTGGTGGAGGAGATGTCCTCCTCCGAATTCGGTGCGGACGGGACCCTGCGCCGCAGGCCCGCTCATGTGGGCGTGGAGCATGCGGTGGCTGAGGGCGCGCACTGGCTCAATCTCTCGCATGATGGGTATCATGCCTCTGCGGGGGCGACTTATTACCGCAGGCTCTACCTTGGTGGCGATGGCGAGATCCTGCGCGGCGAAGACGTGCTGGAGGGCGAGCGCGAACTGGCCTTTGTCCTGCGGCTGCATTTGCATCCATCCGTCAACGCCGTTGATGCGCAGGATGGGTCGATCCTGCTGGAAGCGGGTGAACAGCACTGGCGCTTTCGTGCCATGGGCGGCGTGGTGGACCTGGAGGAAAGCGTGTACCATGGTGGCCCAAGTCCATGCCGCACGTTGCAGCTTGTGGTGCGGGTGGACCCGGCAGCGCGGGCAGCAGGCGACGCCCCGCCATCGGAGGAAGCCGGGGGGCCGCCCTCTGGGGCATCAGGGACTGCTCTGGTGTCGCCGGGGCGGGTGCGGCAGGTGGTGCGCTGGGCCTTCAGGCGTGAAAAGCTGCTACTGTTGGCATGAAGGTCCTTGAAATCACCAATGTCGATTTCTCGATGCGGCAGTTCCTCTTCCCGCTCATGCAGGCCCTGCGCGAACGGGGGCACGATGTGACAGGGGCCTGCGCCGAAGGCCCGCTGCTTGATGCCATGTGTGCCGATGGCCTGCGGGTGGTGGCCGTTCCCATGTCGCGCACCCTTTCGCCCGTGGCGCAGTGGCGGGCGTGGCGGGCGCTCGTGCGCCTGATCCGGGAGGAAAAGCCCGACCTTGTGCATGCCCATATGCCCATCAGCGGCCTGCTGGGGCGGTTTGCCGCCTGGCGGTGCGGGGTGCCGCGCGTGGCCTATACCTGCCATGGTTTCCTGTTTAACCAGCCGGGATCGCGCCTGCGGCGCATGGCGTCCCTTGTGTTGGAATGGCTGGCGGGCAAGGTGACGGATATTTACCTGACCGTATCGGAGGAAGAATCGCGTGATGCCCGCAGGCTGGGTATCCACCGCTGTGCCACCGGTATTGGTAACGGGCGTGACCCTGCCATTTTTCATCCCGACCCGGCCGCCCGAATCCGCCTGCGCGCGCAATTAGGTGTGGGGGCGGGGCAGGTTGTCATCCTGGCAGTCTCCCGTCTTGTGCGTAGCAAGGGCTATCCCGAACTGCTGGCGGCCATGCGGGCGTTGCCGGGCAATGCCGTATTGTGGATTGTAGGCGAGCGCCTGCCCAGCGACCGGGGGGAGGATCTGGAACCCTGTTTTGCTGCCGCCCGTGCGGCACTCGGGCCAAGGCTGGTCTTTCTGGGCTACCGTGAGGACGTGGCGGCTATCATGACGGCAGCGGATATTTTTGTGCTGCCCAGTCATTTCGAGGGCCTGCCAATGAGCGTGATCGAGGCCATGCTGTGCGGCCTGCCGGTGGTCTCCACCGATATTTCTGGCCCGCGTGAGCAGGTGGTGGCGGGGGAAACCGGCCTGCTGGCCCCCCCGGCCGACGTGCCGCAACTGGCGGCAGCACTGAGGGCGCTGGTGGTGGATGATGCTCTGCGTCAGCGCATGGGCACGGCGGGGCGTGCGCGTGCGCTGGCATGTTATACGCAGGCTGCTGTCATGGCCCGCACGGTATCTTTGCTAACGAAATGAAATAGAAAGAAGTTTTTGGTGAAGCTTTGTTCAAAAGCATTCAAAAGAATGCTGCCTTTTTTAAAAAGGCAGCACCCAAAAACGTCCATTCTTTTCTATTTCTAACGCGCGTGCCCTAGCGGCGCGGCGTGGCCTGCGGCTGATTTTCAGGCTGTTCCTCGGGCTGGCTGCCTTCGCCCCCCATGGCCTTGATCAATGCCTGGGTCTGGGCTTCATGTGACTTGATCAGTTTGACGTTATCGGGGTTGAGCGTGGGCATGGAGCGGCTGTCCTGCGCGGGGTGCTGCATTACGGCGGTGGTCATGCCAAAGGTGGTGATGCCCATCACGAATTCCCGTGCCGTCATGCCATATTTCTGCAGGATCGGCTGGAGTTGCGGCATGGCTTCCGTGCGCTTGATGGTATCTTCAAGCGACATGTTGGGCGTTTCGGGCGGGGAAATCCGCGACTCGCGGATCTGCTCGATCACCGGTGTCATGCGCGAAAAGAAATCCTTTGGCAGCTTGTACTGCGCCACTGTCTGCATGTCGTGTTGTATGGCGGCCTGCTGGGCAGCGCTGGGGGCCTGCTGCTGTGCAGCGGGTTGCTGTGCCTGCACCGGGGTCAGGTAGGCGGGCAGGCAGGTGAGCGCCAGCGCGCAGGTGGTGGCGACAAGCGCCTTGCGGAAGGGGGAAGCGGTCATGGCTGGTTACTCCATTCACCCTGTCGCATCAGGGGTTCGCGGGTGCCATCATGGTTGATGGCGTCCACGTCGATCTTGCTGGACCCGATCATCCAGTCAATATGGATGAAGCTGCTGTTCGCACCCTGCTGGGCCAGATGCGCCTCGGTCAGGGTGTCGGTATCAAGCATGCACTTGGCATAGGACTGACCCAGCGCGATGTGGCTGGCCGCGTTCTCGTCAAACAGGGTGTTGCGGAACAGGATCCCGCTTTCGGAAATGGGGGAGGACGCGGGTACAAGCGCGACCTCACCCAACCTGCGCGCGCCATCATCGGTATCAAGGATGCGCTCGAGCACCGCCTGCCCTTGGCTTGCGCGGGCTTCAACAATACGGCCGTCCTCAAAGCGCACGGCAATATCGTCAATCAGCGTGCCTTGGTGGAACAGCGGCTTGGTCGCGCGCACCGTGCCGCTGACCTTGCGGGCGTGCGGGGTGGTGAACACTTCCTCGGTGGGAATGTTCGGGTTGCATACAATGCCGTTGCCCGCAGGTTCCGCACCGCCTGCCCAGGCATGGCCATCGGCCAGGCCCACGGTCAGGTCGGTATCGGGGCCGCTAAAGTGCAGGGCGGCAAAGCGGCGGTCATTGAGCCACGTCGCCCGTCTGTGCAGGCGGGCGTTGTGGGCTTCCCATTCCGCCACCGGGTCATCCACCATCACGCGCGATGCCTGGAAGATCGCATCCCACAGGCGCGAAACCGCTTCCTTTTCGGGCAGGTCGGGAAAGACCTGTGCCGCCCAGGCCGGGGTGGCGAAGGCCACGATGTTCCAGTTGATGGCAAAGCGCGTGATCAGTTCCATGGCCGGGCGCCCCGCGCGTGATGCCGCGCGTGCCACGCGGGAGACGCGCTCGGGGTCTTCATTGGCCAAAAGCACAGGGTTGCCGCCGGTAATTGCCATGCGGGCCGCGCCCTTGCGGTAGGCGGTGGCCATGCCGTCGTGCAGCCAGTCGGCGGCGGTATCGAGTGTGTCGTCGGCGGCGTGGTGGAAGCGTGCCAGGGTTGTTATGTCATCGGCATAGAAAGGCGTAACTAGCGATGCCCCGGCCCTGTAGGCATGTTCCGTGATCCGGCGTACCAGTGGCACGGCATCAAGCGGTGCCGTAATGAGAAGTTGCTGGCCATGGGCGATGTTCACGCCAACACGCACGGCCACTTCAGCCAGGCGGTCCAGAAGATGTTCATGCTGGGGGGAAAGAGCCATGCGTCATCATATCCTGTAAGAAGCGGGTCATGTGCCGCATGCCCGCGGGGTGGGTGCAGGATAGACGACACGCTCCCTTTAGGTAAGATGATAACCGAAAACCGGCGGGAGCATGCAGTCAATGAAACAGGTGCCTTCGGGTTCCCGCGCCCTGTGCACGCTGGAAGCCGCGCGCGAAGCCCCGCAGCGTGTGCTGTGCGATGGTCGCGCGCTGGTGGTGTGGATGGTGGAGGAGGATCGTCCCGGCGTGATCGATGACCGCTGCCCGCATGGCAATGCCCGGCTTTCCGCCGGTTATGTGCTGTATGGGCGGATTGTCTGCCCACTGCATATGTGGACATTTGGCCCCGATGGGTGCGCGCAGGCCCCTGGTGGTCGGACCGAAGCGGCGGGGCCTGCGCCGCGCGCCTATGAATGCTGGGTCAGCGGGGGGCAGGTCTGGGCGCGGGTATAGGTGCGGGCCGTCTGTCCTCGCGCCGGAGCCATTCCTGTATCACTGCAAGGATGTAAGCCTGCTGGTGCACATCCAGCTTCTGGCCCGCAGGCATGGCATGCCATTGGGCAACGCAGCCCCGGCAGCAGGTACCGGTGGCATGCTGGGCGATAAAGACCGGGTGGCCGCGCCATGGCGTCTGTCGGCCATCCTTGTCAGGCTGGGCCGGGGCCAGACGTGTCGCCACGAAATCCGCCGCATGCGCCATGACTTCGGGCAGGCCGCGCTGGTCCAGATAGGCGCGCTCCTTCATGCCAAGGTGGAAGCGGGCACGAAAGCGCGAATACCCCAGTCGTTCCCACAGTTCGGGCGCAACAGCAGGCAGGGGTGGCAGGGTCGGGGCTGCCGGTGGGACGGGCTTTGGTGTGGGCGCGGCAGGGGCCTGCGGGGCGGCGAACAGATCCGCCTGCCCGGCAGGTACCGCCCTTGTGCCTGCGCGCCGGGAAGACATGCGCCCGCCCGTTCAGCGTGGCTGGACCAGAATGTGGCGCTTGCGGCCCGAGGAGAGCTTGACCGCGCCATCAATCAGGTCCGCGCCCGAGATTACCTGCGCCTCATCACCCACCACCACATCATTTACCCGGGCACCCCCGCCCCGGATCAGGCGGCGGGCCTCACCATTGCTGGCGGCAAAACCGGCTTCGACAAACAGGCGGAAGGCAGGCACACCTTCGGCCAGCAGGGCAGCAGGCACGGTTACCGTGGGCAGGGCGGCGGCGGTCACGGCCCCTTCCTCAAATGTGCGACGCGCGGCGTCCGCTGCTTCCTGTGCGGCGGCGCGGCCGTGGCATAGGGCCGTGGCTTCGGTCGCCAGAACCTTTTTCGCCTCGTTGATCTCGGCACCACCAAGGGCTGCCAGCCGTTCGCATTCCGCAATGGGAAGGTCGGTAAACAGCTTGAGGAAGCGGCCCACATCCGCATCCTCCACATTGCGCCAGAACTGCCAGTAATCGAATACCGGCAGCCTTGCCGCCGAAAGCCAGACCGCGCCCTGTGCCGTCTTGCCCATCTTGGCGCCGGAACTGGTGGTGAGCAGCGGCGTTGTCAGGCCGAAAACCTGCGCGCCGTTCATCCGGCGCACAAGGTCGATGCCCGATACGATGTTGCCCCACTGGTCCGATCCCCCCATCTGAAGGGTTACGCCATGGCGGAGGTTGAGTTCACGGAAATCGTAAGACTGGAGGATGGAGTAATTGAACTCCAGGAACGTCAGTCCCTGTTCACGCTCAAGCCGCGAGCGCACCGAGTCGAAGGAGAGCATGCGGTTGACGGAAAAATGGACGCCCACATCGCGCAGCAGGTCGATGTAGGAGAGTTTGTCCAGCCAGTCGGCATTGTTGGCCAGCAGTGGGTCTACCGGGCCATCACCCAGTGGCAGGAACTGTCGCAGGCAGCCTTCCACCCCGCGCAGGTTGGTGGCGATGGTCTCGGCTGTCATCAGCCTGCGGGCTTCCTCGCGGAAGGACGGGTCACCGATCTTTGCCGTGCCGCCACCCATCAGGGCAACCGGGCGGTGGCCATGGCGGTGCATGAGTCGCAGCAGCATGATCTGGATCAGGCTGCCCACATGCAGGCTGTCTGCCGTTGGATCAAACCCGATATAGCCCCCGACCGGTCCGGCCTGCATGGCGGCATCAAGTGCTTCCATGTCGGTGCACTGGAATATGAAGCCGCGTGCTTCGGCCTCCCGGAGGAATTCACTCTTGGGCATGATCTGTTCCGCGCTGTGATGGGCCTGGCTGGCCGGGTCGCCCCCCGGCGCGGATCAGCCTCTAGCATGTTCACGGCGCCACAGGGAACAGCCCACGGCCAGCAGGCCGGGAAATCAGTCCGCCGCCAGCGCCAGCGTGGTGCGGTTCATGACCGTGCTCACATGGTCTTCCAGCGCCTCGGCCACCTGGTCGGCCTGGTCGGCAAACACATGGTCGGCACCTTTGAAGATGCGGTAGTCCACGCTTACGCCTTTCTGGGTGTTGAGCTTGTCCACCAGCTTGCGGATGGCGGGTTCGGGCACGAGTTCATCATTCTCACCCGCAATCATCAGTCCGCCGCACGGACACGGGGCAAGGAAGCCGAAATCGTAGTAATTGGCGGGCGGCGCAACACTGATCCAGCCCGTGATCTCGGGCCGGCGCATGAGCAGTTGCATGCCCACGAACGCACCAAAGGAATAGCCGGCAATCCACAGCCCGCTGGCGTTGGGGTTGATCATCTGCATCCAGTCAAGGGCGGCGGCGGCATCGGAAATCTCGCCAATGCCCCCGTCATAACGCCCCTGCGAGCGGCCGACCCCGCGCGAATTGTAGCGCATGACCGAAAAGCCCATCTTCTCGAATGCGCGGTACATCGCGTAGGTGATGCGGTTGTTCATGGTTCCGCCATGCAGCGGGTGGGGATGGAGCACCAGGGCAAGCGGCGCGTTGGGCGCGCTTGAGTGGTGGTATCGACCTTCCAGGCGGCCATCAGGGCCGGCAAACATGACCTCAGGCATAGGTATCCCGCATTTGCATCTCCCCGTGCATTCCAGGCATTGCATCGGGAACGGTTACTGTAACAGCCTGCCTGACCGGCGATGCCCCGTCAGGTCGGCAGGCGGAGGAAACACTGTTTTTTGTGCACGGCGCGCCGGGTGCAGGAAACGGTCCTGTATTCATCCGGTCAGTGCTGCACAAAAGACAGAATTGATCCGGCCTGGTGCCCCAGGCCGAAAGTAAACCCATACCCAGCCGCCTGATAATGGGCATTACGGCTACAAGATAGCAGTGCATCTTCAGCAGGCGTGCCCTGCGCGGGGGGCAGGCATGGTGTGGATGGGTATACTGCCCGAGCGTTGGTGGCAGGCGGTTGCCATGCCAGCAGGGGGCTGTCGTGTTGGTTCGCTCTCCTTGCCATCCTCTGCGGGCGGGATGGGCGATACTGGGGCAGCGGTATGAAAACGGTGCGTCCATTCTCCATAACACGTTGCAATAAATATTATGTTGCGCTGACTTATAACTGTATGGATTCCCAAAATGCCAGATAAATCGTAATCCACGTCGCAAAATGACTTGGCGCAACCCATATGGCTGGACAGCATGAGTACCGCACGCGACCGCTTTACATACCTTGACGCCAATGCCACCGAGCCGCTCCGCCCGCAGGCTCTTGCCGCCATGGCGGCAGCGGCGGAGGTGGTGGGCAATCCGTCATCCGTGCACCGTGCGGGACGGGCGGCGCGTGCATTGCTTGAAACCGCGCGGGAGGACATGGCCACTACTTTTGGCGTGCAACCCGATAACTGCATTTTCACTTCCGGCGGCACGGAGGCCAACGTGCTGGCCATGACCGGGCAGGCGCAGGGCAGGCGTATTCTGGTGGGCGCGACCGAGCACGATGCCGTGCGCCGTGCTGCTGCTGCGGAGATCGTTTCCGTCATGTCTGATGGCGTGATCGACCGCATGATGCTGGAGCGCCTGCTGGCAGTGCCGGGTGCGGCCCCGGCACTGGTCTGTATCATGCTGGCTAATAACGAGACCGGGGTCATCAATCCCGTGCGCGAAATCGCGGACCTGTGCCACGCCCATGGTGCGCTGCTGCATGTCGATGCGGTACAGGCGGCGGGCCGGATCAGTTTTGATATGGCGGCGCTGGGGGCCGACAGCATTGCGGTTTCAGGCCATAAATTCGGCGGCCCGAAAGGCGCGGGGGCCGTGCTGCTGGCCGGGGAGCGCTTTCGCGCGCTGGTGCCCATGCTGGCTGGCGGCGGACAGGAGCAGGGTCGGCGAGGTGGTACCCCGGCCCTTCCCGCCATTGCAGGCATGGCTGCCGCCGCCCGTGTGGCAGTAGCGGAAATTCCGCATCAGGCCACCCGTCTTGGCGCCCTGCGCGACGGGATCGAGCGCGCGGCACGAACGGTGGGTGCTGTGGTGTGTGGTGCGGCCAGTTCCCGGCTCGCCAATACAACCTGCCTGCTGCTGCCCGGCAGGCAGGCCCAAACACAGTTGATCGCACTGGATATGGCCGGATATGGCGTGTCGGCCGGTTCGGCCTGTTCATCGGGCAAGGTCACGCGTTCGCATGTGCTTGAAGCCATGGGGCTGGGGGCAGAAGCGGGCTGCGCCATCCGTGTCTCCCTGCCATGGTCGGTGGCCGAGGCGGATGTGGAGGGGTTTATCGCCGCCTATACGGCCATGGCGGCCCGTCTGCCCGCTGCCAGCGGGGTGGGGGCATGAAGGAAGAAGACCTGATCTATCTCGACTACCAGGCCACCACGCCGTGTGACCCGCGTGTGATGGAGGGCATGCTGCCGTGGTTTACCCAAAGTTTTGCCAACCCCCACAGCCTTGACCACGCAGCCGGGCGGGCAGTGCACGAAGCCGTGGAACAGGCCCGCGCCGAAGTAGCCGCCCTGCTGGGGGCGGAAGCGCGAGAGATCGTGTTGACTTCGGGGGCTACGGAAGCCAACAACCTTGCCATCAAGGGCGCGGTCCGCCACCTGCTGGCGCGCGGTGATGCGCGCAGGCGGGTCATTACGCTGGCAACTGAACATAAATGCGTGCTGGAATCGGTGCGCGACCTTGCACATGAAGGCTGCGAACCGGTCATCCTGCCCGTCCGCCCCGATGGTACGCTGGACCCGGACGTGCTGGCCCGCGCACTGGAAGTGCCCACCCTGCTGGTCAGCATCATGGGCGCCAATAACGAAACCGGCGTGCTGCACGATATTGCGGCCTTTGCACCGATTGTCCGCCGTGCCGGCGCACTGCTGCACAGTGACCTGGCGCAGGCGGCGGGCAAGGTGGATGTGGACGTGCGTGCATGGGACCTGGATCTTGCATCCGTTTCCGCTCACAAGCTGTATGGGCCAAAGGGCGTGGGTGCGCTGTTCGTGCGCCGCAGGCCACGGGTGCGGCTGGCCCCGCTGTTTTCGGGTGGCGGGCAGGAACGTGGCCTGCGTTCAGGCACGCTGCCAGCCCCTCTGATTATCGGCTTTGGTGCTGCGTGCCGTCTGGCGCAGGCGGAAGGGGCGGCGGAGCGGACACGGATCGCGGCCCTGCGTAACCGGATGCTGGTGGCATTACAGGCGGGCTGCGCGGGCGTGCAGGTACACGGGCGTATGGAAGGGCGGCTTGCGGGCAACCTCAACCTGCGCTTTGCAGGCGTGCGGGCGGTGGACCTGCTGGCGGCGGTGCCACAGCTGTGCCTGTCCGCCGGGTCGGCGTGTTCCTCGGCCGAAGTGGTGCCGTCCTATGTACTGACCGCCATGGGGCTGGACGGGATTGCAGCGGCGGAAGGCTTGCGTCTGGCCGTCGGACGCTATACCTCAGCCGCCGATGTGGATCGCGCGGCGGAGATCTTGTGCCAGGCTGTGGCACGGTGCCGCGCGCAAGGCAGTGTTTTGCCCTGAGTGGGCCAACAGCACAGGCAGGATGGAAAGATGGCGCATATAACATTTATTGAGCGTGACGGCAGCCGCCGCGAAGTCGCGGCCCCGCTGGGCCTGTCGGTCCTGGAAATCGCTCACAAGAACGGGATCGACCTTGAAGGCGCGTGCGAGGGTTCTCTGGCTTGCGCGACCTGCCATGTGGTGGTGGACCCCGAATGGGCACCGAAGCTGTCCTCCCCCACCGAGGACGAGGAAGATATGCTCGACCTTGCCTTCGGGCTGGAAAAGACATCACGCCTGGGCTGCCAGATCGTGATGACCGACGCACTGGACGGCCTCGTGGTGCGCCTGCCGCGTACGTCCTGACCGGTAATGCTGCAACTGCGCGCGGTATGGCGCGCAATATGATGTTTGACGCGCGATGCCCGGGGGCGGATAGTCCTGCGGGCATCGCCTGTCTGTAGGGAAGTGGAATCAAGCCATGCGCATTCTTGTGGCCATGTCCGGCGGGGTGGACAGTTCCGTCGTTGCCGCCCGTCTGGTGGACGAGGGGCACGAGGTGATCGGCGCCACCCTCCAGCTCTATGATTCACGCGAAAGCACCAAAAAAGGTGCCTGCTGCGCGGGGCGTGACATACACGATGCCCGCCGCGTGGCCGACCGGCTAGGCATCCCGCATTATGTGATTGATGCCGAAAGCCGTTTCAAGGACAGCGTGATCTCGACCTTTGCCGATGCCTATGCGGCGGGCGAGACACCGGTGCCCTGCGTGGCCTGCAACCAGGGCGTGAAGTTTACCGACCTGCTTGGCATGGCGCGTGACCTTGGAGTCGATGCCATGGCCACCGGGCATTACGTGCGCCGCGTTGAAGGTCCCGATGGCCCCGAGATGCACCGCCCCGTCGATGCCGGGCGTGACCAGTCGTGGTTCCTGTTTGCCACCACGCGCGACCAGCTTGATTTCCTGCGCTTCCCGCTGGGTGACATGCCCGACAAGGCTGCCGTGCGGGCAGAAGCCGAACGCTTTGGGTTGAGCGTGGCCACCAAGCCCGATAGCCAGGACCTGTGCTTCGTGACCGATGGCTCTTATGCCGGGCTGGTGGAAAAACTGCGCCCCGATGTGACGGGTGCGGGTGAAATCGTGGACCAGGCCGGTCATGTGCTGGGCCAGCATGAAGGGGTGACGCGCTACACCGTGGGCCAGAGCAAGCGGCTGGGCAATGCGGCCATGCGTGATGGCGCACGCCAGATGGTGGTGGGTATCCAGCCCGCCAGCAGGCGGGTTGTGATCGGCCCGCGCGCGCAGGCGGTCACGCGTACCCTCATGCTGCGCGACATGAACTGGCTTATCTCCCCGCCGGGGCCGGATGGCCTGCGCTGCGTGGTCCAGATCCGCGCGCGTGAAGCCGTGCGGCCTGCCACCGTATGGCAGGTGTCAGGCGGCGCGCGGGTGGAACTGGATGAAGGGGCCGTGCCCGCGCCGGGGCAGGCCTGTGTCCTGTATGATGGCAGCAGGGTGCTGGGCGGTGGTTTCATCCGCCGGCCCGACAGTGAGGGGAAGGGCGTGTCCGATGAGTGATGGCATGTTGGTGATCGGTACGCGGCGATATTCCTCATGGTCGTTGCGGGGCTGGCTTGCGGTCAGGCTGGCGGGCCTGGATGTGCGTGAACAGATGATTCCGCTGGCCGATAACGGGCAGACGACGGCCATCGCCACCCTCTCGCCCAATGGCAAGGTGCCCTATCTGGAGCATAACGGCATTGCGGTGTGGGAAAGCCTTGCCCTGTGCGAATACTGCGCCGAGCACGTCCCTGGCCTGTGGCCTGCTGATGCCCGTGCCCGCGCCTATGCCCGCAGCATTGCGTCCGAGATGCATGCGGGCTTCCGCGCCCTGCGCCAGGCCATGCCCATGAATACCGGGCGCGACAACCGCGCGCTGGCAGGAGGCACCACACCCGATATCGATGCCGACATCACCCGCATCGATGCCATCTGGACTGAAGCGCGGCTGGATTTCGGCAAGGGGGGGGATTTCCTGTTCGGCGCGCGGTTTGGCATGGCGGATGCCATGTTTGCGCCTATCGTCTCGCGTCTGCTGTCCTATGGTATTACGCCGCCCTCGCCGCAGTCTCAGGCCTACATGGCCGCCGTGCGGGCCCATCCGCTGGTGGCGCAGTGGTATGAACAGGCGGCGCAGGAGCCAGCGGACTGGCGGCTGTCGCGTTTTGAGGACATCGCCTGAGCCAGCCCGCATCCATGCCGTGGCGCGTGGCGGTGGTGCTGCCCGCGCGTGAAGGGTTCAGTCACGGCGCGGTTGGTGCGATTGGCCTGCAGGTGGCAACTCTTGCAGGTACGCAGGATGTGATCGTGGGACCGCCGCTGGCAGGCCCCGCCCTGCTGCCCGGTCATGAATACCACGCGATCCAGCCCGGCCTGTGGCCACCGGGCAGCCGCAGCGTGCGCTATGCTGCGGCATGCCTGCGTGCCGTGGCCCATATCGCGCCTGCTGTAGTGGAGGTGCATAACCGCCCCGATACCGCCCGGTACATTGCCCGCCACCGTCCCGGCCAGCGCGTGCTGCTGGTGCTGCACAACGACCCGCGGGGTATGCGCGGAGCCGATACGCCCGCCCTGCGGCGCGACTTGCTGGGCATAATGGATGTGGCCTGTGTGTCGGGCTGGTTGCGCGCGCGGTTCCTGGAAGGGTTGCCCGCTGCATGCGGGGAACGGGTTGGCGTCTCGCCCAATGGCGTGGTGCTGCCCGAACATGTCGTGCCCATGGCGCAGCGTGACCCCTGTGTGCTGTTTGCGGGCCGCGTGGTGGCAGATAAGGGGGCGGACCTGTTCGTCGCAGCCTGCGCTCAACTGGCCCCGGTGCATCCGGGCTGGCGCTTTTGCATGATCGGGGCCGACCGTTTCCGTTCTGATGCGCCGCCTACACCCTTCGTGACCGGCCTGCTGCCACATGCCCGTGCGGCCGGGGTGGACATGGCGGGCTACAGGCCACATGCGGATGTGCTGGCCGCCATGGGGCGGGCGGCCATCGTGGTGGTACCCAGCCGCTGGCCCGAACCCTTCGGCATGACCGCGCTTGAAGCCATGGCGGCAGGCGCCGCCCTTGTGGCATCTCCTCATGGTGGCCTGCCCGAAGTGGTGGGGGAGGGCGGTCTGCTGTGCCCGCCAGACCCCGCATCCGGCCTGGCGCGCGTGGTGGGGCGACTGATGGCGGACCCCGATGCCCGCGGCAGCCTTGCCGCGCGCGGGCGCGGCCAGGCCGCGCGTTTCAGCGTAGCCCATGCCCGTGCCTGCCGCAGTGCCCTGCGTGCAGCCTGCCTGCACCGCGCGCCGGGCTGACATTTTTCTGCACCGATGGGTATGGGACAGGCAGCGCCATGGCCCTATATCTGGTTGGAACAAGGCTTACGCCGCCCGTACCGTGCCACACGCTAGTGAAAGACAGGAAGCCACATGTCCGATATCGCCCAGGCAGCACCCGATGCCGCCGCCCAGAACGCCCTTGTGCCGGTTACGGTGCTGACGGGCTTTCTGGGTGCTGGCAAGACTACGTTGCTTAACCATATCCTGACCGTCCAGCACGGCCGTAAATACGCGGTGGTGGTGAACGAGTTCGGTGAACTTGGTGTGGACAACGACCTTGTGGTGGATGCCGACGAGGAAGTGTTCGAAATGAACAACGGCTGCATCTGCTGCACCGTGCGCGGCGACCTGATCCGCATCCTTGGCAACCTGATGAAGCGCCGCGCGAAGTTCGATGGCATTATTGTCGAGACAACCGGCCTGGCCGACCCCGCCCCCGTGGCCCAGACCTTTTTTGTGGACGAGGACGTACGCGGCAAGACCCGGCTTGATGCCGTGGTTACGGTGGTGGATGCCTACAACGTCATCCAGACGCTTGATGAAAGCCCCGAGGCGGTCAACCAGATTGCTTTTGCCGATGTCATCATCCTCAACAAGACCGATCTTGTCGATGAAGCCGGGCTTGAGGCGATTGAAAAGCGTATCCGCTCCATCAATGCCGTGGGCCGCATCCACCGCGCGCAGCGTGGTGACGTGCCGCTGTCCGATGTGCTGGACCAGGGCGGCTTCGACCTGCAGCGCGCGCTTGAACACGCGCCACATTTCCTTGAAGACACCAGCCACAAGCATGAAGCCGATGTGACATCCCTGTCCTATGAAGTGGAAGAACCGCTGGATGCCGCCAAGTTCCAGGCATGGATCGGTGCCGTACTGCAAGAGCAGGGGGCCGATATCCTGCGTGCCAAGGGCATCCTCAATTATGCGGGCGAGGACCAGCGCTTCGCTTTCCAGGCCGTGCACATGATGGCCGATGGCGGCTTCATCGGGCCATGGAAGGAAGGCGAGCCGCGTGTCTCGCGCCTTGTGTTCATTGGCCGCAACCTCAACCGCCCGCAGTTGCGTCGTGGTTTTGAAAGCTGCCGTGCGAAATGAGCGATACAGTAAACGACACCATGGTCCCCACCCTGCTTGAACGCCGTGGGGCCATCCGCCAGCTTGACGGCCACGTAACCGGCTGCGCCATTGCGCGCGATAGCCAGCAGGTCGCCTTTGTCACGGCGGAAGGCGACATTGTGGTGGCCGACCGGCCTGACTGGGACCGCTCGGATGCGTGGAATGTCACGACCGTGCATGATGGCGCGATCCTGAGTATCGCACCCGATGCAGCAACCACCGGCTTCCTGACCGGCGGTGATGACAATGCCCTGCGCCGGATTATGGCCGATGGTAGCGTAAGTGACCTGGTACAGGGCCGTCGCTGGATCGAGCACGTCACCACCTGGTGCGACGATAGGGGCAGGGGCGGCGTGATCGCGTTCGCATCAGGCAAGCAGGTCGAACTGCGTGATGCGGGTGGACACGCGACACTCAAGGTGCTGGAGCATCCTTCCACCGTCAGTGGCATCGTGTTTGATGCCAAGGGCAAACGCATCGCGGCTTCGCATTACAATGGCGCATCAATGTGGTTCGTGCAGGCAAAGGTGGATACCGTGCGCCCGCTGGAATGGAAGGGCAGTCATATCGGTATTGCCATCCACCCTGCCGGCGAGGCGCTGGTCACGTCCATGCAGGAATCGGAACTGCATGGTTGGCGGCTGTCGGATGGACATAACATGCGCATGAGTGGCTACCCGTCCAAGGTGCAGTCCATGGCGTTCACGCGTAACGGCAAGTGGCTGGTGACCAGTGGGGCGGACACGATTGTCATGTGGCCGTTCTTTGGTGGCGGCCCGATGGGCAAGCCCCCGGCAGAAGCCGGTGGCATCCCCGGCGTGATGTGTACCCGTGTGGCCTGCCACCCGGTGCATGACATCGTGGCGGCAGGCTTTGCCGATGGCTCGGTGCTCATGGCCGATACGGCGGCACAGCGTATCCTGCCGGTCTGTATGGGGGGGGGCGGTGCCGTCACGGCGCTGGCCTTCAGTCCCGACGGGTGCGGCCTTGCTTTCGGCACGGAAGATGGCCGTGCCGCCGTGGTCGATCTCTCGGCACGCCAGGAGACGGCCTGAAACGCCTGCGTGGAAAATATCGTGCAATCACATGGAAGTTTTTGGTGAGACTTTTCCCTGAAAACTTCAGGGCATGTCGCCTTTGTGAAAGAAGGCGACATCCAGAAAATCCTGTTATTGTTATCAATACGCTGTTTTCACACAGTTTCTAAAGGCGTTCTGCCACGGGCAGAAGGAGAACGGTGCCATGCGGGTACTCCATGTCATGGCGGCACGCGGTAATGGCGGGGCGGAGCTTTATGCAACGGATGCCATGCTGGGCCTGCAGGCAGCGGGGCTTACGCAATGCGCTGTGCTGCATCCTGCCTCCCCCCGACTGGCGGAAATGCGGGGGCAGGGCATGACGGTGGAGACCACGCCGCTACGCTTTCCCCTTCGCGCGCTGGCCCGCCACAGGCTGCGCCAGGTGATTACGCGCATGCAGCCCGATCTGATTCACTGCTGGCTGCGTCGCGCGGCCGAACTGGTGCCCGCGCATACCGGCGTGCCGGTGATCGGCTGGTTTGGCAATTACAAGGACCTGCGTCCGTTCGCGCATTGTGACTGGTTTGTTGGCTGCACGCCGGATATGGCGCAGTCCATGCGCGCGCGCGGCGCACCGGCGGGCAGGGTGGCCTATATCCCCACCTTTTCCTCCGTAACCCCCGCGCCACCAGTCAGTCGGCAATCGCTTGATACACCGCCCGATGCCCGCGTGCTGCTGGTGCTCTCGCGCCTGCATCCGGCCAAGGGGCTGGAAACGCTCCTCGATGCATTGCCCGTCCTGCCGGACTGCCATGTCTGGCTGGCAGGCGAAGGGGAGCTGAGGGCAGAGCTGGAAGCACAGGCAGCACGGCTGGGTGTGAGCGCGCGGGTGCATTTCCTGGGCTGGCGCACGGACCGGGGGGCGCTACTGGCCGCCGCCGACATCTGCGTGCTGCCTTCACGTTACGAGCCGTTTGGCACCGTTATTCTGGATGCATGGTCGATGGATGTGCCGCTGGTGGCGTGTGCCGCGGCTGGCCCGCGTGCCCATGTGCGTGATGGCGAGAACGGCATGCTGGTACCCGTTGAGGATGCTCACGCACTTGCGGCGGCCCTGCGGCGGGTGCTTGATGACCCGGCCCTTGCCGCCCGCATCGTGGCTGGCGGCAGGCGGGATTATGATGCGGGGTTTACCCCGCAGGCCGTAACCCGCCAGTGGCTGGCGCTGTACGACCGGGTGCTGTCAGCGCGCGGCGGGTAGCGGGGGCGTTGCGGGCGGTTTGGGGGCGGTTGCCATGCCATCAAGGAACGCTTCGGCCAGAGCGGCATAAAGCGGCTGTGAACAGATCATGCGCGAGACGCCATAGGCCAGGAACGACGTGGCCAGCAGCGCCAGCGTGACCTGCTGGTTATCGCACATTTCCATCACGATGACCGAAGCCGTAAGCGGCGATTGCACCACGGCGGAGAAATAGGCCACCGTACCCAGCAGCACCACGGCACCCGGCGTGGTATGCGGCAGGAACTGTGCCACCCACCCGCCAAAACCCGCGCCAATGGCCAGTGAGGGCGCAAACAGCCCGCCCGGAATGCCCGAACAGTAGGAAATGATGGTGGCGATGAACTTCAGGATGAAGAAGGACGCAGGGTAGTGCGTCTTGCCTTCAATGATTTCATGCGCCTGTTCGTAGCCCGTGCCGTAGGTAATGCCGTTCGATGCAATGCCGATTATGGCCAGCAGCAGCCCGCAGGTGGCCGCGAACGCCACCGGCCTGCCGCGCGCAAACCGCCCCAGCCCACCGGGCAGGCCGCGTGTTGCCCGGATGAGGATGGCTGAAAACACCCCCCCGCCAATCCCGCCCAGAATGCCGCAGGTCGGCACCGCGATCCAGCTTATGCCAATGGGCACCACCACGTCCGTATGTCCGAAATAGCTATAGTTTCCTACCAGCGCGATGGCTGTCACACCCGACAGGATCACGCCGGTCAGCATGGTGCCGCTGGTGCGCTGTTCAAAGGAATGGCTGAGTTCCTCAATGGCAAACACGATCCCGGCCAGTGGGGTGTTGAACGCCGCCGACACGCCGGATGCGCCACCCGCAAGGATCAGTCCGCGCCGCATGCTGACGGTGGACAGGTTGAGCCACCGCCCGCAGGCATGCATGATTGCAGCCCCGATCTGCACGCTTGGCCCCTCGCGCCCGATAGAGCCGCCCGCC
Organism: Komagataeibacter medellinensis NBRC 3288; assembly: GCF_000182745.2. Classification (NCBI taxonomy): domain Bacteria; kingdom Pseudomonadati; phylum Pseudomonadota; class Alphaproteobacteria; order Acetobacterales; family Acetobacteraceae; genus Komagataeibacter; species Komagataeibacter medellinensis. The sequence goes on from NC_016027.1 coordinate 2,656,455, forward strand.
ACCAGTCCCAGCGTGGTCAGCACGATCTTGCCCGCTGCCACCCGCAGCGAGAGCAGCCGGTCGATGATGCCGAAGTTTTCAAGGTGCAGGGTGGCGATGGTCTGCGGTATGCCGCTGCCCTGGGCACCGCGGAACCATGTACGCGTCAGCCACGTGGAAAGTGCCAGCCCCGCAGGGGTAAGGCCCAGCATGATCCACGGGCTGATGGCAACGATATGGTTGCGTAACATGGCGGCACCATCGGCTGCCATGGCAAAGCCTACGGCTACCACGCCCACCATAACGGCCGCCGCCCAGCATGCCAGCTTGCGCCTCCATTGCTCGGTGGTGATGCGGGCGGAGCGGCGCAGGTGGCGCATGTGCCGCCGGCGGATCTCGGTTAAGTCGGTTCGCATGACCGGCAGGGAACTTTCAGCAACAGCACTGGCAGGTAAACCGGGGGGTAGCAGTCCGGTTGCGCGACAAGGGTAGTTTTTATCGCAGACCAGCCTGTCATTTTCATGATGGCCGTCGTGCTCCGGCCTGTAACGGTGGCCTTGATGGGGGCGGGCAGGCTGGTCAGGGAAGGACCAGCACGCCGGTATGCTTGGCCTTGCGTTCGGGCTCGACATGGATGTTGATCAGCGCGTTCCCCACGCCCGCGCGCAGACCTTCCTCCACACGGTCACAGATATGGTGGGCATCCTCTACGCTCATGGTGCCGGGCACGACAAGGTGGAATTCGATAAAGGTCATCGCGCCGACAATGCGCGCGCGGATGTCATGTGCCTCCATCGCCCCGGTGGCGGTGTGGGAGATAATGGAGCGGATTTCGGTCAGCGTTTCCGAATTGGGGGCCTCGTCCATCAGGCCCGCAATCGAGGTGCGCATCATGTCCCACCCCGTACGCAGCACGTTAACCGAGATCATGGCGGCCAGCAGCGGGTCAAGCCACAGCCAGCCGGTTAGCGGGATCAGGATAAAGCCCCCGATCAGCACGGCCGATGTCCACACATCGGACAGCACGTGGTGCCCGCTTGCCACCAGCGCGGGCGAGTGGTGCGCCCGCCCCAGTCGCAGCAGAACCAGCCCCCACCCGAGGTTGAGCAGCCCCGCCCCGCCATTGAGGCTGATGCCCAGCAGCGAATCCTCGGGTGCATGCATGTGCTGGAAACCGACCCAGGCTTCATGCGCGATGGTGATGGCGGTAATGACAACCAGCACCCCTTCCGCCACGGCAGAGAGGTATTCAGCCTTGTAATGGCCGTAGGTATGGTTGTGGTCGGGCGGCAGGCTGGCTACCCGCAGCGCCCACAGCCCCGCCACGGCGGACACCACGTTGATGATCGTCTCCACCGCGTCGGAATACAGTGCGATGCTGTCGGTCACCCGCCACGCGGCATATTTCATGCCCAGCGCAACAAGACTGACCGCAACGCTGCACCATGCGGCCAGGATCTTGGTATCGATTCTTGCAGGCATGCGGGGCAGGTTATCCTTGTTTTCAGACCGTATGCGCGCTGGCGAGAACACAGTGGTCGGCATCGTTCAGGGTTTCGATCTGGAAGGTGGGGTGCATGATGCCAAAACGTGCATTCAACTCGCGTGCGGCCTGGTTCAGCAGCCCTTCGGCCGGTTGGCCGCTTTCACGCGCATTACGCACCAGATGTACGGTCAGCGCCGTCTCGGTCGTGCTGATGGGCCAGATATGCAGGTCATGCAGGTCGCACACGCCGGGCAGCGTGCGCAGGAAGGCGGCAACCTGTGCGGGGTCTATGCCACGCGGCACGCGGTCCAGCGCCATGTCCAGTGAATCCCGCAACAGCGACCATGTGGCCGCAATGATGGAAAGCGAGACAACAAGGCAGATGATGGGGTCGATTCGCAGCCAACCTGTCAGCAGGATCACACCGCCGCCCGCCACCACAGCCAGCGACATCAGCGCATCCGACGCCATATGCAGGAACGCGCCATGCAGGTTGAGGTCTTTCTTGCCCCCGCTTGCAAACAGCAGGGCCGTGGCGCCGTTCACCACAATGCCGATGCCTGCTACCACCATGACCGCCGCACCGGCAACCGGGTGCGGGTGGATGAGGCGCAGCACAGCCTCCCACATGATCCCGCCGGTTACGACCAGCAGGGCGATGGCATTGCCAAGGGCGGCAAGGATGGAGGAGCGGCGCAGGCCGTAGGTGAAATTGGTGCTGGGCGAGCGGCGCGAGAGCACCTCGGCCAGCCACGCAGCCCCCAGCGCCAGCACATCGGACAGGTTGTGCCCGGCATCCGCCAGCAGTGACAGCGCATGACTGCGCACGCCCCATGCCGCTTCCCCGATCACGTAGACAAGGTTGAGGGCGATCCCGATGGCGAATGCCCGCCCGTATGATGCGGGCGTGTGCACGTGATGGTGGCCGAACAGCCCGCCATGGCCGTGGTCGTGCCCGCAGTCATGGTCCGCGTGGTCTTCGTGGTCATGTCCCGCATGGTCGTGTCCGTCATCATGCCCGGTGGGCGTGGTGGCAGCCTGTACGGGATCATGCGCGTCCGTATGGTCATGGTTGTCAAGGCAATGATCATGTTGGCATTTGCCCATGGGGTTGTGTCCATCCGCATGAAGGTAAGGGTAGCGCGGCCTGCCTAGCAGAAGGTTATGGCCTCTCACCAGCACTTAGCACGTTTTGCGCGGGCATGCGCCGTGATAAGCCACCCGCATGGCCTTCCCACTGCCACAGGAAATATGACCCGATGATCCGACTGACCGAACTGCGCCTGCCCCTTGGCCATGCGAAGGACGCCCTGCGCCATGCCGTGGTTGAACGGCTGGGTGTTGCGGCAGCAGATGTAGGGGAGATCAGTGTGTTCCGCCGTGGCCATGACGCGCGCAGGCGTAGCCGTATCATGCTGGTCTATACGGTGGACTGCGTGGTGGCGGACGAGGCGGCGGTGCTGGCGACCCATGCGGGCGCGCGTGATATCCTGCCCGCCCCCGATACCGCCTACCATCCTGTCTTGGACGATGGCGCGCAGATCGCTGCCCGCCCCGGCTTTACCCGCCCGGTGGTAATCGGCGCAGGACCGTGCGGGCTGATGGTGGCCCTGGTGCTGGCGCAGATGGGCCTGCGCCCGCTGGTGCTGGAGCGTGGCAAGGTGGTGCGCGAACGCACGGTCGATACCTTTGCCCTGTGGCGTAGATCCATTCTGACACCCGAGAGCAACGTGCAGTTTGGTGAAGGCGGGGCTGGCACGTTTTCCGACGGCAAGCTGTACAGCCAGGTCAGTGACCCGCGCCATTACGGGCGTAAGGTGCTGGCGGAGTTCGTGCGCGCTGGCGCGCCCCCCGAGATCGAATATCTCTCCCGTCCCCATATCGGCACATTCCGGCTGGTCTCGATGGTGGAGCATATCCGCGCCGAGATCGAATCTCTTGGTGGGGAATACCGTTTTGGCGCGCATGTGCGCGAGTTCGTGATGCGTGATGATGGCGCCGGTAGCCAGCGCATTGCCGCCCTGCGCCTTGCCGATGGGGCGGAGATCGTGACCGACCATGTGGTGCTGGCCATAGGCCACAGCGCGCGTGATACGTTTGAAGCACTGCATGCGGCGGGTGTGGCCATGGTGGCCAAGCCGTTCTCGATCGGGGTGCGGATCGAGCATCCGCAATCCGTCATCAATACCGCACGCTACCACCGCCCCGAACCCGTGCCCGGTCTGGGGGCGGCTGATTACAAGCTGGTGCATCATGCCAGTAATGGCCGCGCGGTCTATTCCTTCTGTATGTGCCCTGGCGGTACGGTGGTGGCCGCGACATCGGAACCAGGACAGGTGGTAACCAATGGCATGAGCCAGTATTCCCGTGCCGAGCGCAATGCCAATGCGGGTATTGTGGTAGGTGTTACGCCAGAACAGGACTATCCCGGTGGCCCGCTGGCGGGTATCGCCTTCCAGCGCGAGTGGGAACGCAAGGCGTTCGTGGCCGGTGGGGGAGCCTATTTTGCCCCGGCCCAGACTGTGGGCGATTTCCTTGATGGCAGGCCCTCTACCGCGTTGGGTGATGTCGTGCCGTCCTACCGCCCCGGTGTCACGCCCACCGATCTCGCGCGTTGCCTGCCAGCTTTTGCCATTGATGCCATACGCGAGGCCCTGCCCCATTTCGATCGCAGGTTGGCCGGTTTTTCCATGCGTGATGCGGTCATGACCGGGGTGGAGACACGCACGTCGTCACCGCTGCGCATTCCGCGCGGGGGGGATGGGCAGAGCATCAACGTGCGCGGCCTGTTCCCGGCGGGTGAGGGGGCGGGCTATGCCGGTGGCATCCTGTCCGCCGGAATTGATGGCATCCGCATTGCGGAGGCCGTGGCCCTGTCGCTTGCCGGGCGTAAGGTGGAGCAGGCGCTCCAGCGTGGCATGACACATGCGACGGAAGCGCAGTAATCAGAAAGGATAAAAGTTTTTGGGCGTCGCCTTTCTTCAAAAAGGCGGCGTTCTTTGCAGCTGTTTGAAAAAGATTCACCAAAAAACTTTTGAACCGGCCGGTTCCTTACAGGAACGACACCGGGTCAATATCCACATCAATCCGCGCCCCGCGCTCTGGCTTCACGCGTGAGAGCCATTCGCGCATGATCGGTTGCACCGCAATATTGCGCCGCGCACGCAGCAGCAGACGGAAGCGGTGCCGCCCGCGCAGGATGGCCAGTGGCGCAGGCGCAGGCCCAAGCACCTGCACGCCGTCCATCCGGGGGGCGTTCTGGCCCAGGGCGCGGGCGGTCATGTCGGCGGCATCGGGCATCTCGGCGCTGACGATCACAGCAGCCAGCCTGCCATAGGGCGGCCAGAATCCGGGGCGGCGCTGTTCGGCCTCCTGCTGCATGAAACTGGCAAAGTCTCCCGATACCAGCGCCTGCATGACCGGGTGGTCGGGCACGTAGCTCTGTAACAGCACGCGTCCCGGCGCCTCGGCCCGGCCCGCGCGGCCCGCAACCTGATGGAGCAACTGCACCGTGCGCTCCGACGCCCGCAGGTCGCCCCCCCCCAGGCCGAGGTCGGCATCCACAATTCCCACCAGCGTCAGGTGCGGGAAATGCCAGCCCTTGGCCACGATCTGCGTGCCGATCACAAGGTCGATCTCGCGCCGGGCTATGCGCTCGACTGCGGCGGCGGTGGCGGCGGGGCCGCTCAGTGTATCACTGGCCATGACCAGAATGCGGGCATCGGGGAAGGTGGCGCGGGCTTCCTCCGTTATACGTTCCACGCCGGGGCCGATGGGCGTCAGGCTGTCGGCATCGGCGCATTGGGGGCAGGTCTGGGGAATGGGCTCGTCATACCCGCAATGGTGGCAGGTCAGGATATGGCGCGCGCGGTGTTCCACCAGCCATGCGGTGCAGTTGGGGCACTGCATGCGGTGGCCACAGGTGCGGCACAGCGTAAGCGGCGCATAGCCGCGGCGGTTGAGGAACAGCATCGCCTGCTCGCCACGGCCCACCGCATCATTGATCGCGTCCGTCAGCACGGGCGAGAGGAACAGCCCGCGCCCGGGCGGGTCGGCGCGCATGTCCAGCGTTTCCACATCGGGCATGCTGGCATTGCCGTGGCGCGCACCCAGTTTGAGGTGCCGGTAGCGGCCCGCCCCCACATTGGCCAGGCTTTCAAGGCTGGGCGTGGCGGAAACCAGCACTACTGGCGCGCGGCTCATGCGCGCGCGCACCACCGCCATGTCGCGTGCGTGGTAGGTTACGCCGTCTTCCTGCTTGAAGGCGGTTTCGTGCTCCTCATCTACAATGATCAGGCCAAGCTGGTCGAATGGCAGGAACAGCGCAGAGCGCGCGCCCACCACTACGCGCGCCGTGCCATCGGCCACCGCCCGCCACGTCAGCCTGCGCACGCGCGCGCCCAGGTCAGAATGCCACAGGGCAGGCTGGGCGCCAAAGCGGCGGTCAAAGCGACCGGTCCACTGGGCGGACAGGGCAATCTCGGGCAGCAGTACCAGTGCCTGCCTGCCAGCGGCAACACAGGCGGCAATGGCTTCCATGTAGATCTCGGTCTTGCCCGATCCAGTCACCCCTTCCAGCAGGGTGATGGAAAAACCGTCCTCGGCCACGCGTGCGCGCAGTTCGGTTGCGACAGTCGCCTGCGCGCCTTCCAGTACCGGCGGGCAATGTGCGGGGTCGGGCATGGCGAAGGGCGGCGGAGGGGTGATTTCAACTGCCTGTAGCGCGCCCGCCTGCGCCAGCCCTTTAATGACGGCGGCACTCACGCCCGCGCGCCGGGCCAGTTCCGTTGTGGTGAGCGGGGTGCCCCCGGATGCGGTATCAAGCACTTTGTGCCGCGCAGGCGTCAGCCGCAGGTCCGCAGGCGGTGTCGGGGCGGTTATCCACCCTGTGGCGGGGCGGGGCAGGGGGGCCAGCGCATTGGCCCGCAGCGCCATGGCCAGCACCATGCCCGGTGGCGAGAGGGTGTAGGCGGCTACCCAGTCCACGAACTGGCGCAACTGGGCGGGGAGCGGCGGCAGGTCCAGGCGGGCTGCTACGGGTTTGAGGCGGCTGGTGGGCACGTCCTTTTGTGGTGGCGGCGTGAACTCTGGTGGCAGGCAGGATGTGGCGTCCCATATCACCCCCGTTTCCGTGCGGCGGCCTAGCGGCACGGTTACGATGTCCCCCGGCCGTGATCCCGCCAGCCGTGGCGGCAGCACGTAATCCAGCGGCCCGGCAAAGGGCAGGGTAAGCATGACCCGTACGCGCCCGTCCCCCGCGGGGGTGGGCAGCAGGTCGGACTGTGTGGGATTGCGGTCAGGCATGCGTTTTTCTATCGTCATGCATCGTCCGTGTCTTGTCCATTGGTTATGTATGGCGCGCACATGGCCCTGACAGTCCGGTATGGGGTAAGGAAAACAGGGGGGAAGGACGCACGATGGCCGAGCACATGATGGCAACCGGAGCGCGGGATGCCTTTCTGCACTGGATGGAAACCGAACGCCGGGCTGCTCCCCTTACGCTTACCGCCTATAGGGGGGATCTGGATCGCTTCCTTGCTTTCGTGACCGGCCATCTGGGTGCGGAGCCGAACCTCGCCGCGCTGGCCGGTCTGTCGCTGGCCGACCTGCGGGCATGGCTGGCCCATGAACATGCACAGGCCCTGGGGGGCAGGCGCGCCACGACACAGGACCGCGCGGCCCGTACCCGTGCGCGCCGGGTTTCGGCCCTGCGGTCCTTCTACCGCTACCTTGCGCGTTATCATGGGGTGGATAATCCGGCCCCCGGCCTGCTGGCAACTCCGCGCACCCGCCGCCCTCTGCCGCGCCCCCTGCCGGTAGCGCAGGCGCTCGAAGTACCCGAAGGTGTTGCCGACATTGCCCATACCCCCATGGCGCAGGTACGCGATGGCGCGCTGTTTATGCTGCTGTATGGTTGCGGGCTGCGCATTTCCGAGGCGCTGGGACTGGACGTGCGTGACCTTGACCGCGCGCAGGCACTGGGGGACAGCACAAAGGGCGATGGCGTGCTGCGCATACAGGGCAAGGGCGGGCGTGAGCGCATGGTGCCGGTGTTGCCACAGGTCATGGTGGCACTCAGGCGCTGGCGGGGCGTGCATCCGCTGCCGCAGGCGGATGCGCCACTTTTTGTTGGCGTGCGCGGCGGGCGACTGCAGGCGGGCATTGCCCAGCGCGCCATGCGCACATGGCGGCACATGGCAGGACTGCCCGAGCATGCAACCCCGCACGCCCTGCGGCATTCATTTGCCACTCACCTTATGGAAGGGGGGGCTGACCTGCGCGTGATACAGGACCTGCTGGGCCATGCCAGCCTGTCCACCACCCAGCGCTACACCCTTGCCGACGAGGCACGGCTGATGGATGTCTGGACACGCGCCCATCCCCATGCCACCGATACCCCGCCCGATACAGCATACTGAACAGGAACGCCCATGCCCCAGGTCGCCTATCCTCCGATCGACCCCTACGATCACGGCTGGCTTGATACGGGCGAGGGGCATCGCGTGTACTGGGAACTGTGCGGCAACCCGGAGGGCATTCCCGTCGTGTTCCTTCACGGCGGCCCCGGTGGCGGGTGCTCGGCTTTCCAGCGCCAGATGTTCGATCCCGCCCGTTACCGCATCCTTCTGTTCGACCAGCGTGGCTGCGGGCGCTCCACCCCGCATGCCTCGCTTGAGAACAACACCACATGGCACCTCGTGGCCGATATCGAACGCCTGCGCGAGATGACGGGGGCTGAGTCGTGGATGGTATTCGGCGGCTCATGGGGGTCCACGCTGGCGCTGGCATACGCGCAGGCGCACCCGCAGCGCGTGAGCGCGCTGGTCATGCGCGGCATCTTCACCCTGCGCCGGGCGGAACTGCTGTGGTACTATCAAGATGGCGCGTCATGGCTCTTTCCTGACCTGTGGGAGCAGTTCGTGGCCCCCATCCCCGAGGGGGAACGCATGGACCTGATGGCCGCCTACAGCCGCCGTCTGACCGGCGATGATGCCGATGTGCAGATGCAGGCCGCCATTGCATGGAGCATGTGGGAAGGGCGCACCATTACCCTGCGTGCCGCCCACGGCACGGTCATGCGCCATGCCGACCCGCGTTACGCGCTGGCGTTCTCGCGTATCGAGAACCATTATTTCGTCAATGCAGGCTGGCTGGCGGAAGGTCTGTTGATCCGTGATATAGGGCGTATCCGGCATATTCCCGCCGTTATCGTGCAGGGGCGCTATGATGTGGCAACCCCGGTGCGCACGGCGTGGGACCTGCACCGCGCCTGGCCGGAGGCGGAGTTCCAGCTTGTGGACGTGGCGGGTCATGCCATGACCGAGCCCGGCATCCAGTCCGCCCTGCTGGCCGCGACGGACGCCATGGCCCGGCGCCTCGCCTGATGGTGGGGCTGCTTGCCCGCCCGGTCTGCGGCTTGCTGGTCGCACTGGCGCTGGGCGTACTGTCCGTAACCCCTGCCATGGCGCAAGAGGTGTCACGCCTGTGTAGTCATGAGCGCGTGGCCCAGGTGCCGCTGCGTGATGATGGGGGCTACCTTTCCATCGTGATCAGCATTGCGGGGCACAGTCTGAGCGCGCTGGTCGATACGGGTTCCGATGGCGGCCTGCTTACGCCCGAGATGGTGGGTTCCCTGCGCCTGCGCCTGGACCCCGACCACGAGACCATCGTGCACGGCACCGGCGGCGTGGCGCAGGCCACCCCCAATGCCATCGTACCCGACCTGCGGGTGGGAGATGTGGATTTCGGCGCGCGTTCCGTCCCGGTGGGCGAACTGCCCGGCCAGCCGATGATCCATCCCCCGGTGGCGGGGCTGCTGGGGGGTGATATTCTGTCGCGCTTCGATCTGGACATGGATGTGGCGGGCGGCACGCTGGCGCTGTGGAATATCCGGCATGACTCTGTGGCCTGCGCGCCACCACCGGCGTGGGACGGGCCGTATGAAACATTGCCCCTGCGCCGGCAGGACAACCGCTTTTTGCTGGAAGTTCAGCTTGCGGGCAGGCCGGTCACGGCCCTGCTCGACAGTGGGGCGCGTTCGCGCATCATCTCACCCGAAATTGCGCACCGCGCTGGCATCAGCCAGTCGGATCTGGCGCGCGATCCCGGTGGGGTTACGGCGGGGGTGGACGGGCATCAGGATATCTATCACTGGCACCGTTTCACTACCCTGCAGGTCGGCCACGAACTGGAGCGCAATGTCATGCTGACCGTGGCCCCGCTGCGTGAGCACCTTGAAATGCTGCTTGGATCGGACTGGTTCGCCCACCACCGGGTGTGGATATCCTATGCCACGAACCAGGCTTTTGTCCGCCCCGCGCGCAGGCCGGGTGGCTGAACCGTCCGGCCCACGGTCATGCGGGCCGGACGGGGTGGTGGGTCAGCCCTTGAGCTTCGTGTTGCACACGCTGTAATAGCCGCCGCCCGCCTGGATCCAGCGCAGGCCGCCATTGGCGTTGGTGGCCTTGTTGGCGTTGTACTGGTCAAGGCAGGTGTGCAAGCGCGCCTTGCCAGCCGATTCCTTGCTGTATTTCTCGGCAATGGCGGTGGGCATCGTGGCGTTGGTGGCGGCCGCAGTGGTAGCGGGGGCGGCAGCCGGTGCCGCGGGCTTGGCGGTCGGCGCTGCCGGAACTGCCGCCGCGGGTGCTTCGGCGGGCTTGGTGGTGGCCGCGGCAGTGGCCGTATCACCGCACTGGGCAGTCTTGAAATCCTTGTAGCTCTGGCCATTCAGGCTGCCTGCGGTGCGGGCGGCCGCGAATTTCTGGTGGCAGGCCTTGGATGTCTCGCGGGCCTGGGCCACGCCGCCGCACAGGGTCAGGGCAAGGGCCGATACGGCCGCGATCTTGAAACGGTAGGATGAAGTCATGGTAAGGGGTCAATCCTGAAATGACTGAAAAAGGAAGGGGCTTAAAGCGCGCTGTCACCCGTCTCGCGCGTGCGGATACGGATGACGCTGTCCAACGGGGAGATGAAGATCTTGCCATCACCGATCTTGCCGGTATGGGCGGCTTCCAGAATGGTTTCCACGGCCTGTTCGACCATCTCGTCAGCCACGGCAACCTCAATCTTGATCTTGGGCAGGAAGCTGACATGATATTCAGCACCGCGATAGATCTCGGTCTGCCCCTTCTGGCGGCCAAAGCCCTTGACTTCGGATACGGTCAGTCCCTGTATCCCCAGTGGGGTCAGGGCCTCACGCACGTCGTCGAGCTTGAAAGGCTTGATGATGGCTGTGACAAGCTTCATCGCACCGGGTCTCCATTTTTGCTGTCGCGGTCCGGCTGACCGTGGGTGAAGGATAGGGTAACCGTTCCGTCTATACCCTGATCGGGTAAGGCATGTCATCCGCCTTCACATGCTCCCTGACCGGCAAGTGCGCTTGTGCGTTGCTACCCGGGGAGAGTAAATCCGTTGGGCTTGCCCCAGACAGGGTTCAGAACAGGAAACGACATGAACGCGAACACGCCATCTTCCACAGCATCCGGGGCCCTTGGGGTCGATGTCTGCATTGTGGGGGCCGGGCCTGTGGGGGCAACACTGGCCTGCCGCCTTGGGGCTGCGGGTATGCAGGTTGCCATTATTGATCGCGCGGCCCTGCCGCCCATGGAACACCCGGCTTTCGATGGCCGGGCCTATGCCATTGCCGCAGGCTCGCGCCGCCTGCTGGAGGCGGCGGGCGTGTGGCAGCGCCTGCCCATGGAGTCGTGCGAGATCCGCGAGATCCGCGTGACCGATGGCAGGCCGGGGCGGCCGCCTTCGCGCCTGTTCCTTGAATTCGGCCCCGATGATGCCGACCAGCCCTTTGGCGCCATGATCGAAGCCCGTGCCCTGCGCGTGGCGCTGAATGCATCCCTGCACGCAACGCCGGGCGTGCATGTTTTCGCCCCTGATGAGGGCAGCGTGACCCGCAGGCCCGAAGGGGCGGAAATCCGTACCACCAGCGGCCGGGTCATCCATGCCCGCCTGGTTGTCGCGGCTGAAGGGCGGCGCAGTCCGCTGCGCGAGCAGGCACGCATCGCCGTGACCCGCCTGCCGTACAACCAGTGTGGCATTGTCTGTGCCGTAGCCCATGAACGCCCGCATGAGGGGCGCGCGTTGGAACACTTCCTGCCCGCAGGCCCCTTTGCCCAGCTGCCCATGGCGGGAACGGCGGAGCATCCCAACCTGTCCGCCCTGGTCTGGACCGAGGGCGAGAAGGTGGCCCACCGCCTGGCGGAACTGCCGCAGGTGGCTTTTGCCCATGAAATCCGCCGTCGTATGGGCGATGAATGGCTGGGTGCCGTGACCCCGGTGGGGCAGCGCTGGGTCTATCCGCTTTCCGCGCAGTACGCGCAGCGTTATGTCGATACGCGGCTGGCGCTGGTAGGCGATGCGGCGCATGGTATCCACCCCATAGCGGGGCAGGGGCTCAACCTTGGCTTCCGTGATGTGATTGCCATGGCCGATATCCTGATGGGCGTGCATGCGTGTGGGGGGGATGTGGGCGCGCCCGATGTGCTGCGCTCCTACCAGGCGCGCTGCCGACCTGCCAACATGCTCATGCTGGCTGCAACCGATGCGCTGGAGCGTCTGTTCGGCAACGATAACCCCGTGCTGCGCCTGGCACGCGACGTGGGGCTTGCCACCGTCAACCGCATAACACCGCTGCGCCGTAGTTTTGCCCGCCACGCCATGGGGCTGTAGGCGGCACTTGCCCTGCCCGCACGTAACCAACCGGGCCAGATGGCCGGAACGGATCTGTCATGTCTGAAAAACAGCCTGCTGCCCTTTCCATGCCGCCGCGCAGGCAGCCCGTGCTGCCCCCCACGCTGGGGCATGTGGACCCTCACGACCTGTGGCAGGAAATCGTCAGCGGCGCATGTGGCTGCAACGACCCGCTGGTCAAGGGCCTGCTGGCCACCGGCATCCGCAACCATGGCTCGTTCCGTGGTGCACTGGCGGCCCTGATCGGGCGCAAGCTGGGTGATCGTTCGGTAGCGGATGACGCGCTGGCCGAACTGGTGACGGAAGTGTTCGATGCCGATCCCGATATCGTGGCGGCGGCGGCGGCAGACCTCGTGGCCATTCGTGAGCGAGACCCCGCCACGGCGGAATACGTGACACCGTTCCTGTTCTTCAAGGGCTACCATGCGGTGCAGAGTTACCGCGTGGCGCACTGGCTGTGGCATAATGGGCGCGGCTACCTTGCCCTGCACCTGCAAAGCCGCTGCTCCGAGCTGTTTGCGGTGGATATTCACCCTGCCGCCCGCCTGGGTCGGCGCATCCTGCTGGACCATGGCACGGGAATCGTGATTGGCGAGACCTCGGTGCTGGAGGATGATGTCTCGCTGCTGCAGGGCGTGACGCTGGGCGGTACCGGCAAGAACGTGGGAGACCGCCATCCCAAGGTGCGCCGGGGCGTGCTGATCGGGGCGGGGGCCAAGATTCTGGGCAATATCGAGATTGGCGAGGGAGCCAAGGTGGGGGCGGGGTCTATCGTGCTTGAATCCGTCTCGCCCTACACCACGGTGGTGGGTAATCCGGCGCGCCCGGTGGGCACGCGGCATTCCAGCCTTCCTGCCTTTACCATGGACCAGATGCTGCCACCCATTGACTATATTATCTGAGCGTATGACCGAATTCGTTTTCAGACCGCATGTGGCGGTCATTGGTGGCGGCCCCGCCGGGCTGGCCTGTGCCGAGATCCTGTCCGACCGGGGGTGTGCCGTCAGCGTGGTGGAGCAGATGCCCACCATGGGCCGCAAGCTGCTCATGGCCGGGCGCGGTGGGCTGAATCTGACCCATACCGAGACCCCCGCGCTCTTTGCCGCCCGCTATGGCACGGCACAGCCCATGATGGCGCGCGCGCTGGCGGCCTTTACCCCGTGCGACATGGTGCAGTGGGCCGAAGGACTGGGTCAGCCCTGCTTTACCGGTAGCAGCGGGCGTGTATTCCCGCGCGCCATGAAGGCTTCTCCCCTGCTGCGCGCGTGGCTGGCGCGTCTGGCGGAGCGGGGCGTGCGCCTGCTCACCCGCCATCGCTGGGAAGGGTGGGATACGGAGGGCAGGCTACGTGTGCGCGGCCCCGGTGGGCAGGCAGGCTGGCGGGTCAACGCCACCGTGCTGGCCATGGGGGGCGCAAGCTGGGCGCGGCTTGGGGCGGACGGCGCATGGCGTGAGCGCCTGCTGGCACTGGGTGTGGATGTTGCGCCCTTTGCCCCCGCAAATTGTGGCTTCATGACTGACTGGAGCGCGGATTTTACAAATCGTTTTGCCGGCACGCCCCTGCGCGGCATTGCCCTGACGGGCCCGAATGGGCAGACCGTGCGCGGAGAGGCTGTCGTGACCGGAACGGGCCTGGAAGGCGGTGCGGTCTATGCCCTGTCGGCCACGATTCGTGACCGGATTGCCCGTGATGGCCATGCCTTTGTCCATATCGACCTGCGGCCCGCGCTGGGGGTGGCGGATATTACCACCCGCATTGCCCGCGTGCGGGCGCGTGAAAGCCTGTCCAATACCCTGCGCAAGGCGCTACGGCTTACACCCGAGGCCATTGCCCTGCTGCGCCAAGGCGGTGATGGCCCGCTGCCACGCGACCCGGCGGCGCTGGCCCGGCGGGTCAAGGCCGTGCCGGTCATGCTGCGCGCGCCAGCGGCACTGGACCGCGCCATATCGGTTGCAGGCGGCATTGCCTGGTCTGCGCTGGACGAACGGCTCATGCTGCGTGCCCTGCCCGGTGTCTTTGCCGCAGGCGAGATGCTGGACTGGGAAGCGCCGACGGGCGGCTACCTTCTGCAGGGCTGTATGGCCACGGGGCGTCTGGCGGGTGAAGGGGCATGGGAATGGTTGCGGGACTCGCAGCGCGGGCGGTATCCGTCAGCGCCATGAGTGTTACAATCACGATCGGGGACCGGCGCGGGGCTGTTGCGGGTGATGCCCCGGTAACCATGGACCTTGCCGAACTGCTGTCCACCCGCCTGCTGGTGCAGGGCAATTCCGGTTCGGGCAAGTCGCACCTGCTGCGCCGACTACTTGAACAGTCGGCCCGCATGGTACAGCAGGCGATCATTGACCCCGAAGGCGATTTTGTAAGCCTGGCGGAGCGTTTTGGTCATCTGGTGATCGATGCCGCCGAACATACCGAAGCCGCCCTGCAGGCTGCGGGCGAGCGGATGCGCGTGCATCGCGCCTCTGTCGTGCTGAACCTTGAGGGCGTGGATGCGGAAGTGCAGATGCGCCGCGCCGCCGCCTTCCTTGGTGGCATGTTCGAGGTGCCGCGTGACTACTGGTACCCCGTGCTGGTGGTGGTGGATGAAGCCCAGCTTTTTGCGCCTGCGGCAGCGGGCGAGGTCTCGGATGAAGCACGCCGGGCCTCGCTTGGCGCCATGACCAACCTTATGTGCCGTGGGCGCAAGCGCGGGCTTGCAGGCGTAATCGCCACCCAGCGCTTGGCCAAGCTGGCCAAGAATGTCGCGGCCGAAGCCTCCAACTTCCTCATGGGGCGCACCTTCCTCGATATCGACATGATGCGCGCAGCCGACCTGCTGGGCATGGAGCGCAGGCAGGCTGAGAGTTTCCGTGATCTGGAGCGTGGGTATTTCGTGGCCCTCGGCCCTGCCGTATCGCGCCGTCCGCTGGCCGTGAAGATTGGCCCGGTCGAGACCGAAAGCCGTTCCGCAGGTCCCACCCTGATGCCGTTCGAGCCGATGGCGGTGGGTGAGGAAATACGTGAACTGATCCTGACCCCGGTGCCCGAGCGTGAGGTGGTGCCGCGCGCGCCGCGCAACTTCAGCCCGCCGCCCGATATCCTGGCCCAGCTTGCCGCCCATGCCGATACCGCGACGGTGGCGGAAACCGGGATGGAAGCCGAGGAAGCCCCCCCTGTGGATGCGGCGGCCCTGCGCCAGCGCTTTCTCGAGATCCTGACCGACATATTGCGTGACGAGGATGCGGGGTTCCGCCCCGTGCATGTGCTGTACCAGGATTTTCTGGTCCGCTGCCGCATAGAGGGCATGGGCCGCGATGCGCTGGACATGCCGCGCTTCCGCCGCCTGCTGGCGGTGGCCCGCGCTGGTGTGGACGTAGAGACGGCAGAAACGGATCAGTGGCAGCAGGCCGAACAGATGGCCGTCGTGCTGCCTGAGGACATACAGGGTATCTTCCTGCTGATTGCGCGCGCCGCCCTGCAGGGTCAGCCCTGCCCATCGGACAGCCTGATCGCGCGCACCTATGGCACCCATTCCCTGGGCCGCGCCCGCCGCCAGTTGACCTATCTGGAGGAGCAGAACATGATCGTGCTCCGTAATGACGGGCTGGGTCGCCGGAGTGCTGCCATTATCGGTCCCGGCTGGGAAACCGCGCCCGCAATGCCCGATGGGCGGACGGGCCAGAACCTGCCCTAGCCTTTACTCCGCACGCATCTATTCGCCACTGCCAGCGGGCACAAGATTTGAGTGGAAATCAAGCGATACGGGATGGATGCCTCGCTCCGTCCTGTCATGCATGCTGTTCGTGTCAAGGAGTTGGCCTGAAACGGCGCATTGATGAAAATCGGGAGGATCGCAGTTTCTGGGCGTTGTCTTTTGTCGTAAAAGCGATGTTTTCTAACAGATTGTCGGATTTGGACTTTTTGCGCAATAATATTGCTTGAATTATGAAAATAATAGAATTTCTAAAACAGGAAACAGGAAACAGGAAACAGGAAACAGGAAACAGGAAACAGGAAACAGGAAACAGGAAACAGGAAACAGGAAACAGGAAACAGGAAACAGGAAACAGGAAACAGGAAACAGGAAACAGGAAACAGGAAACAGGAAACAGGAAACAGGAAACAGGAAACAGGAAACAGGAAACAGGAAACAGGAAACAGAAATATGTTTTCATAAGTTATGAATAATATCCATTCCAAATCCCGATCCGACAGCCTGATAAAGCTTTTTTTGGAATAGATTCACCAAAAATATTGATGATTTCAGGGTATTACCAGTCTGGTCTTTTCAGACAGCCTGCCCGCGCTGGCTCATGGGCTGAATGTTGATGGCCGTGACGGGACCGCGTAACAAAAAACCTGCCTTCTTGCGAAGGCAGGTTTTTCTGTTTTCAGCCTGTTAGCATGGCTGCGCTGTTCAGCGTTTCCACCAACCGGTGCGGCGGCGGGGCGCGGCTTCTTCCGCTGTATCCGCTACCGGAGTTTCGGTCGTGCCGTCCTTGGCTTCCGTGGCGTCTTCCGCTTTCTTGCGGCGGCGGGCACGGGTTGCGGTTGCAGGCGTGGTGGCTGCCTTGCGGGTTGTAGCCCGCTTGCGGGGTGCTGGCTTGGGAGCGGCTTCACCAGCGGTTTCCGTTGCCTCCACAGCCGCATCCGCTGCCGCAGCTTCGGTTTCCACCTTCTTGCGGCGCGTCACGCGGCGGCGCTTAGGGGCTTCTTCCGTCGCCGTGGCATCGGCGGTTTCCGCAGGTGCTGCAGGGGTTTCCGCCGGAGCGTCAGCGGGTTCATCTGCCTTGGCCGTCTTGCGGGTGGCACGGCGGCGCGTGGTAGCCGCCGTGCCCGTGGTCGTGCCCGCAGCCTTGCTGCTGGCGCGCCTGCGGGTGGGCTTGGCTTCAGCCTTCGCGGCCTCCTCATCCTTTGCCGGTGCTTCCGTCTCGGCTACAGGCGCAGCTTCCGCTGCCGCAGCCTTGGTGCGGCGTGCGGTTGTCGTTGCGCGGGTAGCACGGCGGCGGCGCGGCTTGGGCGCTTCCTCCACCGTTTTGGCCGGGGCGGCTTCAGCTTCAGGCTCCGCTACCGTTTCCGTTACCGCGTCGATTGCCGGTACTGCTGCAGGGGCGGGAGCCTCTACGGTGGCTTCAGGTGCGGCTTCGCTTTCCGTCACGCTCTCTTCAGCCGGCGTGCGACGGCGTGAGCGGCGGCGTGAGCGGCGCGGCTTGGCTGCAGCTTCTTCCGCAACGAGCGCATCGGGGGTTTCCACCACTTCCACCACGACAGGATCGGCTTCCGCTACCTGTTCGACAGGGGCCGTGGTCTGTTCGATCACATCGAAGATGTCGATGATCGCATCCCCATACGGGTCTGCCGGGGTGGGGCCACGATAGGCTTCGGGAGCGGGGACTGCGGGGGCCGCTTCGGTCGCCTGAGCGACCTGCGTTGTGCCCTCGTTCCCTTCCACTGCGGTCTGGTCAGCCTGGGTGGCGGAACCACCACGGCGGCGACGGCGGCGACGGCGACGGCGGTGGTCGGTTCCCGATGCGATGTCCTCGTCCTCATCCGTGCTGGCGGCGACTTCAGGCGTGGCTTCGGCAGCAGGGGGGTCGGCCTGGATCTGGATCTCGCGCACATGGCTGCTTTCAGCCGGGGCATGCTCGATAATCGCCGGGGCTTCGAAGCGGGCCGTCTGCGGGCGGACACGCTCGATGGTGCAGTCCTGCGCCTGCAGGGCGGCGTCAGGTGCGAAGACGACCTGCATCTTGTGCCGGGTCTCGATTTCACTCAGCCAGGTGCGCTTGTTGTTGAGGATGTAGAACGCCACTTCCGGTGCAACCTTGACCGAAAGCTCAGCAGCCTTGCGCTGCATGCCCTCGTCCTCGATCGCGCGCAGCACATGCAGTGCCGAGCTTTCGATTCCGCGCACGATGCCGGTGCCCATGCAATGCGGGCAGGGCATGAAGGCGGACTCGGCAATGGAGGGGCGCAGGCGCTGGCGTGACATTTCCAGCAGGCCGAAATGGGAGATCTGGCCAACCTGGATGCGCGCGCGGTCGGTGCGCAGCGCGTCCTTGAGCTTACGCTCGACCATGCCGTTGTGCTTGCGGCTTTCCATGTCGATGAAGTCGATCACGATCAGGCCGGCCAGGTCACGCAGGCGCAGTTGACGGGCGACTTCCTCGGCTGCTTCCAGGTTGGTGCGCAGCGCCGTTTCCTCGATATTGCGCTCACGCGTAGCGCGGCCCGAGTTAACGTCGATCGCGACCAGCGCCTCGGTCTGGTTGATGACCAGATAGCCGCCCGATTTCAGCTGTACGGAAGGCGAGAGCATGGAATCCAGCAGCCCCTCCACCTTGTAGTGCGAGAACAGCGTCTGCTCGTGGTCCTGCCACAGCCGCACTTTCTGCGCGTTCTGCGGCATGAGCATGCGCATGAACTCACGCGCGGACTTCCAGCCCGGCTCGCCATCGATCAGGATCTCGCCCACTTCGCGCGTGTAGATATCGCGGATGGCGCGCTTGATCAGGCTGGCTTCCTCGTAAATCAACGCGGGTGCGACCGATTCCAGCGTATGCTGGCGGATGTCGTCCCACAGACGCAGCAGGTATTCGCAGTCGCGCATGATTTCGGCGCGCGGGCGCTGGGCACCGGCGGTGCGCACGATCATGGCCATGCCGCGCGGGATCTGTAGTTCGGTAATGATGTCACGCAGGCGGCGGCGGTCGGCCACCGACGTGATCTTGCGTGAAACGCCCCCGCCACGCAGCGAGTTGGGCATCAGTACGCAGTAGCGGCCCGCCAGTGAGACGTATGTGGTCAGCGCAGCACCCTTGTTGCCACGTTCTTCCTTGACCACCTGCACCAGCAGGATCTGGCGGCGGCGGATGACTTCCTGGATCTTGTAGTTGCGCAGGAAGCGCGCGATACGGCGCTGGGCCTGTGCTTCGTCGCCGGTATCGTTCTCGCCGCCCACGGTTTCGGGCTCGTCACTTTCGGTGCCTTCTTCCGTGTCTTCGGCGGCGGCGGGCGCGTCCTCTTCCTCGTCGTCACGCGCGCGGCGTTCTTCTTCCGCGCGGCGTTCTTCTTCCTGAAGGGCCAGCAGTTTTTCGCGGTCGGCTACGGGGATCTGGTAGTAATCGGGGTGGATTTCGCTGAAGGCGAGGAAACCGTGGCGGTTCCCGCCGTAATCCACGAACGCGGCCTGGAGGCTGGGCTCCACGCGGATGACCTTGGCAAGGTAGATGTTGCCCTTGAGCTGCTTCTTGGAAGCGGCTTCGACATCGTAATCCTCAAGGTGGTGACCATCCATCACGACCACGCGGGTTTCTTCCGCGTGGGTCGTGTCGATCAGCATGCGTTTGCTCATAAACAGGCGTACTCCGGTATGTCGCGTTCCGGCATCCGGGCTGCGCGTGCACGATGTGGCGGCAGGAGGGAGCAGGTGGAACGGACAGAAATATTAAAAATAACGCGACCGGACCCGGAAAGGACACCACCGCGCGGCGCGCGGGCGGACAGACCATGCATGGCGACCGGATGCGGCGCGCAGTGGCCGCTCGCAGTCAGGCATGGTGTCATCGCATGTGCGCAGAGGGGAGCGCGTGGTGTTCAATCCATCCTCGGTCATGGTTGGGGAGGTGCCGTCCGGCCCGATTGCCGGGGCGGGGCCTCCGTATCGACTTGTATGCCATCCGGTTTCCTGTCGATGGGGAACACCGGCGCGGCAGCTTCAGGTCATGCGCTGCATGTGCTCCCACGCCGTGGCGTGGCCGGAAAACAGGCCGGTAAGCGTATGCCGCGCATGCATGATGCATGCCGGATGGAGAAATAATGCCCTGCGGGCATCCCGCCAGGCCAATCCTGCCTTTTGTGGCAGGTGGATCTGGTATGGTCCATCACGGCTGGGAAGCATGACGCAATGCGGCCCTTCCTGCAAGGGTGCATGTGTTTATCCCGCTGACGCGCCGCCCGTATGGTGGTAAGGGAAGCAGGTATGCCGCAACTGTTATGACCGGAAGCAAGACCATGCCCCCATCCCGGCCTGATGGAAATGATGCCGCCGCCCGTGCGGGCAGCCTTGCCCGCCGTACGGTCGTAGGCGGGCTTGGCCTATGGGTGCCGGGTGTGAGCGTGGCCCGCACGCTGGTGCACACGCCTGCCCACGCGGCGGCCGCCCACCATGCCACTGCCACGCATGCGGCGCACCCCGTGTTGCACGCACCGGCCATAGTGGGGCGCGCGGCGCCACCCAGGCCGCTGATCATGCTGGACCCCGGCCATGGCGGCAAGGACCCCGGCGCCATCGGCATTTCCGGCACGTATGAAAAGCATGTGGCCGAGGCCGCGGCCAGCGAACTGCAACGCCAGCTTGAGGGCAGCGGCCGCTACCGCGTGGCCATGACCCGCGCCGATGACCGCTTCATCCCGCTTGAGGGGCGGGTGGACATTGCCCACAGCCACAAGGCCGCGCTGTTCATCTCCATGCATGCCGATGCACTGGTGGACCGTGGCGTGCGCGGCGCCAGCGTGTACACACTGGCAGCGAAGGCGTCGGATCGGCAGACCGCCATGCTGGCTCAGACGGAAAACAGCGCCGACCGCTTTGGTGGCCCCCGCGTGCATGCGGATTCGCCCGAAGTGCAGGAAATCCTGGCCAGTCTCGTGACCGAGGAAACGCGCCACGGCGCGGCCCATATGGCCAGCAGCATCGTCTCCTCATTCCGTCCGCGTATCGGGCTTTTGCAGCACCCCTCCCGCCATGCCTCCTTCGTGGTGCTCAAATCGGCCGATATCCCCTCCGTGCTGGTGGAGATGGGGTTCATGTCCAACCGTATGGACGAGGCTGCCCTGCGCCAGGCGGCCCACCGCATGGTCGTGGCGGGTGCGATGGTGCAGGCCATCGACCGGTATTTCGCAACCGACAGTATGGTCACCCATGCCACGGGCTGAAGGGTGGGGTGGCGTACTTTTGCGGTTGCAATCGGGGTTCGCGGCTGTATTGTGCCCGGCATGGTAACGACAGCGCACATCGTGGGGATCGGATCGGGCGCACATGCGCACGCCGCCGCGCGCGCATGTGCCGGTGCCGGGCTTCTTCGTCTTCGACTTATCCGCCCCTGAGCGATCAGGGCCGGCTGCGTGCCGGCGCGCCCAGGGGATTGATCGGATCGGTTATGCCGGTTCGCGAACACGAAATGACAGGCGCACCCAGGCGTGACGCCTCCCGCATCCCAGCAGGACCCAGGTCCCGAGGTTAGTACCATGAGCATCGACCATCCCTCCTTTGGCCGTATCGATCCCAACCGCGTCATCATTTTCGACACCACGCTGCGTGATGGCGAACAGTCCCCCGGTTTTTCCATGAACCTGGCTGAAAAGCTGCGCATGGCCGAAGCGCTGGAAGAACTGGGCGTGGATGTGATGGAAGCGGGTTTTCCCGTGGCATCGAAAGGGGATTTCGACAGCGTTCACCAGATCGCGCAGAAGGTGAAGGAGACCGTCGTGTGCGCTCTGGCGCGCAGTGGCGGCAGGAACGACATCGTCAGTGCGGGCGAGGCGATCAAGCCGGCAAGGCGTGGGCGCATCCACAACTTCATCTCTACCTCGCCGCTGCACATGAAGTACAAGCTGCGCATGGAGCCTGAAACGGTTCTGGAAGTGATCGAGGCGGGCAACCGCGCCGCGCGCCAGTTCACCGATGACGTGGAATGGTCCGCCGAGGACGGATCGCGGACCGATCCCGACTTTCTGTGCCGCTGCGTGGAAACCGCCATCCGCGCGGGTGCGACGACCATCAACATCCCCGACACGGTCGGCTATTCTACCCCCGAGGATATGGCCCGCATTTTCAATGATCTGCGCACCCGCGTGCCGGGGGCGGATGGTGTTATCTTCTCCACCCACAATCACAATGACCTGGGGCTGGGTGTCGCCAATACGGTTGCGGCGCTGAAGGCGGGCGCGCGGCAGGTGGAATGCACCATCAACGGCATTGGCGAACGCGCGGGCAATGCGGCGCTGGAGGAAATCATCATGGTGCTGCGCACGCGCCACGATGTGCTGCCCTACACCACTGGCATCCATACCGAACGCCTGCTGCGTACCTCACGCATGCTGGCCACCATTACCGGCTTTGACGTGCAGCCCAACAAGGCCATCGTGGGCCGGAACGCGTTTGCGCATGAAAGCGGCATTCATCAGGACGGCATCCTGAAGAATGCAGCGACCTATGAGATCATGACGCCGGAAAGTGTGGGCTGGAACCGGACATCGCTGGTGCTGGGCAAGCATTCGGGCCGCGCGGCCTTCCGCGATAAGCTCAAGGCGATGGGCTACGACAACATCGAGGAAACCGAGTTCAACGAAGCCTTCACCCGCTTCAAGGACCTGGCCGACCGCAAGAAAGTCATCTACGACGAAGACCTGGTCGCTCTGGTTGATGATGAAGTGCGCGACCATGCCCGCATCCGCTTCGTGTCACTGGATGTTACGGCCGGGTCCCGCCGTCCCGCCACCGCCGATTTGGTGCTGGAAGTCGATGGTGCGCGCAAGGAAGGTCATGCCGAAGGGCAGGGGCCGGTTGACGCGGCATTCAACGCCATCCGCACCATTGTTGCCCATGATGCCACCCTGCAACTGTATTCCGTGGGTGCTGTGACCGAAGGCAGTGATGCGCAGGCCCGCACTTCGGTCCGTCTGGAAGAAGATGGCAAGCTGGTGGACGGGCAGGGCGCGGATGCCGACACGCTGGTTTCCGCCGTGCGGGCTTATGTGCATGCGCTGAACAAGCTGCTGGTCAAGCGCGATCGGGCAGAACCCGCAGCTCTGGATACCTGATGGGCTGTTTTCAAAAGACCGTCCGCGAAACGGGCGACAGGTGAGGGAAGGTTTCTGATGAAGCTTTTTTCAAAAAGCTTTGGATAAGGCTGCCTTCCTGAAAAAAGGCAGCACCCGGAAACGTCTGTTGTTCTTTATCGGAACTCTATTAGGTGGTGCGACCCTGTTATAGTGCATGAACCGGCGCCCCACGGCAGGTCTCCCGCCGTGGGGCGCCGTGTGTTCAGTAACCGTCGTAATCTTCGGGATAGGCACCTTCCTGCTGCGGATAGGCGGCCGGCCCGTAACCGCCCTGCCCGTAATAACCGGCGGGCTGCTGTCCATACCCGCCCTGCTGGCCATAATAGCCGCCCTGTTGAGGGTAGCTGGGCTGGGCATAGCCCCGCTGCTGTGCGCGATAGGCCGGGCGTGCGGTGCCTGCCGCCTGTGGGCAACTCTGTGGCGTGTAGCCCGGGGGTAGCACGCGGCCATCGGGGCAGATGGTGGAGGGAGCCTCCCTGCGTGGGCGCCGTGTTGGCGTGGTGGCGGCTCCTATCGCGGCCCCACCTGCGGCACCGGCCAGCGCGCCAATGGCAGCCCCCTGTCCGCCGCCTGCCAGTCCGCCAATAAGGGCGCCACCGCCCGCGCCAAGCAGGCCGCCGCCAATGGCGCGCTGGCCGGGGTCACGGGTGTCCTCGCATGCGCTCAGTCCAAGGCAAAGCCCGGCTGCCAGCAGGACTGCCGGGCGGATGGTCACGCGGGGGAATAATGTTTTCATACAGGTTTTTTCCGCTTCTGCACTGTGGTGCCTGACAGGCATCACAGGCGGGTGAATACGGCTAAGATGATACGTGCGATATGGTTTGACCATGACCAAAGAGGGGCAATTTGTAACAATTCTCGTGGCTCTGGTAATTTTAATGAATTAAAACGATCTGGCCTCTTGCCCCTGCCTGCCTGCGCCGGTAATCCCTCGGGCTTACCCAGACGGTTTTCGACATTACGCAGGTATGTCATGAGGGCATGCGGTGCCGGTCGGGATGTGGGACGGTCCAGTCTGGTGTTATTGTCGGGAGTTCTGCATGTTTGCTCGCGTTCTGGGTCTGCTTTCCGCTGACATGGCGATCGACCTTGGCACGGCGAATACGCTGGTTTACGTGAAGGGGCGGGGTATTGTCCTGAACGAACCTTCAGTTGTCGCGCTGGCAGAGGTGCGGGGCAAAAAGCAGGTGCTCGCGGTGGGTGAAGAAGCCAAGCAGATGGTAGGCCGCACACCGGGCAACATCACGGCCATTCGCCCGCTGCGCGATGGCGTGATTGCCGACTTCGAGGTTGCGGAAGAAATGATCAAGCATTTCATCCGCAAGGTGCATAACCGGCGCATGTTTGCAAGCCCGCTGATTATCGTATGCGTCCCCTCCGGCTCCACCGCCGTCGAGCGCCGCGCGATTCAGGAAAGTGCGGAAAGTGCAGGCGCGCGCAAGGTTTTCCTGATCGAGGAACCCATGGCCGCCGCCATCGGTGCGGGCCTGCCGGTAACCGAGCCTTCGGGTAGCATGATTGTTGATATCGGCGGCGGCACGACGGAAGTGGCGGTCATCTCGCTGGGCGGGATTGTCTATGCCCGTTCCGTGCGTGTGGGCGGCGACAAGATGGATGAAGCGATCATCTCCTACATCCGCCGCAATCATAACCTGCTGATCGGTGAAAGTTCGGCTGAGCAGATCAAGATCCACCTCGGTTCCGCCATGCCCCCCGATGATCCGGAGGATCCGGGGCCGTGGCGTGATGTCAAGGGGCGTGATCTGATCAACGGTGTCCCGCGTGAGGTCGTGGTCTCGCAGGCACAGATCGCCGAAAGCCTGGCCGAACCGGTCAGCCAGATCCTGGATGCGGTGACGACCGCGCTGGAAAACACGCCACCCGAACTGGCGGCTGATATTGTGGACAAGGGCATTGTCCTGACCGGCGGCGGCGCGCTGCTGTACCGTCTGGATGAAGTGCTGCGGCGAGCAACCGGCCTGCCGGTTACGGTGGGTGAGGATGCGCTGTCCTGTGTTGCGATGGGCACGGGGCGTGCGCTTGAGGAAATGAAGCGTCTGCGCAATGTACTGACAAGTATGTACTGACGGACAGGACAAGTACGCTGCCTGCTGCGTGTGGAAGGCAGCGTGCCCAGGGGGAGACGCAGGACGATGCAGGTCCGGCGACCAGGCAGTATGGGACAACCCGGCAGGCGTGACGACAGCGTTACGCCTGAAGGGGCGGACTGATGCCTGTTTCCATCCAGTTCCGTCAGGCGCTGGGCAAGCTGGTCCTGCCCGCGCTGATTCTTGTAGCCTGTGGCGTAATCCTGCTGGGCAAGGCGGATCGCGTGCTTGTCGAACGCCTGCGCATGCAGACCGCCGACCTGCTGGCCCCTGCCTACGCGCTGGTGGAGTGGCCGCAGGCCAAGCTGCGCTGGCTTTCGGGTAACTTACAGGACATCCGTAATCTTGAGGCCGAGAACATCCGCCTGCGCGCCGAGAACGAATCGCTGCGGCACTGGTATGATGTGGCGGCGGCGCTGGCAGATGAAAACGGCACGCTGAAAGCCAACCTGCACTGGATTCCCGATAACGCGCCCACCTTCGTCAGTGGCCGCGTGGTGCGCGATACGAGTGGGCTGTACGCGCGCGCGGTGCTGCTGGCGATCAACCCCGATACAGCGGTGCGCAAGGGGGGCATTGCGCTGGACGGCGCGGGACTGGTCGGGCGCGTGACCGAGGTGGGCAGGCGCTCGGCGCGTGTGCTGTTGATTACCGACTCGTCCAGCCGCCTGCCGGTAACCCTTGAATCCAGCCACGCTGCCGCCATCATGGCGGGCGACAACTCGCCCCTGCCGCGCATCATCTTCTATCCGCAGGATAATGTGCCGATCGAGGGGGAGCGTGTCGTGACCAATGGTGAGATCGAGAGCCTGCCCGCTGGCCTGCCGGTGGGGCATGTGCATTATGTGCGCCCCGGCCAGCCCGTGGTGGTGCCGGCGGCAGCATTGGACCATGTCGATATTCTGCGCATATTCGACTATGCCGACAGCGTGGCCCCCCCCGATGCGCCGGGCCGTGTGCCGCTGCCCCCACCAGTTGGGGGTACGCTGTCGCTGCCCACGCAGTTTCTGCCCCATGTGAACCAGGGGCTGCATGGATGAAGAACTTCACGCCGCCGCCCATCCGTCCCACCATCCACCCGCGCACTGGGCTTGGCTACCGCATTGACCATGGCGTGCGCAGTGCCGTGCCCTGTCTGTTCGTATTTTTCGCCACCCTTGTGCTGTCCGCGCCGCTCAACCTGCCGGGGCAGGTGGAACTCATGCCCGCGCTGGTCATGGGCACGGTGTTCCTGTGGTCGGTATTCGTGCCTGCGGCCATGCCTTCGCTTGCGGTGTTCGTGCTGGGATTATGGGCGGATATACTCAGCTTCGGGCCGGCCGGGGTCATGCTGCTCATGATGCTGATCGTGCATGGTGTGGCTCTGTCCGGGCGTTATATGCTGTCACGGGTTAATTTTTTTGTACTCTGGCTTGTGTTTGGCGTGGTGATGGTGGGGGTTACGGCGCTACAATGGGCGCTATGTTCCGCACTGGCCTTGCATATTGTGGAGTTTCTGCCTTTTGTTTTCGAGACAGTCCTGTCCTTCGGCAGTTTTCCTGTCCTGTATGCAGGGTTTGTCTGGACTTACCGTTTTGTCGTCAATAACACGGATCGATCCTGAGACGGATGTAACAGTGAGTCCGGGCCGGATGAGTGCATGAAGTTGCGTAAGAAGAAATCCGGCACCCGGCTCATGTCCCGCCCCGAGGAAGGCAAGAACCCTTCACGTGGCGTCTTTACCCGCCGTGCCCTGCTGCTCATGGCGGCGCAGGGAGCAGTACTGGGTGCATTGGGGGAACGCCTGTACGGGTTGCAGGTTCTCAACGGCAGCCATTATGCAAAGCTTGCGGAAAGCAACCGCCTCAGCAAACGCTTCTTTGCGCCCCCGCGTGGACGCATTACCGACCGGTTCGGTATTTCGGTCGCGGCCAACCGCGTCAACTGGCGTGCGTTGCTGCTGGCGGAGGAAACCAGCGACATTCCCGGCACGCTGGAGCGTTTTGCCCAGCTGGTGCCGCTGGAGCCGCGCGACACCACGCGCATCGAGCATGAACTGCGCCACAAGCGGCGCTTCATTCCGATCATGCTGCGTGATTTCCTGTCATGGGATGACATGGCGCGGCTGGAGCTTAACATGCCTTCCCTGCCGGGTGTGCTGATCGATGTCGGCACTACGCGGGTCTATCCTTTTGGCCCGTTGCTGGCGCATGTGGTGGGTTATGTTGCCCCACCTGCGGAAAAGGACGTGGTGCACAATGCCGAACTGGCGTTGCCGGGCATGCGCGTGGGCCGCTCGGGCATTGAGCAGACGCAGGATAACAATCTGCGCGGACAGGTCGGGTCGGTCGAGATGGAGGTCAACGCCGTGGGCCGCGTCATGGCCGAGCTTGACCGTGATGAGGGGCTGACGGGCGACGAGATCACACTGACCATTGACAGCGGCCTGCAGCAGCAGGTTCTCGGCCACATTGCCGACCAGTCGGCCAGCGCCGTGGTGATGGACTGCCGCAATGGCGAGGTGCTGGCCATGGTCAGCAACCCCTCTTTCGATCCCGCGCTGTTCGATAGTGGTGTCAGCCAGGCGCAGTGGGTCGAATGGACCAATAACAGCCAGACACCGCTGATCAACAAGGCGGTATCGGGGCTGTACCCGCCCGGTTCCACTTTCAAGCCCGCCGTAGCCATGGCGGCGCTGCGCGCGGGCACGCTCTCGCCCAGTGATCGGATCAGCTGCCCCGGTTATATTGACGTGGGCGGCACGCGCTTCCACTGCTGGTCGCGCTACGGGCACGGTTCGATCAACCTGCGTCAGGGTCTTAAATATTCGTGCGATGTGTTCTTCTATGAAGTGGCGCGCCGCACCGGCATGGACGTGATTGCCGCAACATCCGAACTGTTCGGGCTTGGGGCCAAGTTGCCCGAGATTGAACTGCCGCATGTGCGCCAGGGTCTTATTCCCACCCCCACATGGCGGCGCGCGCATGGTCATCACTGGAATGGGGGGGACACCATTGTCAGTGGCATCGGGCAGGGATTTGTGCAGGTCACGCCGCTGCAACTGGCTACCTATGCCTCGCGCATTGCCACAGGGCGCAATGTGCAGCCGCACCTGATCCGTTCGGTTGCGGGGCGGCTTGGGGGGCTGACCGATCTGGGCCACGCGCCGGGCATGGACATGCCTGCGTCCTTTTTCGATGATATCCGCGCAGGCATGTATGCCGTGGTGAATGAGGAAGGCGGCACCGCGCCCAAGGCCCGGCTGAATATTCCCGGCGTGCAGATGGCGGGCAAGACCGGTTCGGCGCAGGTGCGCCGTGTCTCGCGGGCTATGCGTGAGAGCGGGCACTTCAATTCCGCCAGCCTGCCTTGGGAATACCGGCCCCATGCGCTGTTCATCTGTTACGCGCCCTATGATGCGCCGCGTTATGCCACTGCTGTGGTGATCGAGCATGGCAATGCGGGTGCCGATGTGGCTGCCCCCCTTGCGCGCGACATCATGAGCGATACCCTGCGCCGGGATCCGGTCAATCACCGTGAACCGCCGGGGCAGGAAGTGGCGCAGGCCGACGTGGACTGATCCTGGTCTCCGCGCGTCGCGCCATGTCCATGCCTGTTGTGGAGAATGGAATGAAATTCCAGAAGCGCCTGCTGCGCGCCGAACCCAATTTCCAGATCCTGACCAAGCTGTGGCAGGTCAACTGGCTGTATGTGATCCTGATCTGCGCGCTGGCAGTGGTGGGGTATATAGCGCTGTATTCCGCAGGTGGCGGCACGTCGCGCCTGTTTGCCGGCCCGCAGTCCCTGCGCTTCTGCTTTGGCGTGGTCATGATGCTGGGGATCGCGTTGATGAGCCCGGCCTTCCTGGTACGTATGGCGTGGCCGCTCTATATCTTCTCGCTTATCCTGCTGGTGGCGGTGCTGCGCATGGGGCATGTGGGCAAGGGGGCGGAGCGATGGCTCATGCTGGGCGGCATGCAGGTCCAGCCATCCGAACTGGCCAAGATTGCGCTGGTGCTCATGCTGGCGGCGTGGTTCCACAAGATCAGCTACCGCAACATGGGCAACCCGTTGCTGCTGGTCCCGCCCGCCCTGATGGTGCTGGCGCCCGTGGCCCTTGTGCTCAAGGAGCCCAATCTGGGCACTGCCGTTATCATCGGTACGGTGGGGGCAAGCATGTTTTTTGGCGCGGGGATGCGGCTGTGGCAGATCGCGCTGCTCATCCTGCCGGTACCCATGCTGGCCAAGGTTGCCTACAGCCACCTGCATGATTACCAGAAGGCGCGGGTCACTACTTTCCTGCATCCTGAAAGCGATCCGCTGGGGGCGGGCTACAATATCATCCAGTCCAAGATCGCGCTGGGGTCTGGCGGTATGTGGGGGCAGGGCTACCTGCACGGCACGCAGGGACAGCTTAACTTCCTGCCTGAAAAGCAGACCGATTTCATTTTCACCATGATTGCCGAGGAATGGGGTTATGTTGGCGGCATTACCGTCATTGGCATGCTGCTGCTGCTGGTCTTTGGCGGCATGCTGATCGCCATGCGCAGCCGCAACCAGTTCGGTCGCCTGCTGGGGTTGGGCATTTCGATGAACTTCTTCCTGTACTGCGCGGTCAACCTGTCCATGGTGATGGGGGCGATCCCGGTTGGTGGCGTGCCGCTGCCGCTTATTTCCTATGGCGGGTCAGCCATGCTCATGGTCATGTTTGGTTTCGGGCTGCTCATGTCCGCATGGGTGCATCGCAATTCCACCTTTGGCGAGGCCACACAGGGGGAAAAGGACTGATGGCGGCCATTATGCCGCCCACGCCTGCCGTTGCGCGTGCCTACCGCCTCAGCACCTATCACGCACCCGGCCTGCCGGTTGTGCGCATTGGCCACCGGCCGTCGTGGCGGGGCGTGGTGCCGCAGGGTGATGTGGTCCTGCTCAGCGCGTACAATCCTGGCGGCAGGCGGCGGCCCGATGGCTGGAACCGGCGTATGATGCGGCGGCTGGCCAGTGCCCTGGCGGGGTTGCCACATGTGCTGGGTGAAGGGCGGCTGGGGCGGTGGTCCGAACCGCTTTATGCCGTCCGAATGCCGCTTGCGCGCGGGATCGTGCTGGCGCGGCGGTTCCGGCAGAACGCGGTGGTCGTGCTGCATGGCAATAGGCCCGCGCGACTGGTGTACCTGGCCTGACCTTGAAAAAACCGGATAACCGTAAGGAAGTTTTTGGGTGTCGCCTTTTTTCAAAAAGGTGACGTCTTCTGAAGCTTTTTTGAAAAAAGCTTCACCAAAAACTTTTGTATGATTACGGGCTGTTTGCCGGGCAGCTTTTGAGAAACCTTAAAAAGAATGCCGCCCTTTTGCAAAAAAGGCGGCATCCAGGAACGTCTCTTGTTTTGCAGGCAGTCTCCTAGCCTTCAATCTGGCTGAAATCCGCGATCAGTACCGTCATGCGGCACAGTTCGGACAGCAGGCGCAGGCGGTTGGCGCGGACTGCCGGGTCGGGATCGTTGACTGTGACCACTTCAAAAAAGCGATCCAGCACGGGGCGCAGGCTGGCAACATCACGCATGGCGTCGGCATAGCGTTCCTGTGCTGTGGCCTGTTCCACGGCGGGGATGGCCTTCTGCAGGGCCTCGGCCAGAACCTTTTCCTCTGTCTGGGTGTACAGCGCGGGGTTGGGCGTGCCTTCATGCGGGCCGTCCTTGCGGTCTTCGATACGCAGGATGTTGGCCGCGCGCTTGGTCGCCGCCAGCATGTTGCGCCCGTCATCGGTGGCCAGCATGTCGGCTATGGCGGTGGCACGTGCCAGCAGGCGCACGATGTCGGTATCGGTATTGCCAACCGATACAGCGGCCAGAATGTCATGCCGCGCACCTTCGCTGCGCAACTGTACGCGCAGGCGGTCAGCTATGAACTCGGGCAGCACATCAAGGTCGGGTGCAAGACGCAGGGCTTCGGGCAGGCCCTGTGCCGCTTCCCACAACACCTTGGCCAGGTCCAGCCGCAGCCCGTTTTCACGGATGATGCGGATCACGCCCAGCGCCGCGCGCCGCAGGGCATAAGGATCGCCTGAGCCACCGGGCTTTTCACCCACCGCGAAGAAGGCGACCAGCATGTCGATTTTGTCGGCTAGCGCCACGGCCACCGCAACCGGGGCGGTGGGCACGTCATCCTGAGGGCCGCGTGGCATGTAATGCGCGCCAATGGCATTGGCCACGGCATCGGGTTCCCCGTCATGACGGGCGTAATAAGCCCCCATGATGCCCTGCAATTCGGGAAACTCGCCAACCATGCCGGTGGTCAGGTCGGCCTTGCACAACAGGGCCGCGCGTTCGGCCTGCGCCACATCGGCCCCGGTCATGCCTGCCAGCACGCCTGCAAGGCGGGTGATGCGTTTTACACGCTCGCCCTGGCTGCCAAGGGATGCATGGAAGACAATCCGGTCAAGGTCGGGTACCCGGCTTGCCAGCGTGCGCGCACGGTCCAGATCCCAGAAATGGCGGGCATCGGCAAAACGCGCGCGCAGCACGCGCTCGTTGCCCGCAATGGTCAGCGCCCCGCCATCGCTGGGCAGCAGGTTGGCGACAAACGCAAAGCGCGGCGCGGCCGAGCCATCGCTGTTGCGCAGCGCGAAGTAGCGCTGGTTCACGCGCATGGAGACCTGCATCACCTCGGGTGGCAGGGTCATGAACGCATCATCGATCTGGCCAAGGAAGGGTACCGGCCATTCAGTCAGGCCCGCCACTTCATCAATCAGACCGGGATCGGCCACCACGTTCAGCCCTTCCTCACGCGCAAGGCGGGCAACACCTTCGGCAATGGTGGTGCGGCGCACGCTTGCATCGGGTTCCACCTGGCGGGCGCGCAGGCCGTTCAGCCATTCCTTCGTGCTGGCAACGGCAAAGGCACCGGGCGCGGTAAAGCGGTGGCCTTCGGTCAGGTTATCCGCCTTCAGGCCATGGCCGTTATCTTCGCCTTCCGCCAGCGTGAAGTCCACGACCTGACCATCAAGCAGGCACACGATCCGGCGCAGCGGGCGCACCCATGTAAAGGCGCTGCTAACACCCCAACGCATGGATTTGGGCCATGGGAAGCGACGCAGCAGGCCGGGCAGCACATCGGCAACCTGCCGTGCCGCGGCAACGGGCGGGATCGTGCGGTGCAGTACCCAGAAGCCGTTTTCAAGCACCAGTGCGTCACGTTCCACGCCATGCTTGCGCATGAAGCCGGCCAGCGCCTTTTCCGGCGCGCTTTCACGCGGGCCGCGTTCATCTACCGTGCCGCCGGGCACCGTTGCATCCACTGTCAGGGACAGCGCAATGCGGCGCGGGCCGGCATAGGACGTGGCGCCCTGCGGGTTGAGCGGGGCCAGTGCCTCGCACACAAGGCGTTCAAGGTCCGCCGCCGCGCGTGCCTGCATGCGGGCGGGGATTTCCTCGGAGAAGAGTTCGATCAGAAGTTCGGGCATGGTCTCTTATTCCTCGCCCGCCAGCCATGTTTCACAGCAGCGTTTGGCTAGCGTGCGCACACGACCGATATAGGAAGCGCGCTCGCTTACGCTGATCACGCCGCGCGCATCAAGCAGGTTGAACAGGTGGCTGGCCTTGAGGCACTGGTCATAGGCGGGCTGCGCCAGCCCGGCTTCGGCAAGGGCGGTGGATTCGCGCTCGGCATCAATGAAGTGACGGTGCAGCATGTCCACATCGGCTACTTCAAAGTTGTGGCGGGAGTAGTCCTGCTCCGCGCGCAGGAACACGTCGCCATATTTGAGGCCCTGTCCGTTGAAATCGAGGTCATAGACATTCTCGATCCCCTGCACGTACATCGCGAGGCGTTCCAGCCCGTAGGTTAGTTCGGTCGAAGGCATGACGGTGGGAATGCCGCCAACCTGCTGGAAATAGGTGAACTGCGTCACCTCCATTCCGTCGCACCAGACTTCCCACCCCAGGCCCCAGGCGCCGATGGTGGGGTTTTCCCAGTCATCTTCCACAAAACGGATGTCGTGTTCCAGCGGGTCGATGCCAATGGCGCGGTAGCTGTCGAGTAGCAGTTTCTGGCTGTCTTCCGGCGTGGGTTTGAGCAGCACCTGATACTGGTAGTAATGCTGCAGCCGATTCGGGTTTTCACCGTAACGGCCATCGGACGGGCGGCGGCAGGGCTGCACGTAGGCGGCCTTCCACGGTTTTTTTCCCAGTGCGCGCAGCGTGGTGTGTGGTGAGAGCGTGCCCGCGCCGACTTCCGTGTCGTAGGGCTGGAGAATGGCGCAGCCCTGATCGGACCAGAACTGGTGCAGCTTCAGGATCAGACCCTGAAACGACAGCGGGCGCGGGGTGGTGGGTGATCGGGGCACGGGGGCCGGGTCCATGAACAGGATGCTCCGCTAAACAGGGACAGGAGTATGCGCCATCTGGCGCAAAATCGCGCGGCAGCATACCGTTATGCCGCCCCGACCGGAAGGGAGGGCATGCAACCGGCCTGCATCCGTCCCGCATGGCGGGTGTCGGGTCTTGCACAATGCGCTCCGACGCGCCACATCGGATGGGGAGACGCTATCCCCACCCC
Organism: Komagataeibacter medellinensis NBRC 3288; assembly: GCF_000182745.2. Lineage (NCBI taxonomy): Bacteria > Pseudomonadati > Pseudomonadota > Alphaproteobacteria > Acetobacterales > Acetobacteraceae > Komagataeibacter > Komagataeibacter medellinensis. The sequence continues at coordinate 2,690,091 of NC_016027.1, forward strand.
AAGGCAGGACAGACAGCATGAATGACCAGGAACGTGATCTGATCACACAGTTTTTTGCCCGTGTGGGTGGTGTTACCACAGGGAGCGTGCCGCAGACGGCATCTTCCCTCCCGCCGATCGACCCGCAGGCCGATCAGTATATCGGGCAGATGTTCCAGAAATATCCCGAAGCGCGCTACCGTGTAACCCAGATGGCCGTGGTGCAGGAAGCGGCACTGGCCGAGGCACAGAACCGGATTCGCCAGCTCCAGTGGCAGCTCCAGCAGGCGCAGCAGCAACTCCAGCAACAGCAGGCCGCTCCTCCCCAGCCGCAGCCCAGCACTGGCGGCGGTTTCTTCAGCGGCATGTTCGGCGGCGGGCAGCGCGCGCAGGCGGCACCACCGCCGGGTTGGGGTGGGGGAGCCGCCCCCTCAAGCCCGCCGCCGCAGCCGGTCTACCCGCCGGGCATGCAGCCGGGGATGTTCCGCTCGGGTGGTTCGGGCTTCCTCGGTTCCGCGCTGACCACGGCGGCCGGTGTGGCCGGTGGCATGATGATGGGCAACGCGTTGACCGGCCTGTTCAGCGGCCATCATGACGAGGGTGGCTTTGCCAGTGGCATGCCGCAGGGCGGCACGGGCGAGACCATTATCAATAACAACTATGGTGACAGCACGGCCGGCACCGGCGGGGCCGATCCGTTCGCGGGTGGTGGCACCAGTGCGGATTCCGGGTTTGACGCCGGTGGCGGTGATTCGGGCGGGTTTGACGGCGGCGGTTTTGATTCGGGTGATGACAACAGTTTCTGATCGACCGGGTTGAAGGAATACTGAAAAGGGCATCCGCTACGGATGCCCTTTTTTATGGGGTTGGACATGGCACAGCAGGAATTTGCACTGGACCCGCCGCAATGTGGCAGCCATGTGCCCGAATGGCTGGATACGGGGGCCTGCGTAATGCGGGGACTGGCTGTGACTCATGCTGCGGAGATGATTGCGGGTATAAGGGGCATTGCCCGTGCCGCCCCCTTTCGCCGTATGCCAACGCCTGGCGGCGGCGTAATGTCGGTCGCCATGACAGGCTGCGGGGCCGCTGGGTGGTGCAGCGACACGCAAGGCTACCGTTACGTGGCGCGCGACCCGCGCACGGACCGGCCCTGGCCGCCCCTGCCCGATGCATGGCGCGAGCTTGCCTGCGGGGCAGCGGAGCGTGCGGGATATACGGGGTTCGTGCCCGATGTCTGCCTGATCAATGGCTACCGCCCCGGTGCGCGCATGGGCCTGCATCAGGACCGTGATGAACGGCTGGACGCACCAGTGGTCTCGCTCTCTTTCGGGCTGCCTGCACTTTTTTTATGGGGCGGCCTGAAGCGCACGGATGCATGCCGGCGCATACCGCTCCTGCATGGGGATGTTGTGGTGTGGGGCGGCCCGTCGCGGCTTGTATTTCACGCTATCGCCCCGTTGCGCGCGGGTGAGCACCCGGTTACAGGCCCCTGTCGTTACAACCTGACGTTCAGGCGGGTCGGTGCATAGCGTATTGATGGATGATTAAAGTTTTGGGTGCCCCCTTTATTTAAAAAGGCGGCACTCCCTGAAGCTTTTTGAAAAAGCTTCATCAGAAACTTTTTCCTTATTTTTAGCCTGTCAGGCGGCAAGCGTTGTCGCCTGCCGGGCGCGTGCGGTAATGGCCGTCACATCGGGCGTGCCAGCGGGCACCAGCCACGACCCTCCCACGCACAGCACGGACGGCAGCGCCAGCCACTCTGCTGCCGTTTCTGCCTTGATGCCGCCGGTGGGGCAGAAGCGCGCCTGGCCAAACGGGGCGGACAGTGCCTTGAGCGCGGGAATGCCACCCGCCGCCGTTGCGGGGAAGAACTTGAAATGCGTCAGCCCCAGGTCCAGACCGCGCATGATGTCGCTGGCATTGGCGGTGCCGGGCAGCAGCGGCACGCTGGCTGCGCGCGCGGCATTGGCCACATTGGCGGTCAGGCCGGGGCTTACGATAAAGCGCGCACCGGCATCAACCGAACGCTTCAGGTCATCGCCGTTCAGCACGGTGCCAGCGCCCACAACAGCACCATCTACCTTTGCCATCTCGGCAATCACTTCCAGCGCGCACGGCGTGCGCAGCGTGACTTCCAGCGCGCGCAGGCCACCGGCCACAAGGGCCTCGGCCACGGGGCGGGCATGGGCGGGGTCGTTGATGATCAGCACCGGGATAACCGGGGCAATCGTCATGATGTCTTCAATCTGGGCCATGGCTGGCTCCCTGTTTTGTGTGCCTGTAGGGTGGCCGGGTGGCCGTAATCATGCGTCTTCTTGTGCCGCCATATGGTCCATGGAGGCAAGGATGGCGGATGCCCCGCGTTCGGGCGTGTCCACGCCGCCGCGCATCAGCGCGAACAGTTCCCGCCCTGTGCCGGACTGGGGTGCGGGCGGCCGGGCAGGGGTACGATCCGCCAGCGTGGCCTGTGGCACCATTGCCTCGATCCGCCCGGTCTGGGCGCATACGCGCACTACGTCCCCATCGCGCAGCAGCGACAGCGGGCCGCCCATATAGGCTTCGGGGCCGATATGGATGGCGGCGGGCACCTTGCCCGACGCGCCCGACATGCGGCCATCGGTCACCAGTGCCACCTTGTGCCCCCGATCCTGCAATACGGCGAGTGTGGGCGTGAGCTTGTGCAGTTCAGGCATGCCGTTGGCGGCGGGGCCCTGAAAGCGCACCACGACGACCACATCACGATCCAGCTTGCCATCACGGAAGGCGCGCAGCACGTCTTCCTGGTGGTCGAATACGGCTGCCGGAGCCTCGATCGTCCAGCGTTCGGGGGCGACGGAACTGGTCTTGTAGATGCCGCGCCCCAGATTGCCCTCCATCACCTTCATGCCGCCATCGGCGCGGAAGGGGTTGGCGGGCGCGCGCAGGATGCTGTCGTTGGTGGAAGGGCCAGCCTCTTCCCATACCAATGCGTCATCGCGCAGGTCGGGTTTCTTGCGGTATTCGGCAAAGCCGCCACGGGCCACGGTCAGGATATCGGGGTGCAGCAGCCCGGCATCGAGCAGCGAGCCGATCAGGCTGGGCATGCCACCCACGTTATGGAAGGCGTTCACGTCTTCCGACCCGTTGGGATAGACGCGTGTGAGTTGCGGCACGATGGCGGAAAGCTGGTCGAGGTCATTCCAGTCGATCACGATCCCCGCCGCCCGCGCCATGGCGGGCAGGTGGATGGCAAGGTTGGTGGACCCGCCCGTGGCCAGCAGGCCGACGGCGGCATTGACGATCGCACGTTCATCCACGCACAGGCCCAGCGGGCGATAGTCCTCGCCACGTGCACCGATTTCACTCAGGCGATGGATGGCCGCGCGCGTCAGTTCCTGCCGCAGCCTTGTATTAGGTGGCACGAAGGAGGAGCCGGGCAGGTGCAGCCCCATCACTTCCATCAGCATCTGGTTGGTGTTGGCCGTGCCGTAGAAGGTGCAGGTACCGGCGGCGTGGTAGGATTCGGATTCTGCATCCATCAGCCTGTCCTTGCCTACCTTGCCTTCGGCATAGAGCTGGCGGATGCGCTGCTTCTCACTGTTGGGCAGGCCCGAGGGCATGGGGCCGGACGGGATGAGGATGGTCGGCAGGTGGCCAAAGCGCAGCGCACCGATCAGCAGGCCGGGCACGATCTTGTCGCAGATGCCCAGCATGGCGACACCTTCGTACATGCCATGGCTCAGCCCTACCGCCGTGGAGAGTGCGATCACGTCGCGGCTGAACAGCGAGATTTCCATGCCCGGCTGGCCCTGGGTCACGCCATCGCACATGGCGGGTGTTGCGCCAGCCACCTGGGCCGTGCCACCCACTTCGCGTGCGAACAGCTTGATCTGGTCGGGATAGCGGCCATAGGGCTGATGGGCGGAAAGCATGTCGTTATACGACGTGATGATGCCCACATTCATGCCGGATGCCGCGCGTAGGCCCGCCTTGTCCCCCTCCGATGCCGCGATGGCGTGGGCAAGGTTGCCGCAGGCCAGCCGGGGGCGGCTGATGCCGTTTTCACGCTCGCGGGCAATCAGGTCCAGATAGATCTTACGACTACGCGCCGAACGGGTAATGACCCGTTCGGTCACGGCAGTCAGGACGGGGTGCAGGCTCATGGCTTCTCACAGACATTATATGACCCGCCCCGCAGGGGGGTGGGGCCGCCATCTATTGTAAACGACAGCGGGTTTGAATAGGGGCCAGATGTGCGATTATTCTGTGACCGCACGGCATATTGTTATCTATTGCAAAAAACTCCCTGTCATCAAGACATAAAATTATAAAAAAAATATAAATCCAATAACATAATTATTATAGCGAATATCCAAGGGTATACGAACGCACCTGTTTTCCCCGGATGGCCTGCCATCTGGATCCGTACACCCCTTCTTCAGCCCTGCCTGACAGGGGGAAAGATCAGGATATTTACAGGAGCATGTATAAAGGGAGACGCGACGGAAAGTTCGCCATAGGGCGTGCGAATAGGCGCGCCCGCGCTGTGAAGGGCGGCGGTCATCCCGCTTGGTACAGGGACAGGCAGGTATGGTGGGGGAGCAGAAGATAAAATGGTGAGCCGGGTGGGATTCGAACCCACGACCATTCGATTAAAAGTCGAATGCTCTACCGACTGAGCTACCGGCTCACATTATCTGTATGAAGGGCCGACCTGCGGGGTAGAACCCTGCGGCATGGCGCCTTGGGCAGGTCTCTAAACATACGGGGCGGGAGTGTCAACCGGTGCCGAACCCTTATTGGGGCCGTCTGACTGTAACAGGCGGCAGGGACGGGCGGCGCGTCTGTAAGGCAGGTGGCTGCCCGCAAGGTGTCCTGTTGGCCGGATGGCACGCCATCCGGCCGGTATGCCATCAGGCTTCGGCGTCTGCCGGGCGCATCTTGATGATGCGGTCGGGGTCCTGCACCATGCCGCTCTGGCCTGCGCCGCGCTTGATCTGGTCGATATGGTCCATGCCCTCGATCACCTGGCCTACGATGGTGTACTGGCCATCGAGGTGGGGGGAGGGCTCGAACATGATGAAGAACTGGCTGTTCGCGCTGTCCGGGTTCATGGTGCGCGCCATGCCCACCGTGCCACGCTCGAACTTGGCGTTACGGGTGAACTCGGCCTTCAGGTCCGGCAGCTTGCTGCCCGATGTGCCGGTGCCCGTCGGGTCGCCGCCCTGTGCCATGAAGCCATGGATCACGCGGTGGAAGGGCGTGTTGTCATAAAAGCCTTCCGCCGCCAGCGTGCGGATGCGTTCGGCCGCCAGCGGCGCAATATCGGGACGCAGGCGGATCACCACCCGCCCGGTCTTGAGATCGACGTTGATCAGGTCGGACTTGTTTTCTGTAGCAGACATCGTGATCCGTTTCGTAAATTGGGGTGTAGAAGGACGGGGCCAGATGGCGCCCGCCCTGATCAGCCGCGCAGGCGCGCGAGGATATGCCTGCGGGTAAAGGGTGGGACAAAACCGGAAATGTCCCCATCCAGCCGCGCGATCTCCTTCACCAGCCGGGAAGAGACGTACTGGTGTCCTTCCCGTGCCATAAGGAAGAGCGCATCAATGTCCGGTGCCATGTGCTGGTTCATACCGAACATCTGGTTCTCATACTCGAAATCCGCAACCGCCCGCAGCCCGCGAATGATTGCATGCGCCCCATGCGTACGGGCCGCATGCACCACCAGTCCGGTAAAGCCGACCACGGTAATGGGGGTGGCGCGCCCGATATTGAGCGGTTCGATATCGGTGCGCAGGCACAGGATCCGTTCCTCCAGCGGAAGGAGGGGGTGCTTGTCCCGGTTTTCCGCAACCCCGATCACCAGACGGTCCACCAACGCGGCGGCACGTTCGATGATGTCCATGTGGCCACTGGTCACGGGATCGAACGTGCCGGGATAGAACCCCGTGCGCATGGTGGCGGCCTCAGTCATCCTGCCCCGCGCCGTCGGTCGGTGCGTCAGTTGCGGGGGAAACGCCTTCTTCCTCCCCGTCCTCCCCGTCATCCATCACCGGGAAAACACTGGTAACTTCTTCCGTGTCGTTCAGGCGGAACAGGGTGACGCCACTGGCCTGGCGCGACATGATGCGCACCTGGTTGATGGGTAGGCGGATCAGGCGGCCCGCATCGGTCACCAGCATGACATCGGTGCCGTCCAGCACCGGCAGGGTCGCCACCACCGCGTTGCCGCGCTTGTTGGTGGAGAAGGTCATGTTGTTGATGCCTTGCCCGCCACGCCCGCTTACACGGTAGTCATAGGCGGAAGAACGGCGGCCAAAGCCTGCATTGCTGACGATCAGCAACACTTCCTCGGTCGCTTCCAGTTCGGCAAAGCGTTCGGGGGTAAGCGGCAGGTCGCCCGTGGCTTCGCCTTCATCCGGTACCATGGCGTCTTCTGCTTCCTCGCCTTCCATGGCGGCCTCGGCCCGGCGGCGAGCATTGGCCATGCGCAGGTAGGCGGCGCGTTCTTCCACCGTGGCCTCGACATGGTTGAGCACGCACAGGCTGTTCACGCTGTCGCCTTCGGCCAGCCTGATGCCGCGTACGCCCGAACTGCCGCGACCGGCAAACACGCGCAGCGTGTCATCGGTGATCTGGAAGCGGATGCAGCGCGCGTTACGGGTGGCAAGGAACACGTCCTGACCCTCGCGGCAGGTGGCGACGCCGATCAGGCGGTCCTCGTCTTCCAGCTTCATGGCGATCAGGCCCGACGAGCGGATATTGCGGAAATCGCTCAACCGGTTACGCCGCACGCTGCCCGATGCGGTGGCAAAGACAAGGTGCAGGTTTTCCCACAGTTCCTCATCCTGCGGCAGGGGTAGGACCGCGGTGATCGTGTCGCTGCCAAGGTCGGGCAGCAGGTTGACCAGCGCGCGGCCCTTGGCGGTGGGGCTGGCTTCGGGCAGGCGCCAGACCTTTTCCCGATACGCCTTTCCGCCCGAGGAGAAGAACAGCACCCACTGGTGCGTATGTGCATTGAACGAGCGGACGATGATGTCATCCCCCCGCCTGCCTGCTGCCGTGCGACCGCGCCCGCCACGGTTCTGCGCGCGGAACACATCGAGCGGTGTGCGCTTGATGAAGCCTTCGCGCGTGATGGTGACCACCATCTGCCCCGGCTCGATCAGGCTTTCATCGGTCTGGTCGCCGGCGTAATCGGCAATGTCGGTCGCGCGCGGGGTGGCAATCTCCGCGCGGATGGCGACCAGTTCGTTGCGCATGACTTCCAGCCGGCGCGGGCGGCTGGCGATGATCTCCAGCAGGTCGTTGATCTTGACCGCCACTTCGGAGAGTTCCTGCTGGATCTTGTCACGCTCCAGCCCTGTCAGGCGCTGCAGGCGCAGCTCCAGGATGCCGCGCGCCTGCGCTTCGGTCAGGTGGACCTTGCCCTCAACGATGACATTGCCATCGTCATGGATCAGTTCCAGCAGAGGCGCCACATCGGCTGCATCCCACCCGCGCGCCATCAGCGCCGCGCGCGCGCTCGTGGTGTCGGGGGCGGCGCGGATCAGCGCGATCACGGCATCAATGTTGGCTACCGCAATGACAAGACCAACCAGCAGGTGGGCGCGGTCACGGGCCTTGTTGAGGTCAAAGCGCGCGCGGCGCAGGATCACGTCCTCGCGGAAGCGGATGAACGCTTCCAGCACGTCCTTCAGGCCCATCAGGCGCGGCCTGCCTGCATCAAGGGCCAGCATGTTCACGCCAAACGAGGTCTGGAGCTGCGTGAAGCGGTAGAGCTGGTTGAGCACCACCTCCGGCGTCGCCTCACGCTTGATTTCAACGACGATGCGCATGCCCGAGCGGTCGCTCTCGTCGCGGATGTCAGAAATGCCCTCGACCTGCTTGGTGCGCACCAGGTCGGCAATGCGCTCCTGTAGCGTGGCCTTGTTTACCTGGTAGGGGATCTCGGTCACGATGATCGCCTTGCGGTCCTTGCGGATTTCCTCGATCTCGGCCTTGGCGCGGATGATGACCGATCCGCGACCGGTCTCGAACGCGCTACGGATGCCCGCGCGGCCCAGAATGGTGCCGCCGGTGGGAAAGTCAGGCCCCGGCACGTATTCCAGCAGGTCATCAAGTGTCATGTCCGGCCGTTCGATCATGGCCAGGGTCGCGTCAATGATCTCGCCGGGGTTGTGGGGCGGAATGTTCGTCGCCATGCCCACCGCGATGCCGGATGCGCCATTGACCAGCAGGTTGGGGAAGGCGGCGGGCAGGATTTTCGGTTCCTGCTCGCTTTCATCATAGTTGGGCTGGAAATCGACAGTGTCACGGTCGATGTCATCAAGCAGGAAGGACGCGGCCTTGGCCAGGCGTGCTTCGGTATAACGCATGGCGGCGGGCGAATCCCCGTCCACCGACCCGAAATTGCCCTGCCCGTCGATCAGCTTCACCCGCATCGACCATGACTGCGCCATGCGTACCATGGCGTCGTAGATGGAAGAGTCGCCATGCGGGTGATATTTACCCATCACGTCACCGACCGCGCGGGCCGACTTGCGGTAGGGTTTGTCGTGGGTGAACCCGCTTTCGCGCATGGAATACAGGATGCGGCGATGCACCGGCTTCAGCCCGTCGCGCACGTCCGGCAGGGCGCGGCTGACAATGACGGACATCGCGTAAGCGAGGTAGGAGGAGCGCATTTCCTCCTCGATCGTGACCGGCATCATGTCGGACGGGGGCAGGGGATCGTCGGGTATCTCGGTCAAGGCAGTTCCGTCATGTCAGGGTTATCCCGCCCATGGCCGCACTGGCGCATGGGCAGGACGTAAAAGGCAGGCAGGCACGGCGCGGGCGGCACCATGTCCGTGCCTGTACAATAGCATGTCTTGCCCCCCGGCGCGAAGCGCCGCGCGGGGGTGTTAAGGGGTTCAGAACGGAATTTCGTCGTCCAGGTCACTCCCGCCGGAAGGAGCGTCCCAGCCGCCCCCCGTGCCGCCGCCCCCGCCGCCTGCCGGGCGGTCGTTGCGCTGGGGCTGCTGGCGCGCGGGTGCGCTGTATCCGCCGCCGCTACTGCCACTGCCACTGCCGCCGCCATAGCCGCCACTGTAACCGCCGCCTGTATCGTCTCCGCCGCCATCACCGCCACGGTTGCTGTCCAGAAGCACCAGTTCACCACGGAAGCGGTCCACCACGACCTCGGTCGTGTAGCGGTCCTGCCCGCTCTGGTCGGTCCATTTGCGGGTCTGGAGCGAACCTTCAAGGTAGACCTTGCGGCCCTTGCGCAGGAAGCGCTCCGCCACGTCGCCCAGGCGTTCGTTGAAGATGACGACGCGGTGCCATTCCGTCCGTTCGCGCCGCTCGCCCGATGCGCGGTCATTCCATGTGTCGCTTGTGGCCAATGTCAGCGAGACGATCTTCGCCCCGCTCTGGCTGGTGCGGACTTCGGGGTCCTTGCCCAGGTTGCCGACCAGAATGACCTTGTTGACGCTGCCCGCCATGTGCTGTCCTGCTGCAGTTCGAGTATGGGACCGGCAGGTAGGTGGGGCCACAGGCCCCTGCCGGGTGCCACCGTGGCCGCCCTTGGGCAGCCGTGGCGAAATAGATGTGGTGATCTTACCGGAGACTCCTCTTTAGGGGAAGGCAGCGGTTTTCCGGCGGGGTATCGGCCTGCCGGGCAGTCAGTGGTGACATGACCGGGTGCGGAGCATGCTGCTGCTCTTGTCGTAACGGTCAGGCAGGGCCAGATAATGGGGCAGGCCGGCAATGGCGGTCGGCATCCCGCTCTCGCGCGCGGGGGCGGAACAGGGAGAGTTCATGAGCGTTTCTTCACGTCCGGGGCAGAAGGTTCCGGCGGCCCAGCATGTCAGCCAGCAGTCCATCCGCGTGCGGGGCGCACGGGCACATAACCTGAAAAATGTCGATATTGACATACCGCGTGACGCGCTGACGGTCATGACCGGGCTATCGGGGTCGGGCAAGTCATCGCTTGCGTTCGATACCGTCTATGCCGAAGGCCAGCGCCGGTATGTGGAAAGCCTGTCAGCCTATGCGCGGCAGTTTCTCGAACTTATGGGAAAACCGGACGTCGACTCGATCGAGGGGCTGTCGCCCGCGATTTCCATCGAGCAGAAGACGACCTCAAAGAATCCCCGTTCCACCGTCGGCACGGTCACGGAGGTACATGATTACATGCGCCTGCTGTGGGCGCGCGCGGGCGTGCCGTATTCGCCCGCTACCGGCCTGCCGATCGAGGCGCAGACGATCAGCCAGATGGTTGATCGCGTCATGGCCATGCCGGAAGGTACGCGGTTGATGTTGCTGGCCCCGGTGCTGCGGGACCGCAAGGGTGAGTGCAAGAAGGAACTGGCCGAACTGCAGCGCAAGGGCTTCACCCGCGCCAAGGTGGACGGCACGCTCTATACTATTGACGAGGTGCCCGAACTCAACCGCCGCCTGCGCCATACGGTGGAAGCGGTGGTGGACCGCATCGTGGTCAAGGAAGGTATAGAAAGCCGTCTTGCCGACAGTTTCGAGACAGCACTCGGCCTGTCTGATGGCCTGGTCTATGCCGAAGAAGTGGTAAAGAAGCTGCCGGAGGGCGAGGAAGCCCCGCGCACGGTCTTTTCCTCACGTTTCGCCTGTCCCGTCAGCGGTTTCACGTTGGAGGAGGTGGAGCCTCGCCTGTTCTCCTTCAACGCGCCGCAGGGTGCGTGCCCGGCCTGTGATGGTATCGGGCTGGAAACATTTTTCGATCCGCGCCTGATCGTGCCTGACGAATCGCTTTCGCTGGGCGGGGGTGCCATCGCCCCGTGGCGCAACAGCCAGAGCCCGTATTACACTCAGACGCTGGCCTCCATTGCCGCGCATTATGGCGTGTCGATGGATACACCCTGGGAGGACCTGCCCGAAGGCGTGCGTGACGTGATCCTTGAAGGCGGCAAGGACCCGATCGAGTTCACGTATCGTGACGACCGCCGGGCCTACAGCCTGACCAAACCGTTCGAGGGCGTGGTCACCAACCTGCGCCGCCGCATGGCGGAAACCGACAGCGTATGGGTGCGCGAGGAGATGTCGCGCTACCAGTCCGAAAAGCCATGCCATGTGTGCGGTGGCGCACGCCTGCGGCCCGAGGCGCTGTCGGTCAGGGTGGCGGACCTGAACATTGCGCAGGCATCGGACATGCCCATCCGCAAGGCGCTGGACTGGTTCGGCACGGTGGAAGCGACGCTTACGCCCCAGCGCGCCGAGATCGCGCACCGCATATTGCGTGAAATCCTTGACCGACTGCGCTTCCTTGATGATGTGGGGCTGGACTACCTCACGCTGTCACGCGGGTCGGCTACGCTGTCGGGGGGCGAGAGCCAGCGCATCCGCCTGGCCAGCCAGATCGGGTCGGGCCTGACGGGCGTGCTGTATGTGCTTGACGAACCCTCCATCGGGTTGCACCAGCGTGACAATGAACGCCTGCTGGGCACGCTGGATCGGCTCAAGAAACTGGGCAATACCCTGATCGTGGTCGAGCATGACGAGGATGCGATCCGCGCCGCCGACTGGCTGATCGACATGGGGCCGGGCGCGGGCGTGAATGGCGGCATGGTCGTGGCCGCTGGCACACCGCAGGAAGTGGCCGAAAACCCCGATAGCCTGACGGGGGCGTACCTGTCGGGCCGCAAATGCATTCCCGTACCGGCAAAACGCCGGGACATCGATCCCGCACGTGAACTGGTGCTGCGCGGGGCGACGGGCAACAACCTGAAGGATGTGACGGCCAGGTTCCCGCTGGGCACCTTTACCTGTGTGACCGGGGTATCAGGCGGCGGTAAGTCCACGCTGGTGATCGACACGCTGTACAAGGCGCTTTCACGCAGGCTTATGGGGTCGGGGCAGAACCCCGCACCCTATGCGGCGATCGACGGGCTGGATCAGCTGGACAAGATCATCGACATCGACCAGTCGCCCATCGGCCGCACCCCGCGTTCCAACCCGGCTACCTATACCGATCTGTTCGGTCCCATCCGCGACTGGTTTGCCGAACTGCCGGAAAGCAAGGCGCGAGGATACAAGCCCGGACGCTTCTCGTTTAATGTAAAAGGTGGGCGGTGCGAGGCGTGTCAGGGCGACGGCGTGCTCAAGATAGAGATGCACTTCCTGCCCGATGTGTTCGTCACCTGCGATACCTGCAAGGGTGCCCGCTACAACCGCGAGACGCTGGACGTGAAGTTCCGCGGCAAGTCGATTGCCGACGTGCTGGCCATGTCGGTGGATGAGGCGCTGCCCTATTTCTCTGCCGTGCCGCGCATCCGTGACCGGCTGGCCATATTGCAGCAGGTGGGGCTGGGCTACGTTGCGTTGGGCCAGCAGGCGACCACCCTTTCGGGCGGCGAGGCGCAGCGCGTCAAGCTGTCCAAGGAACTGGCGCGCAGGGCTACGGGTCGCACGCTGTACATCCTCGATGAACCCACCACGGGCCTGCATACCGAGGATGTACGCAAGCTACTGGAAGTGCTGCATGCGCTGGTGGACCAGGGCAATACGGTGGTGGTGATCGAACATAACCTCGAAGTCATCAAGACCGCTGACTGGGTTATCGACATGGGGCCGGAAGGCGGCGATGGCGGGGGGCGGATCGTGGCCTGCGGCACACCGGAAGATGTGGCCGCCAGCCCCGACAGCCATACCGGGCGATTCCTGCGCCCGTTGCTGGAGCACAGGCCGCTGGTCCCGGTTCCCGAACCGGCGGTGAAGCCTGTGGGCAGGGCAGGGACACGCGACAGAAAAGCCACAGCGGCCAAGGTGGCTGAACCTGCTAAAAAGAAAGGGAAACCGGCAAAGAGCAGTCGTAAACCTGTAAAATAGACGTCTGTTTTTGCTGATGTCGGGGGCCTGGCTTAAAAAAACTTTGGCAGGGGTGCGGAAAACACTTGCACCCCAGGCCCCGCAGGCCTTATCAGCGCCTTTCTTGGCCCAAGGGGGCAATTCTGCCCAACAGGCTGTCTACTGGTTTGGGGGTACGTGATGAACGCACTTGCTCAACTGGGGATGGTCTCGGAACACCCGAGCGATAACCAGATCTCTTCAGCGCCGTTTTCGTCCGAGGACGACCGGAAAGATTACTTCGTCGAAAAAGACGGGATGAAGTTTGCGGGAACGCATCTTCTTGTCGATCTTTGGGACGCCCGGAATCTTGATGATCCCGAGCAGATTGACCGTACCCTGTGTGAGGCCGCCGTAACGGCCGGGGCTACGATTCTGCACAGCCACTTCCATCACTTCACGCCCAATGGCGGCGTGTCGGGTGTGGTCGTGCTGGCGGAAAGCCACATTTCCATCCACACATGGCCCGAGCGCAACTTTGCCGCCGTGGACATTTTCATGTGTGGGGCATGCGATCCGCATCTTGCGATTCCGGTCATGCAGCGCCTGTTCCAGGCCGGCCGGATCGAGGTGGATGAGCAGCGCCGTGGGCGCGTGCCGCTCTGAGCGGCGGTAACCGGGGTATGGCTACCGATTGGCCCCGGTGTATCTTTCACTAAAAATAGTCGAAGTGCCGGGCCGGATTGATTTCCGGCCCGTGCTTTTTCATGTGTATTGATTAGGACGGAAAGGGGATCGCAATGTCCCGTGAGTGGATCAGCGAAGGCCTGTACGAAGGCTGGCGGCAGGAACTGCGTGTGGACCGGATGCTGGCGCGCAGGAAAAGCGCGTTCCAGGATATCGCCGTGTTCGAGAACGTCGATCTTGGCCGTGTGCTGATGCTTGATGGCGTGGTCCAGATCACGGAACGCGATGAATTCGTCTATCAGGAAATGCTGACCCATGTGCCGCTGCTCGAACATGGCGATGCGAAGCGCGTGCTGGTCATTGGCGCGGGCGATGGCGGCGTGCTGCGCCGCGTGCTGGAACACGGCACCGTTGAAAAGGCGGTGATGGTCGAGATCGACGGCGATGTCATCGAACTGTCCAAGAAGTTCCTGCCCGCCATTGCAGGTGATGCCTGGACCAACCCGCGCGCCGAAGTGATTGTGGGTGACGGGATCGAGTATGTCACCAACGCGGCTGATGGGTCGTTTGACGTGATTATCGTGGACAGCACCGACCCGATCGGGGTTGGCGAAGTGCTGTTTACCGATTCGTTCTACAAGCACTGCGCGCGCATTCTCACCGCCAACGGCATTATCGTGAACCAGTGCGGCGTGCCATTCATGCAGGCGGATGAACTGCGTGACACCAGCGCGCGGCGTGGGCAGTTCTTTGACCACGTATCGGCCTATGTCGCAGCCGTGCCCACCTATGTTGGTGGATTCATGACGCTGGGCGTTGCGGCCAAGGGCAGCGTGCCGGGCCGGCAGACAGTGGATATGATCCGTGCACGCGCGGAAAAGGCGGGTATCAAAGGCACGCGGTACTGGACGCCGGAAATGCACGTTGCCTCCTTCACCCTGCCGCCCTACATCGCGCAGAACCTGCCGCGCTGATTACGCGCCCATGGCAGGTGTATCGCATGCAAAAAGGCCGGGGAGCGCATGCCCCCGGCCTTTTTGCATGATAGGGCTGTGCTTCAGGCAACAGGAGCCATGCGAGCCGCCTTGCGCAGGCTGACCAGTTCCGCGCCCAGTTCCTTCACCCCGGTTTCGAAAACCTTGAAGTGAGGAGTGGCCAGGTGGGCCTCGAACGCGGCTTCATCATCATAGACTTCCAGCAAGATGATGGTCTGCGGGTCATCTGACGGGCTGACCGCTTCAAAGCGCTGGCAACCGGCTTCATCCGCCACGGAATGCGCGCTGTCATAAGCGCACAGTTCAAGAAAATGCGCGCGGTGTTCGGCTGCAATGCGGAATTCGGCCACAATGGTCAGCGGGCTTGTGGTCATGGCGGGACTATCCTTGGGTTTATGTTGCGTAGCAGGAACGTATTGCCCGCAGGGCACAGGCCATGCCGTTGTGCCGCGGGGCGCTTTTCATGGATTGACTTGGCCCGGTGGGTCATGTCAAGTCGGCAGTGTCGATACGGGAGAGACCAGCCCAGCGCTGGCGCCGAAGGAGCAACCGCCCCGGAAACTCTCAGGCCAAAGGACCGGTCGAACAAGACTTCTGGAAAGAGGTCTCCTGCAAAGGAGACCCGCCGACGGGATAGCGATCTCAGGCACATGCGACAGAAGGGGCACTTCAGGGTCCTTATGGATTCGCCAGGAGTCCCGCATGTCCAGCCTGCTGCCTATCCCCGTTCCACCTCCGTTTTCCCATTCCTGTTCCGCTGGCGCGTATCGTGCCACGTCGCCCGCATGCCGCGCATGTGGGGCTGCCTGCGCGCATGCGGACCTGCATAAGGCCCTGCCCGCATGAACCAGCCATTGCTGCGTACTCCGTTATACGATCTGCACCTTGAGCTTGGTGCCCGCATGGTGCCGTTCGCCGGGTACGAGATGCCGGTGCAGTACCCTGCCGGTGTCATGACTGAACATCTGCATACGCGTGCACAGGCAGGGCTGTTTGATGTCTCGCATATGGGGCAGGTCCGTATCCGCACACAGTCCAGCCAGGTGGCCGATGCCGCCCGCGCACTGGAAGCGCTGGTGCCAGCCGATATCGTGGCCCTCAAACCCGGTCGCCAGCGCTATGCCGTATTCACCACGCCCGATGGTGGCATAAGCGATGATCTGATGGTCGCCAACATGGGGGAGTGGCTGCTGCTGGTGGTCAATGCCGCATGCAAGCAGGCCGATTTTGCCCATGTGCACAAAGCCCTGAGCCAGACCTGCATGGTGGAGATGCTCGAAGGCCGCGCGCTGATCGCGCTGCAGGGGCCGGCGGCGGAAGCAGCCCTTGCCAGCCTCAACCCCGGAGCCGCCACCATGCGCTTCATGGATGTGGCGGAACTGGAACTTGCCGGTGTTTCCTGCATCGTCTCGCGTTCAGGCTACACGGGTGAGGACGGCTACGAGATCGGTATGGCGGATAATGATGCCGTAACGGTGGCCCGCGCCCTGCTGACCTGCCCCGGTGTGGCGCCTGCGGGCCTTGGCGCGCGTGACAGCCTACGGCTGGAAGCCGGGCTGTGCCTGTATGGTGCCGATATCGACCTGGCCACCAGCCCGGTCGAGGCAGCCCTTGAATGGTCCATCCAGAAAAGCCGCAGGCCCGGTGGCGCGCGTGCGGGTGGCTATCCCGGTGCTGCCATCGTGGCCGACCAGTTGACGGATGGCACCACGCGCCGCCGTGTTGGCCTGCGCGCCGAAGGCCGTGCCCCGGTGCGCGGCGGCACCGAACTGTTTGCCGATGAGGTCGGGACTACGCCCGTGGGCCGCGTTACCTCTGGCGCATTCGGCCCCAGCGTGGGCGGCCCCGTGGCCATGGGGTATGTCGCCGCCGACCATGCCGGTACCGGCACGCGGCTTTTTGCTTCCGTGCGCGGGCGCCTGCTGCCCGTGCAGGTCAGCGCCCTGCCGTTTGTGGCCCCCACGTTCAAACGCTAGGACGGCCTGTTTTTCAGCCTGTAATTCAAGAGCAATGGAGTGATCGAGATGACTGTCTATTACACGAAGGAACATGAGTGGCTGCGCGTTGAGGGCAATGTCGCGGTGGTTGGCATTACCGCGCATGCGGCAGGTGAACTGGGTGAACTGGTCTTTGCTGAAGCCCGCGACCCCGGCACCACGGTGGAGCAGGGCGACAGTGTGGCGGTAGTCGAATCCGTCAAGGCCGCATCGGACATTTATGCACCGGTTACAGGTGATGTGCTGGCTTTCAACGATGCGCTGACCGATGACGCCGCCCTCGTCAACCGCGACCCCGAGGGCGAAGGCTGGATCGTGCGCATGACCGTGGCCGATGCATCCCAGCTTGAAGGTCTGCTGGACCACGCCACCTACACCGCGCTGGTTGGCTGACCCTTAACCCCCTTCTGTTCAGCCTTTACGGAGTATGCTGGCCGTGACGTCTTCCTCCCGTAGTTCTTCTTCCCTGTGGCATGATGTGGGTGATGATGGGGGTGCGTTCTGCACCCGCCATGTCGGTCCCGGTGCGCATGACGTGGCCGGGATGCTGCGTGTGGTGGGCGCTGACACGCTTGACAGCCTGATGGCGCAGACCGTGCCGGGCAGCATCCGCCTGGATGGGGCGATGGGCCTTGGCGCGGGTGTGCCCGAGCACGTGGCGCTGGCCCGCCTGCGCGCCATTGCGGATGAGAACCGCGTGCTGACCTCGCTCATCGGGCAGGGCTATTACGGCACCATCCTGCCCGGCGTGATCCAGCGCAACGTACTGGAAAACCCGGCCTGGTACACGGCCTATACCCCCTATCAGCCCGAGATTAGCCAGGGGCGGCTCGAAGCGCTGCTGAACTTCCAGACACTGGTTATGGAACTGACCGGGCTGGACGTGGCCAATGCATCGCTGCTGGATGAGGGCACGGCGGCGGCCGAAGCCATGGCCATGGCGCGACGCGTGGCGAAAAGCAGGGCAAACGCCTTTTTTGTTGATGCCGACTGCCACCCGCAGACCATTGCGGTCATCCGCACCCGCGCCGAGCCGATGGGCTGGCAGGTTGTGGTGGGCAATCCCGCAACCGATCTGGATGCGGGCGCGGTATTTGGCGCGGTGTTCCAGTATCCCGGCTCATCAGGTGAAATCCGCGATCCGCGCCCGTGGATCACGGCGCTGCATGCCGCCGGTGCGGTTGCCGCCCTGTGTGCCGATCCGCTGGCGCTGATGCTGCTGCAAAGCCCCGGCGTACTGGGGGCGGATATTGCTGTTGGCTCCATGCAGCGTTACGGCATGCCCATGGGGGCAGGGGGGCCGCATGCGGCCTACATGGCGGTGCGCGATGCTTTCCGCCGCAATATTCCCGGGCGTATCGTGGGTGTTTCCATCGATACGCGCGGCAAGCCCGCCTACCGCCTGGCACTGCAGACGCGTGAGCAGCATATCCGGCGCGAGAAGGCGACCTCGAACATCTGCACGGCGCAGGCGCTGCCCGCCATCGTCTCATCCATGTATGCGCTGTACCATGGGCCGGTAGGGCTGAAGGCCATTGCCGCCCGTGTGCACCGGCTGGCCTGTCTTCTGGCTGCTGGCCTGCGTGCGCTGGGTGCCGATGTGGTGACGCATGCGTTCTTTGACACCATTACACTCAACACTGGTGCGCAGACCGGTGCGGTTATGGCGCGCGCGCTGGCGGCAGGCATGAACCTGCGCCGCGTAGATGATGCGCATGTGGGTATAAGCCTTGATGAAACCACCACGCCTGAGATCGTACGGGCCATCTGGAGCAGCGTAAGCGGGGATGGCGCGCGTGTGGCGGCCATGGAATCCGGCCTTGCCGATGCGCCCGATGCCATTCCTGCCAGCCTTGCCCGCACGGGCGGCCTGCTGGCCCAGCCCATTTTCTCGGCCTGCCGGTCGGAAACCGACATGCTGCGCTACCTGCGCCGCCTGGCTGACCGTGATCTGGCGCTGGACCGCTCCATGATCCCGCTGGGTTCGTGTACCATGAAGCTCAACGCTACGGCGGAAATGCTGCCAATCACATGGCCCGAATTCTGCGACATCCACCCCTTCGCACCTGCTGACCAGATGCGCGGCTACGCCCGCCTGTTTGCCGATCTGGAGCGCATGTTGTGCCAGATCAGTGGGTATGATGCGGTCTCGCTCCAGCCCAATTCGGGTGCGCAGGGCGAATTCGCGGGGCTTATGGCCATTCGCGGCTACCACCGCGCGCGCGGTGAAGCGGGGCGCGATGTGTGCCTGATTCCGGCATCCGCCCATGGCACCAACCCGGCTTCCGCCCAGATGGCGGGCATGAAGGTGGTGGTTGTGGCATGCGATGCGCAGGGCAACGTGGATATGGCGGACCTGAAGGCCAAGGTCGCAAAACACGCCGACCAGCTTGCCGCGATCATGATCACCTATCCTTCCACCCACGGCGTGTTTGAAGAGAACGTACGCGAGATCTGTGAACAGGTTCACGCGGCAGGCGGGCAGGTTTACGTAGATGGCGCGAACCTGAACGCACAGGTCGGCCTTGCGCAGCCGGGCGTGTATGGCGGCGATGTCAGCCATTTCAACCTGCACAAGACCTTCTGCATTCCCCATGGCGGCGGCGGCCCCGGCATGGGGCCGATCGGGGTGGGGGCGCATTTGGCGCCCTACCTGCCGGGCGCGCCGCAACTGGGTGGGGCCAATGCTATTTCGGCCGCCCCTTTTGGCTCCGCCGATGTGCTGCCGATTTCGTGGATGTACATGGTCATGATGGGCGATGCGGGGCTGAAGCGCGCGACCGAAATCGCGATCCTGAACTCCAACTATATCGCCGCCCGCCTGTCGGATCATTACCCGGTGCTATACCGGGGGGCGAATGGGCGTGTGGCGCATGAATGCATCCTCGACCTGCGTCCGCTCAAGGATGCGACGGGCGTTACGGTGGATGATATTGCCAAGCGCCTGATCGACCATGGCTTCCATGCGCCCACCGTCAGCTTTCCGGTGGCAGGCACGTTCATGATCGAGCCCACGGAATCTGAAAGCCGGGCCGAACTGGACCGTTTCTGTGATGCCATGATCGCCATCCGCGTTGAAATCGCGGCAGTTGAAAATGGCGCGCTGGGCGTTGAGGACAGCCCCTTGCGCCACGCCCCCCACACTGTGCGTGACCTGACTGATGCGGACTGGGTGCGGGCTTATGACCGCGCGGTGGCCTGCCTGCCAGGCGGCATGAACCCGGCCAGCAAATACTGGTCGCCCGTCAACCGGCTTGATAACGCCTATGGGGACCGCAACCTTGTCTGTTCCTGCCCCGATATCAGCACCTATGCTGACTAGGGGCTGATTGCGCGCCCGTGGTTCATGTATATATCTGACACGATATAATATGGACCACAGGGGGCAGCATGGTGAACAGGGGTATGGGGCATGCAGGGATCAGGGCGCTGGCCTGCCTCATGGTGGCTGGCATGGTCGCCCACCGTCCCGCCATGGCACGCGACGTGACCGACATGGCGGGCACCATCCAGTCCGTGCCGGACCAACCGGCGCGGATTGCCGATCTGTGGTTTGCCCATAACGAACTGGTGCTCATGCTGGGTGGTGCGGGGCAGATTGCCATGACCGTGGACCGCCCGCAGGCGCGGCCATGGATGTACACCGTCTTTCCCGTGCTGTTCCAGGCGCGCGTCGTCAACGGGCCGCAGGTCACTGCCGAGGCCCTGCTGCGCGACCGGGTTGACCTTGTTTTCGTGCCTGACGCAACGGCCACCATCACGGCCTTTCGGGGGGTGGGCGTGCCGACGCTCATGGCCTCTTTCCACGATGTGGCAGGACTGCTGCGGGTGGTGGACATGACCGCAACCGCACTTGGCACCTCCCAGGCGCATGATACTGCTACCCGCTATCGCCAGATGATGACGCAGAGCGTCAATGACGTGCGTGACCGCCTGACGCATGTCCCGGCCGGGGCAAGGCCGCGCGTGCTGCATGTGCAGTCGCTCCACCCGCTGCGCGTGGATGGGGCGGACAGTATTGTTGATGAATGGATCAGCCTTGCCGGTGGCCGGAACGCCGCAACGGGGGTGAGCGGGAACATGAAGCCCGTCTCCATCGAGCAGGTGGCGGCGTGGGACCCCGATGTCATCATTCTTGGTCCCGACTCCGGCACGCCTGATGCGGGGGTGCAGGCGGCATGGCAGAACCTGCGCGCGGTGCGTGAGGGGCATGTGCACCAGAATCCGTCGGGTGCCTTTACATGGGACCGCTATGGCAGCGAATTGCCTTTGCAGATCCGTTGGGCGGCAAAGACCCTTCATCCCGAACTGTTTGCCGATCTCGACCCTGTAGCCATGACACGGGATTTCTACCACACGTGGTTCCATTATGAACTGAGTGCGGAGCAGGCACAGCTTATTCTGGCCGCCCGCCCACCACAGCCCCTGCCGCACCCCCCGGCAGGCCTGCACCCGTGAACCTGCGCGCAGGTCTGGTAGGGGGGCTGTGTGGTCTTGGGCTGCTGGCACTGATCGTGGTGTCAGCCTGCGTGGGGCGGTTTCCGCTTGCCGTGGGGCAGGTGTTTCATGTGCTGCTGGCACCGCATACCACGGGTAATGGCGCGGACATGGTGCGGAGCATCCTGCTTGGCGCGCGTCTGCCGCGTATTGGCGGAGCGGTGTGCATGGGGGCCGCGCTGTCGGTGGCGGGGGCAGCGTATCAGGCCGTGTTCCGCAACCCGTTGGTCTCGCCCGGCCTACTCGGCGTGCTGGCGGGGGCGGGCACTGGTGCGGCGCTGGGCATTGTGTGGAATCTGGGGCATGGCGGCGTGGCCGGGCTGTCCTTCCTTGGCGGACTGGTGGCCGTAGGTGTGGGGGTCGGGATTGCACAGGTGTTTGATGCGGCTTCTATGATGATGCTGGTCTTTGGCGGGCTGATCAGTTCGGCGCTGTTCACGGCATTGCTGTCACTGCTCAAATACGTGGCAGACCCGCAGAACCAGTTGCCTGACATCGTATTCTGGCTGCTGGGCAGCCTTACGCAGGTTACACCGGGGGCGCTGGGCGTGCTGGCCGGGCCGGTTGCGGTCGGGATCGTGCTGCTATCCGCCTGCGGCCGGATGCTGGATGGGCTGGCCATGGGCGATGAGGAAGCCCGCACGCTTGGCATACCCGTTGTGGCGCTGCGTTATGGGGTGATTGGTGCCGCCACCGTGCTGGCGGCGCTGACCGTATCGGTTGCGGGCATGATTGGCTGGGTTGGCCTGGTGGTGCCGCATGTGGCGCGGCTGCTGGTGGGGCCGTGCAACATGCGGGTGCTGCCGGTCAGCGCGTGTATTGGCGCGATGTTCCTGCTGGTCTGCGATGATCTGGCGCGCACCCTCTCGGCCGAGGAAATCCCCGTGGGCCTGATTGCCGACCTGCTGGGGGTGGTGGTGTTCATTGCCGTACTGCCGCTGCTGCGCCGGGGGTGGCGGGCATGAGTTGTGCCGATATCCTGCTGTGCATGGACCATGTGGGCTTTCAGCGTGGCAGGCGCGGCGTGCTGCATGACCTTTCGTTTTCCGTAAACCGCGGTGAGCTTGTGGCCCTGCTGGGGCCTAATGGCGCGGGCAAGACCACGCTTTTGCGCCTGCTGCTGGGGCTTGCGCGGCCCGATGGCGGGGAGGTCTGGCTGGAGGGGCAGCCGATGGCGACCTGGTCGCGGCGTGAGATCGCACGCCGCATTGCCTATGTGCCGCAGGGGCATGTGCCGCTGTTTCCCTATAGTGTGCGCGACATCGTAGGCATGGGGCGACTGGCGGAGGCACCCTTCGCCCCCCACCTGCGGGAAGCCGACCGGGATGCGGTGGCCCATGCGCTGGGGGAACTGGCCATTACCCATCTGGCTGATCGTGCCTACACTGACCTTTCGGGTGGCGAACGGCAGGCCGTGCTGCTGGCACGTGCGTTGGCGCAGGGGGCGGGCATGCTGGTGCTCGATGAGCCGGAAACCGGGCTGGATTACGGACAGAAGCAGCGGTTGTATGCTCTGCTGCGCCGTCTTGCGGGGCAGGGGCATGCCATCATCGCCACCACGCATGACCCGATTCAGGCCGCCTGCGTGTTTGACCGTGCGCTGTTGCTGCGCCATGGCCGCCTGATGGCCGATGGAGCTGCCGCCGACCTGCTGCTGGATGAAGCCATGCTGGCACGGCTCTATGCTTCAGGCTGAACCGCATTAAAAACAAGGAAGTTTTTGGTGAAGCTTTTTTCAAAAAGCTTCGGAGGAACACCGCTTTAAAAAAAGGAAGCGCCCAAAAGCTTTTGTCAGTTAACGGTTGTAGGGATTGGTATCGACCCGTATGGCCTTGCCGGTACGATCATAATACAGGATGGCCGTGCCGCGTTTTTCGGCATAGCCATCAGGTTCCCCCGTTGGCGTCCAGAACAGCAGGCGGTTCACGTCCGGCTGTTCCTTGACCTTGTCGCCTTGCGGAATGTAGCGGTACTGGCTGTAATCCATATGCAGCCGCGGCAGGGGCGGCCTTCTGGAAAGCTGGTGCATGGAAGCATGGCGCTGCGAGGCTTCGCCGGGGTCTTCATTGCCAGCGTCCGCATGGCCACCCTCAGCCAGTGCCACGCCCGGCAAAAGCCCCACGCCGCAGCACAACCATCCCCACAGCATCCACCGCCGCAACCCGATTGACATGAGCGCAGGTCCTTCCCTCGTTCCAGATAGCGGGCCACCATCCCCTTTTTCTATGCTGGACGCAATATCGCGCCCGGCATGGAAGCCCTTACTGGAAGGGCAGGTAGCGGAAGTCGAAGAAGATCTCGCTCAGGCTGGTCGTGGGCGCGCCACCCATGCCACCCCATGTATGCACGCGTGAATAGGCCAACTGCGTGCCCGCCTGCACCGTGCCGTACTGGCCGTGGATGAAGCGGTACCACGCACCGATGGTAAACTCTTCCACCGAGCGGATGTTGGCGGTGCAGCCCCCAAGGGCGGCGGAGTTGAGGTTGGAGCCTTCCGTCATGCAGCCGGTATTGTCTGCCAGCGGGTTGCCGTAACCATAAGCCTGCCCATCCGCATCAAAAGAACTGCGGCCCGAACGCTGCATGCCGAAATAGCCATATACGTCGAGTACCTTGTTGGGGTGCGCGATCACGCCCGCTGTGGTCTGGGCGGAGGACAGCAGCGCCGGCGCGCCATTGGCGCGCAGCGTGGCATCAGGCAGCAGCACGGAGCCGTAACGGCCAATGCCGCGCCCCGCCAGCCCCGCCAGCCGCACTTCCAGCCGGTGCGGGATGACCGGCAGGATCATCGACCCGCCCGCACCCCATGCAACGGCGGTATGGTTCTGGCCCACGCCGTTGATGACAGAGCGGTCATGCGGGAAGTGGACCACGCCTTCCACTTCGTAATGGCCCCAGTGTGGGTCCCATGCCAGCTTGCCGATTACGTCGGGTGCGATCTCGTTGGAATAGTTGGTGGTCGCACTGCTCAGCCCCACGCCGTTGGAGCCGATCTTGGCATAACCGCCATTGGGCAGGGCATATTCGCCGTTATCGCCTGCGGTACCAAAGCCGGTGGTGTCATAGATCGTGGCCGGGTTTTCGATGGAAAGGCCCGTCCACAGCCGGTGCTGCAGGAAGTCCTTGACCACACGTACCTGCCACTGCCGAGACCATGTCTGACCCGCCAGAATGGAGGATTCGATGGTTTCTGGCAGACTCTCCTGTCGGGGCACGATGCCCACGCGGTCCGGGGTGAGCATGGTCCATGCCTGACCAATCAGGAAATGGGTGTTCGCGCGCGAATCATCGAGTGTCAGATACGCCTGACGCAGGCGGGGCACGTAGGAATTGCTCTCGTACGGATTGGTGGTCTCGGCACTGGCGCCAAAATCGGTTTCCACGAATCCTGCTACGGTCAGGTGCGGGTTGAGCTGTCCGCGTGCCATGAGCGAGAAGCGCGAATACCGCGCATCACCATTGAAGTTGGTGGTGTGGAAATTCGAGCTGTCACGGAAGGGGATGGCGTTCCAGTAATTGAATATGCCCGATGAGACCTGCCGGTTTTCCACCAGTGCCGCCGCATCGAAGAACCCGCCGAGGATAATGGAAACCGGACCAAGGTGAAACACCTTGTTGCCCAGTGCGCCGGCGGACTGCGCGCCCACCGTCTCGCGGTTGTGGGGGCCGACATTGTTGTTGGCCATGTGGGAGATCAGGTCTTCCTCCCGATGAGCCACGACGGATTCCAGCGTTGGCGTGTCAGCCGGCTCGAAGGGGGAGGCAGCCGTGCCGCCGATATGCGGTGTGCGGCCGTGCGTTTCCATTTCCGTCCCGGCGGCCATGTGCGCGGTGGCTGTATGGCCTTCGGTCGGCACCCAGCCACCGCGTACATGGCCGCCCGAACCGGTTACCTGCAATGAATGGGCTACCGCCGCGTTGCCGCCCGTCTGGGCGCGGTGGCGGGCGATCTGCTGGCGCATGGCCATGAGATCGTTCTGGAGCGCCATCTGCTGTTGTTGCAGGTGTTCCATCTGGCGTTCCATGATGTCCAGCGATTCCGGGTCATCATCAGCCCATGCCGCGCAGGGGGGGGCCAGAAAGGAACACACCATCAGCATGCCGGCAACGCGGGCATGCCGATGGGTGGAAAAGGGTGGAATCCGCATTTAAGGTCAGGAGGCCCCACGATTAGGTTTCAGACATATATTATGTCAAAACATTTCCAGATAAACAGGTAAATGATATTTTCTTTTAAGAACGCACCATTTTATGGACTGTTGCGTCTATATTTTCCTGTTCTGGTCGTGGGGCTGTCTTGTGGCATGGGTCTTATATGCTGTCCGGGCGGCGGGCCGTTATCGCATGGACCGCATCGTGCCAGAACATGTCCTCGGGTGCTGGGGTGACGGTGCCATAGTCCACCGGGCCAAAACCCGCGCGTGCCAGCAGGGTTTCAAGCATGCGGCGGCGGTCCGTCCCGTCCAGTGCCTGCCATAGGGCCGTGGCCTTGTGCGCGATGAAGCGTGTACCAAACGTGATGACAATCAGGCCGCCGGGTTGCAGCACGCGCGCTACTTCGCGCAGAAGGGCCACGGGCTGGCGTAGGTAGGGCACCACATCGCACAATAGCACGGCATCCATGCTTTCATCGGCCAGGGGC
The DNA here is from genome assembly GCF_000182745.2 of Komagataeibacter medellinensis NBRC 3288. Classification (NCBI taxonomy): domain Bacteria; kingdom Pseudomonadati; phylum Pseudomonadota; class Alphaproteobacteria; order Acetobacterales; family Acetobacteraceae; genus Komagataeibacter; species Komagataeibacter medellinensis. The sequence continues at coordinate 2,715,674 of NC_016027.1, forward strand.
AGTTCGGGGGTCTCGTTCAGGTCTTCCACCACACGGTCGGTCAGGCGGGTATTGCTGTCGAGCGCCTGCGCGTTCACGCCAATGCCGATCACGTTGCCAAATTCCATATCGGCCGGCAGGTGGCTGTCAGGTCCTGCCATCAGGTCAAGGATGTTGCCATCCTCGGGCAGTAGCGTGCGGTACAGAGCGGTTATGGCCGTCTGTGCCCCCTGGTCCAGCATGGGGCCAGCAGGCATGCGGGAATAGAACAGGGTGTCAGATTCCGCTGAAGCGACAGTGAAGGATTGCGGGTGGAACCCGTGCAGGTCATTCATGGATGTGCCAGACAGTACAGATGGAACAGCGCCCGATCTTAGCGGGGGCAGGGCGATGGGCGTATTATCATGCGTCCGCGCACGTATGACAGGAGAAAAAACAGATGGCCCGTATGATCCATTCCATGATCCGCGTGCGTGATGCGGCGGCAAGCCTTGCCTTCTATGAAACCGCTTTTGGCCTGAAAGTGGCTGACCAGCTTGTTTTTGATACCTTTACCCTTATCTACCTCTCGAACGCTGAACAGACGTTTGAACTGGAACTGACCGTAAACCATGACCGGACCACGCCCTATGATCTGGGTGATGGTTATGGCCACTTGGCGGTATCGGTTGCCGATGTGGATGCGGAACATGTCCGGCTTGTCGCTGCCGGTCTATCACCGCTGGCAATAAAGGACATGTCGTGCGGGGATCGGTTTGTAGGGCGGTTCTTCTTCATAACCGACCCTGATGGTTACAAGATTGAGGTTCTGCAGCGCGGCAGGCCGGGGCGTTTTGTCTGATCGGGCTTGCAAGCGCGCGCCTGCGGTGCCATCCCGCTCGCAAACAGGGGCGTGATGGCCTTATACAGGACGGATGATGACCGGTTTTCTCAAGATGCACGGGCTGGGTAATGATTTTGTGGTGGTGGATGAACGCACCCACCGCCATGACCTGACACCTGCCCGCATTGCAGCCCTTAGTGACCGGCATACGGGTATTGGCTGCGACCAGTTCGTGACCCTGCGCCCGGCCTGTGCGGAAGGTGCTGATGTGTTCGTACGCTTCTTCAATGCTGATGGTTCGGAATCCGGTGCATGCGGCAATGCCTCGCGCTGCGTGGCCGATCTTGTGGCGCGTGAGACCGGACGCGCGCAGGTCGGGTTGCAGACCCGTGCGGGCGTGCTGGCTGCGACCCTTGTGCGGCCGGGCGTGGTGCGGGTGGATATGGGTGTGCCCGCGCAGGGCTGGGCCGATGTGCCGCTGGCCAAAGCCATGGACACGCTGCACCTGCCCATACCTGGGGACCCCGCAGCGGTGTCCATGGGCAACCCGCATGCTACGTTCTTCCTGTCCGCGCCCGATGCGGTGGACCCGTGCGTGGCGGGGCCGGAACTTGAACATCACCCGCTGTTTCCTGAACGCGCCAATATCGGTTTTGCCCATGTCATGGGACGTGACGCCATGCGGCTGCGGGTATGGGAACGCGGCAGCGGCCTGACGCGGGCGTGCGGATCGGGCGCATGTGCCGCCGTGGTCAATGCCATACGCCGTGGACTGGTGGAGCGGACCTGTACCGTGCAGATGGATGGCGGCGAACTGACCATCACATGGCGTGAAAGCGACGGACATGTGTTGATGACCGGTCCCGCCACCACCAGTTTTACCGGCACGTTCAACCCCGAAGACTATCCCCGATGAAGAAGCCTGAAATTCTGACCTTCGGCTGCCGCCTCAACACATATGAGAGCGAGGTAATGCGCAACCACGCAGCCGCGTTGGACAATGTGGTGATCGTGAACACATGCGCGGTGACGGGCGAGGCCGAGCGCCAGGCCCGCCAGGCCGTGCGCCGCGCCCACCGCGAGCGGCCTGATGCGCGTATTGTAGTGACCGGTTGCGCCGCCCAGATCGATCCCGATCGCTGGGCGGCCCTGCCGGGCGTGACCCGCGTACTGGGCAACCGTGAGAAGCTGGAAGCCGCAAGCTGGAGCGAGATGGCGCTGGGTGAAGGCAATGCCGTATCCGACATCATGGCGGCACGCGAGACGGCCCCCCATCTGGTAACCGAGTTTGCCGGCCGCACCCGTGCCTTCGTGGAGGTGCAGCAGGGCTGCGATCACCGCTGCACCTTCTGCATCATTCCCTTCGGGCGCGGACCGTCGCGTTCCGTGCCGGTGGGGGTTGTGGTGGAGCAGGTGCGCGCCCTTGTGCGTTCGGGCTACCGCGAAGTGGTGCTGACCGGTGTGGACATTACATCATGGGGGCATGACCTGCCCGGCAAGCCCCTGCTGGGGCAGTTGTGCCGCAGGCTGCTGGCGCTGGTGCCGGAACTGGAGCGGCTGCGCCTGTCCTCGGTCGATCCGGTGGAGATTGATGAGGACATATGGAAGCTGCTGGAAAGCGAGCCGCGCTTCATGCCTTACCTGCATCTGTCACTACAGGCAGGCAGCGACATCATCCTCAAGCGCATGAAGCGCCGCCACCTTACCGCGGATGCGGCGGGTGTTGTGGCGCGGGCGCGGTCCTTGCGGCCCGATATCGGCATCGGGGCGGATATCATCGCCGGTTTCCCGACCGAGGATGAGGGCCTGTTTGAACAGACACTCGATTTTGTGCGTACCAATGCGCTGCCCTACCTGCATGTCTTTCCCTATAGTGAGCGTCCGGGCACGCCGGCCGCCCGCATGCCCGCCATTGCTGTGCCCGCGCGCAAGGAACGCGCAGCGCGGCTGCGGGCCGCAGGCGCACAGGCGGCGCATGATTTCCATGCACGACTCATGGGGCGCACGCTACGGGTTCTGATGGAAACGGACACGGCGGGCCATAGCGAGGAATTCGCTCCTGTAAGGCTGGCGGATGGCGTGGTGTCCGTGGCCGGGCGCATCGAGACGGTGCGCGCGGCGGCGGTTGACGATAACGGACTGGTTGCGGAAATTCTCTGATATGGCACTTGGTTTCTTCTCACGCCTCAAGGCGGGACTGTCGCGTTCCACCCAGAAACTCAGCGGTGGTATTACCGCCGTCTTCACCCGGCGCAAGCTGGATGATGAGGCGCTGGAGGAACTTGAGGATCTGCTGATCTCTGCCGACCTTGGCCCGAATGTAGCGGAAAAGGTGATTGATTCCTTCCGTCGCGCCAAATTCGGCAAGGAAGTCACGGACGAGGAAGTGCGTCAGGCATTGGCGGAAGAAATTGCCAATATCCTGCAACCCGTTGCCATTCCGTTTGAACCCGACCCCAAGCTCAAGCCACATGTGGTGCTGGTTGTTGGCGTGAACGGTACGGGCAAGACCACCACCATCGGCAAGATGGCCCGTTTTTATGGTGAGCAGGGCAAGAAGGTGATGATGGTTGCGGGCGATACCTTTCGTGCCGCCGCCGTTGAACAGTTGCAGGTCTGGGGCGAGCGCACGGGTGCGCCCGTGATCGCGGGTAAGCCCAATGCCGATGCGGCGGGTCTGGCGTTCGAGGCCCTCAAGCGCGCCACGGCGGAAGGTGCCGATCTGCTGCTGGTCGATACGGCGGGCCGCCTGCACAACAAGAGCGCCCTGATGGAGGAACTGGCCAAGATCATCCGCGTCATGCGCAAGTTTGATGAAACGGCACCCCATTCCGTGCTGCTGGTGCTGGACGCCACCACCGGGCAGAACGCGGTGGAGCAGGTGCGCGTGTTCAAGGAACTGGTCAACGTGACCGGACTGGTCGTGACCAAACTCGATGGCTCGGCGCGCGGCGGGATCGTGGTGGCGCTGGCCGATGCATTTGGCCTGCCGGTGCATCTTGTTGGCGTAGGTGAGCAGGCGGATGACCTGCGGCCGTTCTCCGCCGAGGCTTTTGCCAGGGGGCTGGTTGGCGACTCGATCAAGGTCATTGAGCGTGAGGACATTCCTGCCGAAGGGCAGGAGAAAGGTACCGAACTGCCCCAGTCCGAGGCAGAACACCCGTAATAGCCGGACTGATCCCGCACGACCGGTCAGGCATAAAAAAGGGACCATCCGATAGGATGGTCCCTTTTTCATTTCAGTCCGGGACTGTTTGGAAAACCTGGAAAAGTTTTTGGTGAAGCTGTTTTCAAAAGCGTTGAAGGGCGCTGCCTTTTTGGAAAAAAGCAGCGCCCGGAAGTGTTTATGATTTGCCTTCAGATTGGCATGGCGCGTTCAAAGATGCTTTCCAGCGCCATGATGCCTGGTAGCGTCTTGCCTTCCATCCATTCAAGGAAGGCGCCGCCAGCACTCGAGATGTAGGAGATATGCTTCTCCACCCCCGCATGACGCAGGGCGGAGACCGTATCGCCGCCACCGGCAATGCTTTTGAGCGCGCCCGCATCGGTCAGGCGGGCGACTTCCTGCGCCACCGCGTTGGTTGCGGCATCGAAGGGCGTGATCTCGAACGCACCCAGCGGGCCGTTCCAGACCAGCGTTTTCAGGGTGGCGATCTTCTGATTGATCAGCATGACCGTCTCCGGCCCAACATCCAGCATCATCGCATCGGCCGGGATGGCGCTGACCGGCACGGTTTTGGTTGGCACGTTGGCCTGGAAGTCGGTCGCGGTCACGGCATCGACCGGCAGCACGATCTCGCAGCCCTTGTCTTTCGCCTTGGTCATGATGGTGCGAGCGGTGTCATGCATGTCCGCTTCCTGTAGCGACCGGCCGACATTTACGCCCTGTGCCGCAAGGAAAGTGTTGGCCATGGCCCCGCCTATGATCAGCATGTCCACTTTTTCAAGCAGGTTGCCGATCAGGTCGAGCTTGGTGGAGATCTTGGCACCGCCCACAATGGCCCCCACCGGACGGGCAGGGTTTTCTAGCGCGATGTTGAGCGCGTTGAGTTCCGTCTCCATCAGGCGACCGGCGAATGAAGGCAGCAGGCGCGCCACCCCTTCGGTCGAAGCATGGGCGCGGTGCGCTGCTGAAAACGCATCGTTCACGTAGTAATCGGCCAGGGCTGCGAACGCCTTGGCCAGTTCGGGGTCGTTCTGCTCCTCACCGGGGTAGAAGCGGGTGTTTTCCAGCACCACAACGTCGCCATCCTGCATGGCGGCTACCGCCTGTTGTGCCTTGGGGCCGATACAGTCATCGACAAAGGTGACCGGACGGCCCAGCGCATCCCCCAGCGCATCGGCAATGGGACCGAGCGACATTTCGGGAACCGGCCTGCCCTTTGGGCGGTCGAAGTGACTGACCACGATCACCTTCGCACCCTTCTGCGCCAGTTCCTGTATGGTGGGCAGCAGGCGCATGATACGGGTTGCATCGGTAATCTGGCGGTTCCGCACGGGAACATTCAGGTCAGCGCGCAGGAGAACCTTCTTGCCAGCGGCATCAAGGCTGTCCAGCGTCTTGAAGGAAGTGGCGGCCATTACAGCGCCCCGAATACGGCGGCCGTGTCGGCCATGCGGTTGGAGAAGCCCCATTCATTGTCGTACCAGCTGCAGATGCGTACCAGCCTGCCGCCATCGATCACCGCCGTCTGGGTGGCATCGAACGTGGAGGACGCGATCGAGTGGTTGAAGTCGGTGCTGACCAGTGGTGCTGTATTGTAGGCAAGAATGCCCTTGAGCGGCCCGGATTCGGATGCCTTGCGTACGGCCTCGTTCACGGCCTCGACGGAGGACGGGGCAGTCTTGGGTACGAAATCAAGCGAAACCAGCGAGACATTGGGCGTGGGTACGCGGATGGCGGTGCCGTCGAGCTTGCCCTTGAGGTGCGGTAGCACCAGGCCCACGGCGCGGGCGGCCCCGGTGGAGGTCGGGATCATGTTCAGCGCCGCACCGCGTGCGCGGCGCAGGTCCTTGTGCAGGGTGTCCACCGTGCGCTGGTCACCGGTATAGGAATGGATGGTGACCATGTAGCCGCATTCGATGCCGAACGCATCATCCAGCACCTTGGCCACGGGGGCTAGGCAGTTTGTGGTGCACGAGGCGTTGGAGATGACGGTCATGTCCGGCGTGAGCACATCCTGATTCACGCCGAATACGATGGTGGCGTCCACGCCCGATGCCGGGGCAGACACGATCACCTTGCGCGCACCTGCCTTGATAAGCTGGGCGGCCTTTTCCTTGTCGGTAAAGCGGCCGGTGCATTCCAGTGCCACGTCAACACCTTGGAAGGGCACCTTCGTCGGGTCGGCTTCGGCCGAAACGGTGATGGGGGCGTAGGTGCGGCCATTGGCGGTGATGATGATCTGGTTGCCGTTCACCTTCACATCGGCGGGAAAGCGGCCGTGCACGCTGTCATAGGACAGCAGGTGTGCGTTATCTTCCACACTGCCGAGGTCATTGATGGCAACGGGCACGACATCCGTGCGACCGCTTTCGATAATGCCACGCAGCACGAGGCGACCAATGCGACCAAAACCGTTTATTGCGACTTTAACAGCCATTTTCTTATTTTCTCCGTAAGGGTCAGACATGTTCACACACTGGCATCGACCGATGCCATTCCGGGTGGAGGCGCGCCGTTTCCTCCCGTGGTTCCAGGCTGGGTATCGGACAGGGGATTGACCAGCCGCATGGCATCGCGACAGATCCGTTCCGGTGTGATGTCAGCCGGGCTGCCGGGCTGGTCCAGGGATGCCCCGAACCCGTCAATGCCAACAAACAGTCCGTCCGCGCCAAGCCAGCGTTCCCATCCAAATCCCGATGCGGCCTCTATCCCGATCCGGGGTGCTGTTCCTAGCACGGTGGCACGATACGTCATTTTTTGGGCGGCGAACAGTTCCCAGCATGGAAGGGATATGACCGCCGCTGCAATACCTGCCTCCTTCAACAGTTTGCGTGCTGCAAGCGCCACGATCGCCTCATGCCCGGTGGCGACAAGCGTAACCTGCCGTGCGCCCTGTGCTTCTGCCAGTACATAGCCACCGCGCGCGCACAGGTTGGTTAGTCCGTGCAGTTCGCGCTCGGGAGCGGGCGCGCTCAGGATGGGAGTGGATTCCAGTGTAAGCAGGCTGGGACCGGTAGTGCGGCGCAGGGCCAGTTCCAGGCATTCCATGGTCTCGCGGTGGTCGGCGGGGCGGAAAACCGCCATGTTGGGCATAGCGCGCAGGCTGGCAAGCTGTTCCACCGGCCGGCCACCGCCAGCGCTGTCGCTGCTGGGCAGGTTGTCATCGGTCAGCAGGTAGATCACCTGCTGGTCGGTCATGGCGGCGTAGCGTAGGGCGGGGCGCATGCGGTCCACCGCGATGATGGTGGAAGCCCCGAACGGTAGCAGTCCGCCATGTTGCGCTATGCCGTTGAGCAGGGCGGCCATGCCATGCACCTGCGTGTTGCAGTTCAGTTCCACATCTCCCCCGCCGCGCCGGCTGGCGGACAGGTCGGCCGCCATGCCCTGGCGTGAGCGCAGGCAGATCAGTTCAGGTAGCAGTTCGTGCAGGGTCTCGAGTCCCCGCCGTGCTGCGAAAGCGGAGGAGACACGGGCAATCGCGGCCCCTTCCTCCCGCCATGAGCGCTGCCAGTCGGGTTGCCAGAAGGCAGGGCGCTGGTTGCGGGTCACACGTTCGAATTCCGCCTTCTGCCGGTCCTTGAGCAGTCGGCGCAGCCATGAGCGCCGGGCACTTGCCCCGCGTCGCGCGGCCCCTGCCCACAGACCGGGATCATCGATGAATGGCGGAAGCGGCCCGGTCTCTGGCGTGGCGATGCAGGCGATCAGACAGGGCTTGTGCGTACGCTGCGACGAGGCGATGACAGCGGCGATCTGCTCGGGATTGCCCGCATCAACCTTGCGCACGGACCAGCCTGATGCGCTGTAGCGCGGCAAGATGGCATCCACCTGCTCACGCTCGCTCTGCCACAGGCCCACCACCAGAGTGACACGGTCCAGCGCAAGTTCGCCCGCCAGGGCCGCTGTTTCCAGCGCGACCCCGGTAGAGAGTTCCGTCCAGCACCCCAGCGCCCAGATGCGGTGGTTGACCAGGGAGCGGCCAAAACGGGCTGCAAGCCTGTATTCGGCCAGGGCCATGCCGATGGCTGCTCCCAGCCCCTGCCCGTTGGGGCCACAGGCCTGGCGTTCATGCGCGGGCGGCGCGGGGTGGGCGCCATGCGGGGGTTGGGGGGCCTGCCCGGACAGTTCGGCCATGATGGCAGGCAGCACGCGGTAGCGGGGGGAGGAGACGACAAAGCGGTCACGGTCCGGCCATTCGGGGCTGGCGGGATCGAAACGGAGGAAGCGACTCCACAACACCGCACAGAAACCGGCCATGACCCGCGCATGCGGGGCGTAACGCCGGTCGGGTTCATGGATACCTATGGCGTGGCGGATTGCCGCAATCAGGCGCCCGGGCATGGTGGGGGGCTCGGGCGTTTTATCATCGGGCAGGGAGGCGCAGGCTTGGTCTTCTGGCATCGGCATCGTCCATGTGTCGCGGCAGGATCGGTTGGAGCCACACAGCTTGTACTAATGCGCCGCGCGCATGGCGGCAACATTGCAATGTTGCCTACTATGCCCGGTGGGGGGGATACTGTATCGGTAACGGGCCATGCACCACCGCCATGCCCGTCCTGTCTGCCATGCCGTTCTTGCCGTCGCCCTGTGCCTGCCGGTGCTGGGCGGGTGTGCGCTGATTAGCCAGAAAACCTTCAACCGCCATGCCGGTGATCCGCCCCGGCTGCCTCTGGCGCCACCGCCGCCCGTGCCGGGCATGGACCGCCCTGCGCTCGTCACCATTGTGGCCGGCACGCCCGACAGCCAGTGGCGGCCTGCGGTCAGGGCGGCCGTGGTCGATGCGCTGGCGCGCAAGCCCAACGCCCTGTTCACCATTGTCGTGAATGTGCCCGACAGGGCGGACGGCACGCCGGGTGACATGTCCGGGGTCGTGACTGCAAGTGGTCGGCCTGTCCTGCAGGCGGTCATGGATGCGGGTGCGGGTAGCGATCAGGCCGAGATGGATGCCCGTACCATCTCATCTGGCAGTGCAACGCAGGTCTGCATCTACGTCGAGTAGCGGAATGCGGTTTTGCAATTATCACCTCCGTCATGCAATAAATACGTGCCTGTTGGTGATGAACAGCCAGCAATAGCGCTATGTGGCAGGAAAATACGCACCTTGCCTGAAAGGTCATGCCGGTGCATGGCCGTAATGAATGAAACCCCCGCAGCCAGCCAGCGGGTGGTGTGCATGGAGAAAAGCAGTAGTGTCCAGTAATCATGTGGATGGGCATCCGTTCTTCCGGTTCTGCCGCACGGCACTGGAAAATATCCGCGCACAGGGCCGATACCGGCAGTTCACCCCGCTGTCACGCCAGGCCGAGCGGTATCCGCTGTATGACCAGCCCGAAACGGTGGCGACCGCAGCCACTCCCGCCTGCCCGCAGGACAGGGAAGTGGTGGTCTGGTCTTCCAACGACTATCTGGGCATGGGCGTTGATCCCGTTGTGGTGGAAGCGGCCATTCAGGCCATCCATGAACATGGCGCCGGTGCTGGTGGCACGCGTAACATTGCGGGAACCAGCCCGGTCCATACTGCGCTGGAAGCCGAACTGGCCGAGTTGCACGGCAAGGAAGCGGGGCTGCTGTTCATATCGGGCTATGTGTCCAACCAGGCATCGCTGCAGACCCTCCTGACGAGCATGCCCGGCTGGATCTGCTTTTCGGACCGGCTGAACCATGCCTCCATGATTGCGGGCATCAAGGGCGCGCGCGGGTCAACCACCGTCATCTACGAACATAACGACCTGGCCGACCTGGAAGCCAAGCTTGCCGCGGCCCCCGCCGATGCGCCCAAGCTGATCGCGTTCGAGAGCGTGTATTCCATGGATGGCGATATATCCGACATTGCCGCCACCTGTGCGCTGGCGCGCAAGTACAATGCCATGACCTACCTGGATGAAGTCCATGCCGTGGGTCTGTATGGCGCGCAGGGCGGTGGCGTATCGCAGCGTGATGGCGTGGCGGATCAGGTGGACATTATCGAAGGCACGCTGGCCAAGGGGTTTGGCGTGCATGGCGGCTACATCACCGCTTCAAGCGATATTGTGGAGTACCTGCGCCTGTCCGCCTCGGGCTTCATCTTCACCACGTCGCTGCCGCCTGCGGTAGTGGCTGCGGGCCTGGCCAGCGTGAAACAGGTGCGCAAGGATGGTTGGCGGCGCGAGCGCATGTTCGAGCGTGTCAACACCTTCCGCGACAAGCTGCGCAAGGCGGGCGTGCCCTTTACCATGACGCCAAGCCACATCGTGCCGATCCCGGTTGGCAATGCCGAGCGCTGTCGTGAACTGAGCGATCGGCTGCTCAATGAGTACGGGATCTATGCCACCCCCATAAACTATCCCACCGTGCCGCATGGCACCGAACGCCTGCGCCTGACACCGGGGCCATATCATACCGACCAGATGATGGATGACATGGTGGCGGCACTGGGTCATCTGCTGCGTCTCAATGACCTGACAGAGGGGGCACCCGTCGCTGCCATGGCCTGAGCCTGCCTTGCAGGCCCGGCATGGAGCACAAAGGCTGGCCGCATCAGGCTTCCAGCCTTTGTCTTCTGCCGGGCTATTTTTCTGGGATGTTCTGGAAGGCTGTTTGACGCAACCTGCTGATAAAAAGAATAAAAGTTTCCGAGTATCGCCTTTTTTTAAAAAGACACCGTTTTTACGATTTTAGCATGGGGCTGGGTTGGGCTTTCAGGTGCCGCTGTTAGCGGCTTTGTGCGATGGCTTTTTTCAGATCGTCATAGCCAACGGCTCCGGGAATGATCTGACGGGCGTTGAACACGAAAGTCGGCGTGCCATCCAGTCCGATGGCGCGGGCCAGTTCCATGTTGGCCTGCAGGATGGCAGTGACCTTTGCGCCATTCATGTCCGTGGCCAAGGTGGTGGCGTTTAGGCCAGACTGGGTGGCAAGCGTGCGCATGCGCTCAACCGTGGGCGAGGCGGAATCGCCCATCACAGCCGCCTGCATGCGGAAATAGGCGGCCTGCCCCCCCTGCACGAAAGCCGCCACCAGCGCCTGTGATGTGATCAGGCTGCCCTGACCCAGTACGGGAATGACCTTCTCCACGATACGCAGGTCCTTGTCCTCACGCGTAAGGCGGTCCAGGTCGGGCAGCACCTTGCGGCAATAGGGGCAGCGCGGGTCATAGAATTCAACCACCGTGGTATGTCCCTGCGGGTTGCCCAGTATGGCATCGCTGGCGGCGGGGGTGAGCAGGTCGGCGCGGTGGCTTTCCAGCGCGCCGCGAGCCGCATTCTGCTGGGCTGCGTTGGCGTTGCTGCGCAGGGCGGCAATGGCATCGGACAGGATGGTGGGATCGGTCCTGAGCGCGTTGCGCATGATTGCCACGATTTCCTGCCGCTGGGCGGGGGTAAAGCTCTCGGCGGGATCGGCGGCGTGGCCAGTGTCGGGCATGGCGACCATGACTGCCCCCATGGCCAGCAGGGCGTGCAGCAGGCGCGGACGGTACCGGCGGGGAGAAATGAATGTCACGGGTTTGCTCCGTTGTCATGTCGCGATAGGGTGTTTGTGTAAAGGAACGGACACGAGAAAGGAATGGGGCATGGTAGGCTGCCTACTGGCATGCCTGTTGCCCATGGACTTCAAGGCCGCTAAGCCGTAACGGGTCTGCGGCGATCGCATAAGCCGTTTGATGAATTTGAGCCGACCTGCCATTGGAGAAGCGTGCGTGCCTGAGCATTCGATAACACCTGTCGCCCGCCGGTACGTGCGTACTGCGTTCTCGGTGGTCATGGCCATTTCGGTTACGGGGTGTTCCCTCAACAACTATTCCCCTGTGAAGATCGTGTCGCACATGTTCGGGCCGTCCCCCGGTGCGCTGATCGGTACCGTCTCGGCTGATGAGCCGGAAGCGACACTGGTGGGCCGCGACATCCTGCAGCGCGGTGGCAATGCGGCAGATGCGGCGGCGGCAATGGGCATGGCGCTTTCGGTCACGCTGCCCTCACGCGCTTCGCTGGGTGCGGGCGGGGCCTGCCTTGCCTACAGGCCGGGTGACCAGAATGGCGGTCGGGCGTTCATGTTCCTGCCGGTCGCAGGTACGGTTGCAGCCACCGGCATGCCGCGCGTCGACCGCCCCGCCGCAGTGCCCATGATGGCGCGGGGGCTGTACCTCATGCACCTGCAATACGGCTCGGTCGCCTTTTCCGAACTGCTGCCCGATGCGATCTCGCTTGCATCGCACGGTATCAATGTAAGCCGCCAGCTTGCGGGCGACCTTGCGGCCGTGCAGGGGCCGCTGCTGGCCGATGCGGGCATACGCGCCGTCTTCAGCCGTTCGGATGGCAAGGCGCTGGCCGAAGGCGATGCGCTGGTGCAGACGCACTTGTCCGGCGCGCTGGACCAGATCCGCAGCATGGGGGTGGGCGACCTGTATAACGGGGCGCTGGGGCAGTCCTTCATCGCGGGTAGCCAGGGGGCGGGGGGTGGTCTGCTGATGGCGGATATGCGCGGGGCCATACCATCGGAGCAGATGCCGCTTGTCCTGAACAATGGCGAGACACAGGTGGCCTTCCTGCCCCCACCCGCTGATGGCGGGCTGGGCAGCGCGGTCGCTTTCCGTAGCGCTGCATCATCCGATGCCGCGACCCGCGCGCAGGGTGCCATCGCGGCATGGCGCGCCCAGAACGGCACGGCCAGCAGTGCCACGACCGGTTCCGCCACGGCACAAGGCTTGGTGGCGCGCGCACAGGCCTTTGTCAATGCAGGTGGCGGCACGGGGGGCGGCCTGCCTTCGCTGCCGGCTTCCACATCGTTTACGGTGGTGGACCATGCCGGTATGGCCGTGGCGTGCAGCCTGAGTATGGACAACCTGTTCGGTACGGGCCGGATGGCGGGCAATACGGGTATCGTGCTGGGTGCCTCCCCCGCGCGGCTGCCGCAACCGCTCTATACGGCTGCCATTGCCAGCCAGGGCCATGCCTTCCGTGCAGTGGCCGCCGGGTCAGGGCAGAATGATGCCGCTGCTGCCGTTGGTATTACCATGCGCAATGTGTTGGCGGGTCAGGTGCCAGACGCACATCCCGTAACGGCACAGGGGCGCGTGAACGCCATATCCTGCCCGCATGGCCTGCCGGGTGATGCGGCGAGCTGCGTTGCCGCAACCGATCCGCGTGGCGCGGGGCTGGCCATGGGGCCGCGTTAGGCTGGCGTTTTTATGCCCGGGCGGCATTATTGACGACGTGGGGCAGGGCGGCGCCATTGTAAATGGTCCCGTTTTGTTCCATATTGTAGTGCATGATGCATCGCCTGTCCCGCGCAGGTGGTGGCGGGCAGGTGGCCCGTTTTCGATTTCATCTTCCTCAAGCAGCAGGATAGGCACGTAATGGCACAGGCTCCGGGTATCGACAAAAGTAAGGCCCTGGAAGGGGCGTTGAGCCAGATCGAACGCGCGTTTGGCAAGGGATCGATCATGCGCATGGGCGAGCGGCCCAGCGAACAGGTTGATGTCATTTCAACCGGCTCCCTTGGTCTTGATATTGCACTGGGTATTGGCGGATTGCCGCGCGGTCGCATTGTTGAGATCTATGGCCCGGAAAGTTCGGGCAAGACCACCATGGCATTGCATGCCATTGCCGAAGCCCAGCGCAAGGGCGGTACCTGCGCTTTCATTGATGCGGAACATGCGCTTGATCCGGGTTATGCCCGCAAACTGGGCGTGGATGTGGACAACCTGCTGATCAGCCAGCCTGATGCGGGTGAGCAGGCGCTGGAAATTGCCGACACACTCGTGCGTTCCGGTGCAATCGACGTGCTGGTGGTCGATAGCGTGGCCGCCCTCGTGCCGCGTGCCGAGCTTGAAGGCGACATGGGTGATAGCCATGTGGGCCTGCATGCGCGTCTGATGAGCCAGGCGCTGCGCAAGCTCACCGGTTCGGTCTCGCGCTCCAACACCATGCTGATCTTCCTCAACCAGATCCGGCTCAAGATCGGCGTGATGTTCGGCAGCCCCGAGACCACGACGGGAGGTAACGCGCTGAAGTTCTATGCTTCCGTGCGCATGGACATCCGCCGTATCGGTTCGATCAAGGACAAGGACGAGGTTACGGGCAACCAGACGCGCGTGAAAGTGGTCAAGAACAAGATGGCCCCTCCCTTCCGCCAGGTTGAATTCGACATCATGTATGGTGAAGGGATCAGCAAGGTTGGCGAACTGATCGACCTTGGGGTCAAGGCCGGTATTGTCGAGAAGTCGGGGGCCTGGTTCTCGTGCGATAGCCAGCGCATTGGGCAGGGACGTGAGAACGCCAAGCAGTTTCTGCGTGACCACCCGGAAATGGCGGCCGATATCGAACGCCGCGTGCGCGAGCAGGCCGGCGTTGTGGCGGAAGCCATGCTGGTCGGTCCTGATGAGGAAGGCGGCGAGGCTTGATACCCCGGACAGGCCCGGTTAAGGCAAGCTGAGAACTGTCCCCGCACCCGGCCACAAGCCGCAGGGGCGGGGCAAGGGATAAAGCAGGGGGATGGGCCGGGATGAGACCGCGTCTTGCAATGGTTGGATTGCTGGCCTGCCTTGCGGCCTGTAGTGCCGGGCAGGACGACAATAATGATCCGGCCGATGTGGATGAGGCGCCTCGCCCACTTGGCCACCGTACTGGTGGCCATCATGTCTCTCATGCCAGCGCTGCGCTGCGCCCGCTTTCCCATCACCTGCCAAAGCCGCCCGACCCGGGTGATGAGGCCGGGACAGAGCCGTATCACACACCGCCGGATGCAGCGGCAATGCAGATGATCTCGTCAGGCTACGATCCCAATCAGGCGGGTGATGATGACGGCCCGTCTGATAGTGATGACGGCAAGCACTTTGTGGTGCCGGACACGCAGGTCAGCTACGGGCGCAAGCCCGGACAGTCCAATTAAAGTACCAGCACCGCCCGGATATCATTCACGTTGGTCAGCGTGGGACCGGTCATGATCAGGTCCCCCGTGGCACGGAACAGGCTGTAGCTGTCATGCCCGCGCAGGTAGTGGCGCGGGTCACAGCCCTGTGCGCGGGCGCGTTGCAGGGTATCGGGGGTAATGAGCGCACCTGCCGCATCCTCCGTGCCGTCAATGCCGTCACTATCGGCGGCAATGGCCCATATTCCCACGTTACTCTGTAATGTCAGCGCCATGGACAGCAGGAACTCGGTATTGCGTCCGCCGCGCCCCGGTGGCGGCCCGGCGGGGTTGATCGTGACCGTTGTTTCCCCGCCCGACAGGAGTACGGCCGGTGCGCCTACAGGCAGCCCATGCAGGCGGGCGGACAGGGCAATGCCCGCCATGAGCGTACCTGCATCACGGCTTTCGCCTTCCAGCGCATCTCCCAGCATCAGTGGTGTAAGCCCGCATTCGCGTGCGGTTTCGGCTGCGGCCTGTAGCGCCATGAACGGGGTGGAAATCAGGGTGTAGCGGTTGCGCGGGGACAGCGTACGGTCGGTTGGGGGCTGTCTCAACACCTTTTCCACCGCATCGGGCACCTTCAGCCCATGGTGGTGCAGGATGGACAGGGCATCGGCTGCCGTGGTGGGGTCGGCCACCGTCGGCCCGCTGGCGATGGTGAGCGGATCGTCGCCCGGCACATCGCTGATCGCCAGCGTGATCACACGGGCCGGGGCCGCTGCCGCAGCAAGGCCGCCGCCCTTTATGGCGGACAGGTGGCGGCGCACCACGTTCATGTCGCGTATGCTGGCCCCACTATGGAGCAGGGCGCGGTTGATGGTGCGGATATCCTCCAGCGTCACGCCATCGCGCGGGCATTCCATCAGGGCCGACCCGCCGCCTGAAATCAGGGCGATGACCAGATCATCTCCCCCCAGCCCCGCAACAGCGGCCAGCATGGCGCGGCCTGCCGTCTCGCTGCGGCTGTCGGGCATGGGATGGCCGGCTTCCAGCACACGGATGCGTCGTGTCGCGGTGCCATGCCCATCGCGCGTGACCACGCAGCCGGACAGGGCGACATCCGGCCATGCCTGTTCCAGTGCCGCCGCCATGGAGGCGGCAGCCTTGCCCGCGCCCACCACTACGCATTTCCCCTTTGGCGGTGGCGGCAGGTAGCGGGCCAGAACCCTGGCGGGCATGGCGCTGTCTATGGCGGTATCCAGAATGCGGCGTAATGCCGCGCGCGCGCGTTCATCTGTCCAGCCGATTGTGGTCAGGTCGCGTTGCGGGGCAGGGAAGGGTGGGGTCTGCTCGTTCATCTGGGTCTGTGGCTCCTGTGGCAGGGGTCTGACCGGGCACGATTACGGTGTGTAACGCGCGATGGCACCACAGCATGCGCGCGCGTGCCTGCGTTCCGTTTCATACTACTCAGAGCAGGATGGAGCGGTGTGTTACAATTGTCACGTCTGTATCAGGATACAGGAAAGCGTGCGACCTGACGCCGTTGCACACGCTAATTTGGGGTGCGCCGGTCTGGATTGGCACGGGTGATGGTGATACGCGCCAGAAGGTCTGTGCTTCCTGCGCGGGCACCACAGCAGAAAGGAACAAGGGCATGGAGAACTGTGTGCTGGACGCGGCGCGTCCTGTCCTCTCCACGCATCCTTCCCCCGGCATGGTGCAGCCTTACATGATCTTTCCCCGCCCCGAATGGGCGGCGTTGCGTGCCAATGTGCCGCAATCGCTGGGGGAGGCGGATATCGCATCGCTGCGCGGACGGAACGAGCCGGTCTCGCTGGAGGATATAAGCGAGATTTATCTGCCGCTGTCGCGCCTGCTCAACTTGCATGTCATGGCAAGCCGTGGGCTGAACAACATGGTCAAGAGCGCCTTCATGGGCGCGCCCGCCGTGACCACGCCGTTCGTGATCGGTATTGCAGGCAGCGTGGGGGTGGGCAAGAGCACGTTCGCCCGCCTGCTGCAGGCCGTGCTGGCGCGCTGGCCGGACCATCCCAATGTGGCGCTGGTCACCACGGATGGCTTCCTGCATTCCACGCGGGAGCTGGAGGCGCGCAATCTCATGCACCGCAAGGGCTTTCCCGAAAGTTATGACCTGCGGCAGATGATCGCCTTCCTTGGCGCGCTCAAGGCGGGGGAGCACAACCTGCGCGTGCCCGTTTATTCGCATGAAGCGTATGATATCGTGCCCGGTCGTTATCAGATAATCGACCAACCCGATATCCTGATCTTCGAGGGGCTGAACGTCCTGCAGACCGTGTCTGAACAGCCGTTCATGGCCTCTGACTTCTTTGACTTCTCGATCTATCTCGATGCCGATACCCAGGTGATCGAGGACTGGTATGTCAAACGCTTCATGCTTTTGCAGCAGACAGCCTTCCACAAGCCCAACTCCTATTTCCAGCACTATGCCGACCTCTCGCCACAGGAGGCCGAGCGCAAGGCGCGGGATATCTGGCGGCGGATCAACCTGCCCAACCTACGGCAGAATATCCTGCCCACGCGCGAACGCGCGCGTGTAATCATGCATAAAAGCCCGAGCCATGCGATTGATACCGTGTGGATGCGCCAGATCTGAGATTGGTACGGACATCAAAGGTTTTTCGGGTGTCGCCTTTTTTCAAATAAAGTGACGTTCCCTGAAGCTTTTCGGGAAAAGCTCCACCAAAAACTTCTTTATGACCGGTCCGGTTCCCAAAGGCGGGCTTTTTGAAAAATGTCCGTGCCGGCCAGATCCATCGGGAATGGGATTGCCATCGGCGCTCTCGCGCGGTGCGTAGGCGCGGCGCATTGGGCGCAACTAACCAGAAAACAAAGGCGGCCCGGATCGCTCCGGGCCGCCATGGTGTGTAACCATGCGTATGTGGTTCAGGCGTTCAGGTAGACAGTCTTGGTATCGACATAGGCCTCAAGGCCGTACTGCCCATCCTCCCCACCCAGGCCGCTATCGCCATAACCGTGGTGGAAGCCCTGTGCTGCTTCACCACCTTCGCGGTTGACGTAAATCTCGCCAAAGTTGAGTTCAGCGGTCATCCGCATGATGTATTTCAGGTTCTGCGTGAACATGTAGGCGGACAGACCATAGCGGGAATTGTTGGCCTGCGCGATGGCATCATCAAAGTCCCGGACGCGGATGAGCGACAGCACAGGGCCGAACACCTCATTGCGTACGATGTCCATATCCTCCTTCACGTTGGTCAGTAGCGTGGGGGCATAGAAATTGCCCTTGTCGTACTCGCCGCCTGTCAGGCGTCTGCCGCCCAGTTCCACCTTCGCACCCTGCTCGACAGCACGGCGGACCATATCGTCCACCTTCTTCAGTTCGTCGGCACTGATCTTGGGGCCCATGTCGGTGCTGTCATCCAGCGGGTTACCGGTTTTCAGCGCCGCTACCTTCGTATGCAGGCGCTTGAGGAATTCGTCATATACGGCAGTGTGCACATAAGTGCGCTCATTGGCGGTGCAGACCTGCCCGCAGTTCATGAAGCGCGCGGCCACGGCGGCATTCACGGCGGCATCGATATCCGCATCTTCCATGACAATGAAAGGCGCCTTGCCACCCAGTTCCAGCCTCACTTCCTTCAGCCCTTCCGATGCGGCGGCCATGATCTTGCGCCCGGCCGGGGTGCTGCCGGTCATGGTGATGAGCTTCGTGATCGGATTGACCACCAGCGCGTTGCCCACGATGGCGCCACCGCCGGTCACTACATTGAATACGCCTTTGGGGAATCCGGCCTCTACCGTCAGTTCCGCAAGCGCAAGGGTGGCGAGTGGTGTCAGTTCATGCGGTTTTATGACAAAGGTGTTGCCTGCCGCTATGACCGGTCCAAGTTTGCGCGCGGTTAGCGCCAGCGGAAAATTCCATGCCGAGATCCCGGCCACCACGCCATGGGGAATTTTCTCGATCAGGATCTTCTCGCCCGGCCGACTGCCGGGAATGATGTTGCCCTCAAGCCTGCGGACGTTCTCGGCGGCGAAGCGGATGAGCTGGATGGCGAAATTGACCTCGATGCGGGCTTCCTTCAGCGGCTTACCATTTTCGGATGTGATGATGCGGGCCAGTTTTTCCGCATCGCGCCGGATCAGTTCGATCAGACGGTACAGGTAATCCGCCCGCTCGGTCGCCACCAGCCGACTCCAGGCGGGAAAGGCGTCGCGGGCCGTATGCAGGGCACGTTCCACATCGGCTTCGCCCGCTATGGCCACTTGGGCCAGTACTGCGCCGGTAGCGGGGTTTTTGATGGTGTCATGGTCTGGATTATCGGCTCTGGTCCATTCACCACCGATGAACAGATCGTAGGTTTTCAGCTCAGCCATTGGTAACGGGTCTCCGTTGGTTGGTGTGGGGAAAGGCCCTGCATCCCGCCGTCCTGAACACGTAAGGATATCCTCTGCCCCCTTGGCTGGGGGCAGAGGATGGGCCGACGCGGAAAGGGACAGACAGGAAGGGCGTGCGTGGAGGGATCAGGTCAGGAAGGGACGGCCCTCATGCGCAACAAGAAGGTCGTGCATATCGGTTGCGTGCTCTTCCTCCTCGGCCAGGATTTTTTCGAGCATGATGCGCGTGGTGGGATCATGGTCGGCAAAGTAGCGGATCAGTTCGCGGTAATGTTCGATCACCAGCCGTTCGGCCACCAGGTTCTGGCGTACCATCTCGATCAGGTTGCCACCCTTGCCATATTCGCTGGCCGAGCGTGTGGCCAGCCCTTCGGGGGAGAGGTTGGGTACACCGCCCAGTTGGTCGATACGCTCTGCCGCCCACATCATGTGGGCGCGCTCTTCCTTGGCATGGGTGGCAAATTCGGCACCCACGCTTTCGCTGGTAATTCCCTCGACGGAAATGGAATGCATCGTGTAGCGTAGAACACACACAAGTTCGGTTGCCACCACGGTCTGCAGCAGGTCGATCGCCGTTTTGACATCTCCCTGGTAGGCAGGGGTCAGTGCCCCTTTTTCGATTGCCTTTTTTGCGCGCTCACGCAGTGTCTGCACATCGGTCAGGAAAGTGTTTTCACCAGCATTGGTCATGGTGTGCCCCTTGTCAGTTCCACGTGCGCGACAGGGCAAGTGCCTGTTGCAGATCATTGCTGGAGTAACGGAACCATGGGGAACGGGTTCCCCAAAACGATGGTGACCATGGCAAATCCGGCGTGAAACGGGGGAAATACGTTAAAAATGGCTTTTTCTCCCTGTTCAGGCGTTGCCATTCACGACCAGACCATTATTGATCCGTATTAATAAGACCTATTTGTATTAAGGATGATTGAACGGCATGGTCGCATTCACCTCGGCCCAGTTTGACAAGCTCCCACGTCGCGCCCTGAGTGAGGAAGCCTATGAACATGTGCGCCGTGGGCTGATCCGTAGCCGGTACCGTTCGGGTGAACGCCTGGTCCTGCGGCCGCTTGCGGCTGAACTGGGGCTAAGTCCGACCCCGGTGCGCGAGGCGCTGCTACGCCTGGTGTCCGAGCATGCGCTGGAACTCAATGATCGCAACACCGCCGTGGTGCCCGCCATGACCCAGCGCAGCTTTGCCGAAATCCATGACCTGCGCGTGGATCTGGAAATGCGCCTTGCCGCCGCCGCCGCCCAGCGTGCGACCGAACATGGCATCGAGGCGCTGGTCATTCTCCAGCATCAGTTCATGGATGCCTCACGCGCGCGTGATGATGGCGGCATGGCCGCCTTCAATGCCGATTTCCATACAACGGTGGCGACCATTGCCGAACTGCCGCTTACGGCCACGATCCTGCGCAACCTGTGGATGCGGATTGGCCCACTCTACGCGCTGTCACGCCCCATGGTCCAGAGCGAGCATGAAGGCCGCACTCACCCGCATGATGATCTGATCGCAGCCTTGCGCCAGCGCGACGTGACCGCGGCCCAGCTTGCAGTCACGCGGGATTTCGAGCATGCCCGCCGCTGGATCGAACCCCGCCTGTCGTCCTGACGGTGAGGGGCGGGGGCCCCTGCGCGCCTAGCGGTGGCCGGGGGACTTGATCTGCGGCACCTCGATGTCGATCTCAAGCATCGAGACGGAATTGCCCCGGTCCAGCTTGACCTGCACCTTGTCCTGATCAACGGGAATGTGCCGCTTGATCACTTCGAGGATTTCGGCATGTAACTTGTTAAGCAGGTCGGATTCATCTCCGTCGTTGCCCGTGCGCTCGTGCGCCAGCAAAATCTGCAGGCGATCGCGGGCCACAGGTGCGGATGTTTTCGTGCTGCGCCCGAAAAAAGAGTCGAACAGGCCCATCAGCTTTTCCCCTTGAACAAGCGCGCGAGCAGGCCCTTGCGTTCTGTCGGCACGGTAACTTCAAGCTTTTCGCCTTCCAGCCTGCGCGCGGCTTCCATATAGGCGCGGGCGGGCGGGCTGTCGGGGCTGCTTAGGGTAACCGGGGCGCCAAGATTGGAGGCGCGCAGCACTTCCTCGCTTTCGGGAATGATGCCCAGAAGCGGGATTGACAGGATTTCCAGCACATCTTCGATCCGCAGCATCTCGCCACGGGCGGCGCGTGCCGGGTCGTAGCGGGTCAGCAGCAGGTGCTTCTCGATCTTGCCACCACCCTTCGCCTTCGCGGTCGTGCTGTCGAGCATGCCGATGATGCGGTCACTGTCGCGCACGGACGAAACTTCGGGGTTGGTCACCACAATCGCATGGTCGGCATGGTACATGGCCAGTTGCGCGCCGCGCTCGATCCCGGCCGGGCTGTCACAGATCACCCAGTCGAACTTCTCGCGCAGTTCCTGCATCACCTTGGCCACGCCTTCGGCGGTCAGGGCATCCTTGTCGCGTGTCTGCGATGCGGGAAGGATGGACAGGGTCTCGACCCGCTTGTCACGGATCAGGGCCTGCGCGAGCTTGGCCTCGCCTTGGATTACGTTGATCAGGTCGAACACGACCCGTCTTTCAGCGCCCATGACCAGGTCAAGGTTGCGCAGGCCTACGTCAAAATCGACCACAACCACGTTCTGCCCGGTCTGTGCCAGTGCCGCGCCCAGGGCCGCAGTGGAGGTTGTCTTGCCAACACCACCCTTGCCTGATGTGACAACCAGCACTTTTGCCATGGGGGTGGTTCCTTGTCCGCTTTTGGGGGGTGTTTTCTTGTTCATGAGCTGATGGATACGCTTTGATGGAGGTGGGCACGCGGATGGCGCGACGGGGATGGGGGTGGGCTGTCAGGCTTTTCGCCCGGGAAAGGCAGGCGCTACAAGCGGCTGCACGACAAGTGTGTCATTTGTAAGAATGATCTGTGCTGGTTTTTCAACATAGCGGGGATCGATTTCTTCGGCCGTAATGTAATATCCGTCGATGGCAAGAAGTTCGGCCTGCATGGAATGGGCAAAGATACGTGCATCGGGCTGGCCGTTCATGCCCGCGATCGCACGCCCCCGCAACGGGCCATAGACATGGATTGACCCACCGGCGGTGATCTCCGCCCCCGACCCCACGGAACCGAGGATGATGATATCCCCATCCGGGTTCATGATCACCTGCCCCGAACGGATTGGCTGCTCAATGATCATGGAAGAGGCGCGCGGCACCTCCGCCCCTGGTGGGGCGGCATCATCGGGTATGTCCACCGCGCCGGAGGCGCGCCCGCCCATGAAACCCGCCGGCCAGTCCCACTGCGCACAGGCGGCCCAGCCGGGATCGCCGCCTTCTATGCCGATGATGCGGATGCCGCGCGCACACAGCGCGGGGTAGAGTTCCGCCAGGCCTTCGGTATCGGCCGCCAGCAGGGAAAGGTCCAGAATGACCGGCTTGCCGGCAAAGAACGTGCTGGAGCGGGCAATCTGTGCATCCAGCCCGGCCAGCCAGTCCGCCAGCATGGGTTCGGGGGTGAGCACCAGTGCCAGAAACGACCGGCCGCGTGCACGGATTTTTGGTGTGGGGCGCAGTTCGTCTGGCAACGTGATCCTGTCCTGATATGGTGGGTGGGCATGCTTTTCGGCTATCGTGCCATGCCCGGACCGTGGTGGGAAGGTTAGCTTATTATATTAAGGCAAGCCTTGGGGGCCGCACACTCCATTCCTGCACTTTACAGGTATGTTTTTGCATGGGGATCAGGCCCCTGGCACGCAGTATGGGCTTGGCGAATGGTGGGACAATGGAATAAAGCGGAAATATGCGTATTCTGTACCATCTCCCCCTTTCGCCCTATTCCCGCAAGGTTCGTCTGGTGCTGGGTGAAAAACGCCTGCCGTTCGAGCTCAAGACCGAGCGGGTATGGGAGCGCCGCCCGGAATATCTTGACCGCAACCCCGCCGGCACGGTGCCCATGCTGCAGGAGGAGAATGGCCTGTGCATACCCGATTCGTGGGTGATCTGCGAATATCTGGAGGAAGCCTATCCCGACACTCCCCTGTTGGGCCGCACGCTGGCTGAACGGGTGGAAGTGCGCAGGCTTGTGGTGTGGTTTGACGAGAAATTCGGCCGCGAGGTCTCGTGCAGGCTGCTCAATGAAAAGGTGATGAAGCGCATTTCCGGTCGGGGTAACCCCGATGGCGCGACCCTGCGTATGGCCTATGGCAATATCCGCACCCACCTTTCCTATATCGACTGGCTGGCGGAAACGCGGCAGTGGCTGGCGGGTAACATGCTGTCCATGGCGGATTTTGCCGCCGCTGCCCACCTGTCGTGCCTCGACTTCCTTGATGATGTGGACTGGGCGCGCGCGCCTGCGGCCAAGGACTGGTACGCGCGCGTGAAAAGCCGCCCGTGTTTCCGCTCCCTGCTACAGGACCGCATGACCGGCTTCAACCCGCCCGCCCATTATGCGGACCTGGATTTCTAGCGCCATGACATTTCAGGCTGCGGCTGGTTTCGACGCCATCGTGCTGGGGGCCGGGGCAGCGGGTCTTATGGCCGCCGCAACAGCGGGGCAAGGGGGCGCGCGCGTCGTGGTGGTGGACCATGCGCAGCATGCCGGGCGCAAGATCCTCATCTCTGGTGGGGGGCGGTGCAATTTCACCAACATGGATGCGGGGGCGGGACAGTTCATCTCCGCCAATCCGCATTTTGCCAAGTCGGCACTGGCCCGTTTTACCCCGGCCGATTTCGTAGCCATGGTCCAGCGTCACCGCATTCCGTGGCACGAGAAGGCGGCGGGTCAACTGTTCTGCGACCGTTCGGCGCGCGATATTGTGGACATGCTGCTGCGCGAATGCCTGAACGGACAGGTGACCATGCGCCTGTCGCACCGCATCATCGACGTATCGCGTGATGCGGCGGGCCATTACCGGGTTGAGACGGACCATGGCGTGTTCCATGCCCCCAGCCTGATTGTGGCGACCGGCGGGCTGTCGATTCCCAAACTGGGGGCAACGGGGCTTGCGCATGACCTGGCCCGCCGCTTCGGGCTGCGTGTGGTGGCACCCGCACCCGCGCTGGTGCCGCTGACCTTCGGCGCGCAGGACCGCGAATGGATGGAGCCGCTGGCCGGCCTGTCCGCCACGGTTGGCATTACCTGCCATGCGGGTGAAGGCCGGCAGGCACGGCAGGTTACGTTTCGCGATGGCATGGTCTTTACCCATCGCGGCCTGTCTGGTCCGGTTATCTTGCAGGCGTCATCGTACTGGCAGCCGGGGCAGGCGGTTGATATCGACCTGCTGCCCGGCATGGACGCGGCGGCCCGGCTGCTTGAGATCAAGCGCGACCGCCCGCGCGCGGGCAGTGTGGCCATGCTGTCCATGCTGCTGCCCCAGCGTCTGGCCCAGTTGTTTGCAGGCCAGCACCTGCCGGAAGGGCAGCTTGCGGGCATGCCGGATGCGGTTCTGCTCAATATGGCGCGGGTGCTGTCCGTCTGGCGGCTCAACCCCCATGGCACCGAAGGTTACGTCAAGGCCGAGGTCACGCGCGGCGGGGTGGATACGGACTGTCTTTCCTCGCGTGATATGGAAGCCCGCGATGTGCCCGGCCTGTTCATGGTGGGCGAGGCGGTGGACGTGACCGGCTGGCTGGGTGGTTACAATTTTCAGTGGGCATGGGCCAGTGGCCGTGCGGCAGGGCAGGCGGTAGCGGAACGCCACGGCTGATGCTGTTTGCCTCCCAGCCTTTTCTTCTGGTGTTCCTGCCAGTGGTGCTGGGGCTTTATTATGCCGTGGCCGCAAGCCGGGCGGCGCGGCAGGGTGTGGTCATCGGTGCATCCCTTGTCTTTTACGGGCTGTGGGACTGGCGGTTTGTGCCCTTCCTGCTTGGTCTGACCGGCTTCAACCAGCTGGTGGCCATGGCATGGGGGCGCACGCGTTGGCGTGGCTGGCTGTGGAGCGGTGTCTGGTGCAACCTGGGGGTCCTGTTCGGTTTCAAATACATGGATTGGCTGGTGGGGGTGGTCTTTCAGGTGCTGGGGCGGGTGCATACGCCGTGGCCTGTCATCCTGCCGCTCGGGCTGTCGTTTTTCGTGTTCCAGAAAATCTCTTACCTTGTCGACCTGGGGCGCGGGCAGGCACGGGTTTACCGTCTGGCGGACTTTGTGGAATTCGTGACGTTCTTTCCCCAACTTGTGGCCGGGCCTATCGTGCGACACAACGAACTGATCCCGCAATTCGATGCCAGCCCGCGCAATGGCCACATGTGGGCTAACCTTGGGCAGGGTGGCCTGCTGGTATTGGTGGGGCTGGGCAAGAAGGCAGGACTGGCGGATACGCTGGGCGATGTGTGCACGCCGGTGTTCGCCGCGGCAGCCAGCGGCCATGCGCCAGGACTGGGGGCGGCATGGCTGGCGGCAGTGGCCTACATGCTGCAGATCTATTTCGATTTTTCCGGTTATTCGGACATGGCCATCGGCATGGCGCTGATGATGGGCATCCGCCTGCCGTTCAATTTCAATGCGCCCTACAGGGCGGTTTCGGTGCGTGATTTCTGGCGGCGGTGGCATATGACCCTGTCACGCTTCCTGCGCGATTACCTCTACATCCCGCTGGGTGGCAACCGCTGCAAGCCTGCTCGCCAGGTATGCAATGTGATGGTGACCATGGCCCTTGCAGGCGTGTGGCATGGGGCAGGGTGGACGTTCGTGCTGTGGGGCCTGCTGCATGGCGCGGCACTGGCGGTGGCGCATGCGTGGGAGCGGGCGGGTATGTCCATGCATCGCCTTGCGGGACAGGCACTGACCCTGCTGTTCGTGCTGCTGACATGGGTTGTGTTCCGTGCCGGCAGCCTGCCTGTAGCAGGCAGGGTGCTGGCGGGCATGACTGGCGCGCACGGCATGGGCCTCGCTCCGGCCAGGCATCCGCTGGTGCTGGCGCTGGCCGCCGTGATGGCGTTGGTGGGGCCTGCGTCGCAGCAGGTGGTGCTGGAACATATACGGCCTACGCCATGGTTGGCGGTGGGGGCGGGCGTGGCCTTCGTGCTGCTGATATTCCTGATCGGAGGCCGCCCGCCAGAGCCGTTCATCTACTTTCAGTTCTGACAAGTCACTGACAGGAAATAATAAAAGTTTTTGGGTGCCGCCTTTTTTCAGAAAAGTAGTGGCTTCCGGGCTTTCCGTGACAGTTATTCCTTCAAAACCCAGTCCTGACCCGCAGCATGTTCCCCGTGGTATTGCAGGCGTGTGGCGGTGTTACAGCGTGTATTGTACCCACAGGACTGGTATTGGGATGTGATATATCCCACCTAGAATGATTGGTCCCACATGGGGCTGCATGGCACAGGCAGGAGCACATGGCAGGCAGGCGCGACAGCATGGATAATGGCCCGGCAGACCTGTTTGGCGCGCCGCCCCTACAGCAGGCAGAACGGGGGCCGATGCCCTTTCCCGCCTCTTCCCACGCCGCACCGGCGCGCACCCAGCCGCTGGCCGACCGCCTGCGCCCGGCCACGCTTGATGACGTGGTGGGGCAGGACCACCTGCTTGGGCCTAATGGCAGCCTGCGGCAGATGCTTGCACGCGGTTCGCTGGCCAGCCTGATTCTGTGGGGCGGTCCGGGTGTGGGCAAGACCACCATCGCCCGCCTGCTGGCCAATGCGGCAGGGCTGCGTTTTGTCCAGCTTTCGGCCGTGTTTTCCGGCGTGGCTGACCTCAAGCGCGCGTTCGAGGATGCACGGCGCACCAGTGCCAGTGGTGGCGGGACGCTCCTGTTCGTTGATGAAATCCACCGCTTCAACCGCGCGCAGCAGGATGGTTTCCTGCCGGTGGTGGAAGATGGCACTGTGGTGCTTGTGGGCGCCACGACGGAAAACCCGTCCTTTGCGCTGAACAGTGCGTTGCTGTCGCGCTGTCAGGTTCTGGTATTGCACCGGCTGGATGACGCGGCGATGGAAAAACTGCTGGAACGCGCCGAAACCACGACCGGCACGCCCCTGCCGCTTACACCCGAAGCCCGCGCCACCCTGCGCGCCATGGCAGACGGCGATGGGCGTTACCTGCTCAACATGGTCGAGCAGCTTCTGGCCCTGCCACCGCAGAAGGCTCCGCTGGACCCTGCCCGCCTGTCCACCCTGCTGGCCCGACGCGCGGCGTTGTATGACAAGGACCGGGAGGAGCATTACAACCTGATCTCCGCGCTGCATAAATCCATGCGTGGCTCGGACCCGGACGCGGCGCTGTACTGGTTTGCCCGTATGCTCGAAGGTGGTGAGGACCCGCGTTACATCGCCCGCAGGTTAACCCGCTTCGCTGCCGAGGACGTGGGCATGGCTGACCCCCACGCCCTGCCGCTGGCGGTGGCGGCGTGGGAAACGTTCGAGCGCCTGGGCTCGCCCGAAGGCGAACTGGCCCTGGCGCAGCTTGTGGTGCATCTGGCCACCGCCCCCAAATCCAATGCGGTGTACAAGGGTTACAACATGGCCCGCAAGGCCGCCCGCGCCACCGGCAGCCTGATGCCACCGGCCCATATCCTCAATGCGCCCACCACGCTCATGAAGGATATTGGCTACGGCAAGGGTTATGAATACGACCATGATGCGCAGGGCGGCATATCGGGTCAGAACTACTTCCCCGATGGCATGCGCCGTCCCAAATTGTACCAGCCCACCGATCGCGGATATGAACGTGAAGTGGCGCGACGACTGGACAGTTGGAACAGAGTGCGCGAAAGCCGTGGGTCATGAGTGTCGTTACCCTTACCGTCAGCGATGACGAAGCCGATATCCGCCTCGACCGCTGGTTCCGCAGGCATTATCCCCACCTTACGCAGGGCGCGCTGCAAAAGCTGTGCCGCACGGGGCAGGTGCGCGTGGATGGCAGGCGCGCCACCGCCGCCACCCGCCTTGAGCCGGGGCAGGCGGTGCGCGTGCCGCCCATACCCAATGCGAACCGCCCCCCGCCACTGGCAGTCAGGCCGCTGGATGAGCGGCAGGTGCGCGAGATCAATAAAATGGTCATCTATCGCGATGACCATGTGATCGTGCTCAACAAGCCTGCGGGCATCGCGGTGCAGGGTGGGCCGGGCATCACGCACCATATCGACGCGTTGCTTGATGGCCTGCGCGAAAACCCCGATGACCCGCGGCCGCGTCTGGTCCACCGCATTGACCGCGATACGTCCGGCCTGTTGCTGGTGGCCCGCACGCCCGGCGTCGCGGCGAAGCTTGCGGCAGCCTTCCGTGGGCGTGACGTGCACAAGGTGTACTGGGCGGTTGTTGTGGGCCGACCCAGCCCGGCCACGGGCATCATCGACCAGCCACTGACCAAGCTGGGTGCCGGGGCCGGCGCCATCAGCGTAGTTGCCGAACGGGGCGACCCCGATGCGGTGCATGCCCTGTCGGAATACGAGGTGCTGGACGCGGCGGCACGCAAGATGTCATGGCTGGCGCTTTCGCCCCTGACCGGGCGCACCCATCAGTTGCGCGTGCATTGCGAGGCACTGGGCAACCCCATTCTGGGGGACCCCAAATACGGTGGCGACGCCGCCCACGTGGCAGGCTTTGCCGACCGGCTGCACTTGCATGCCCGCAGGCTGGAACTGCCGCACCCCGCAGGTGGCACGTTGGTGGTGGAAGCCGATCTTTCGCCCCACATGCGTGAGACCTTCCGCCAGATCGGCTTTGACACACCCGCAGCCCAAGCCCCCCGCCGCAGCTAGGGAACGGCAGCCAATGCTACAGGACAGGAACTGATATGGCACAGAACGGAAATGCACGGCGGATACTGCTCGGGTCCGTTGCCGCACTTGTGGTGGTGGCAGGTGCAGGCGGGCTTGCGGTCCGCTCCATGCTTGACCCTGACAGCCTGCGCACCAGGGTCATTGCCGCAATAGAAAAGCAGACCGGTCGCCAGGCGCGGCTAGGTGCGCTGGAGGTCCATATCCTGCCCAGCCCGTCGCTATCCGTGCGCGATGTGGGGCTGTCGGACATGGCCGGTGGCGCCTATGCCGACATGCTGACGGCGGACCAGTTGCAGGCCAGCATTGGCGTGATGGGGCTGCTGCACCACGAACTGCGGCTTGATGGTGTGCGCCTGACCCATCCCGTGCTGCACCTTGAGCGCACGGAGGCGGGCGAGGCCAACTGGCGCCTTGCCCCCGCCGGCGCGCAGGCCACGGCAAAGCCGGATGCGACGACCAGGCAGGCGGCATCCGACTGGAAGGTGCAGGTGGGCAGCGTGCGCGTAAGCAATGCCGACCTGGACTGGGATGATCGCCTCTCGGGCAGCAGGGGCAAGGTGGTGCTGGACCATGTCAACCTCGCGGGGGTGGATGGAGCACAGCCGCAGCTTGACGTGGCGGGCCATAATGATGGCGGCAGCTTTACACTTACGGGCCATACCGGGGCGATCAATCTCGCATCCACCGCGCGCAGCGGCTGGCCGGTGGCGCTCAAGGCCGCGTTCGTGTCTGGCGGGCAGCCGGTCGGACAGCTTGCGGTGGATGGCACCGTGGCCGACCTGGACCACATGAAAGGCTACAATATCAAGCTGGATGGCAACGTGGCCAGCCTGAAAGCCGTGGAGTCGCTGCTGCCGGGCCGCAGCCTGCCCGATGTGCGTCGCCTGTCGTTCAGGGCAAACGTGGTGGATGGCAGCGCCGCAGGCAGTGCGGGCAGCACCCCGCTGCTGAACAGCGTACACCTTGATACCGGTGCGGTGGATGCGGGGGCATACCTGTCAGGCCTGACATTGCAGGGACTTTCGATCGACGCGCCGGGGCCGAAGGATGCGGTGAGCATCCGCAGTCAGGGCCAGTGGCAGGGGCAGGCGCTTAAACTGTCTGGCACACTGGGTTCGCTCCAGCAGATGGATGCGGCCGTGATGTCCCATCTGGCTGACCCGCTGCCGCTCTCGCTTGACCTGTCGGGTGATCCGGGTTCGCTGCGGGTGGCGGGCACGCTGGGTGGTGGTCACGCGGTAGTGAATATCGATGCCGCCGCCAGCACGCTGGCGCTTCCCGGTGGCGGGGTCATCGACCATCTTGCCGCCTCGACCCATCTGGTCAGCGAGGATAATGGCGCGCATTTCCAACTGTCGGACATTATGGTCAAGAGCACGCAGGTCTCGCTTACGGGGTCGCTGGATCTGTCCATGCATGGCGGCACTGGCGGCGTACCGCTGGCCAGTGGCGCGCTTGCGGCAAGCTGGCTGAATGTTGATGCCCTGATGGGCAGCGCGACCGGAACCAAGGCCGATGCGAAAAGCGTGAGCGCCCCCCCACAGCCTGCTACCAGTGATGACAGCCTGCCCTTCGACCGCTTGCGCAAGATGGATGCCGACCTGCGTCTGAGCGCCGATCAGATGGAATTCGAGGGTGATGAATACCACAACGCCCTGACCCATGTCAGCCTGCGTGGCGGTCGGCTTGTGGTGGACCCGCTGCAGGCGCAGGGCACGGGGCGTAGCGTGTCTGGCCAGTTCGTGGTGGATGCATCGGGCAGCGTGCCCACCGTTTCGGGCACGATCGGCACGCTGGTGCTGCCGGCCGCGTGGGTGGAAAGCCGCGCCGGGCTGTCCAGTCTGGTGCAGGGTGCCCTGCAGGTTGTTGGTACGGTCCATACGCAGGGCAGTACCCGCACCGAACTGCGTAACGGCATGACCGGGCATATGGGTGTGTCTATGGTCAATGGCACCATCAGTGGTGGTGCGCTGGGTGAAATGCTGGGTGATGCGGCGCGTGGCACGCTGGGTTCCGGCCCCATCCCGCTGCGTTGCTTTGGCATTCACATGAGCATGGCGAACGGGCAGGCCAATGTGGATACCATCGGCATGCAGACCAGTGCGCTGACGGTAACCGGCCACGGCACCGTGGGTATGGTCTCGCAGGCGCTGGATCTGCGCCTTGTGCCGCAGGTCATGATCAGCGGTACCGGGGCCAGCGTACCGCTGCGCGTAGGCGGCACGCTGACGGCACCCCGGCCCAAGATGGATGCGGGGTCTGACGGGCGCTATGCCATCGGGCTGCTGCTGGGGGGGGCATCCAGCAACACCGTGGCCGATCCATGCCCGGCGGCGTTGAAGGCAGCGCGTGAGGGGCAGGCTGGCCCGCCGCCCGCTGCCGCCGCCCCGCCGGCGGAGGGTGGCAGGAATGCGGATGTCAACAAGCTGGTGGAAAAGGCCAGGGCCTCCCCTGACGTGAAGAAGGTTGGCAACCTGCTCAAGGGGCTGGGGATCCTGAAATGATGAAGGACGGCGTACGCCCCCCCAGCCCCCAGGTGCCCGCGCGGCGCAGACGCTTCTGGGCGCAGGCATGTATCGCCGCCGTGGCGGAAGGCGGTTTTACCGTGGAGCTCGATGGCCGTGGCATTCGTCTGCCTGGCGGTGCGGCACTTGTGGTGCAATCTGAAGCGCTGGCCAGTGCGATTGCAGGGGAATGGGCAGCGGCGGGTGGAGAAAAGGGCGGGCATTTCACCCCCGATGACCTGCCCATGACCCGTATTGCCGGTACCATGATCGAGCGCGTGGCCCCGGACCCGATGGCACAGGTGGCGGCCCTTTTGCAGTATGTGGATGGGGAACTGCTGTGCTACCGCGCCGACTATCCCGCTCAACTCTGTGCGCGCCAGCATGAACTGTGGGACCCGCAATTAGCATGGCTGCGCGCGCGCCATGGTATCGACATGACGGTCACGACGGGCATCATGCCGCTTGTGCAAGCGGAAGGGGTGCATGCGGCATGGCGTACCCTTGTCGCCGCGCAGGATAACGCAACCCTCGCGGCACTGGGTGTTATGGTGCCCGCGATGAAAAGCATCGTGTTGGGGCTTGCGGTGGTGACCGGCGCGCTATCGGCTGCAAAGGCTGCCGATATTGCCACGGTGGATGAACGCACCCAGATGGATATATGGGGCCATGATGCCAAGCAGGTTGAACTGCTGGCGGCGCTAGCGGCGGAAGTGGCGGATGCCGATCGTTTCGTGCAGCTGTGCCATGAGGCAAAATGATGAACTGAACAGAAGTTTTTGGGTGCCGCCTTTTTTCAAAAAGGCGGCGTTCCTTAAAGCTTTTTGGGAAAAAGCTTCACCAAAAACTTCTTTCAGTCTTCTGAATACAAAAACGGCCCGGTATCACACCGGGCCGTTTTTTGTGGCGATGCGCCAATCAGGGCACCAGAACCGTAGCACTTGCCAGACAGGCTATGCCTTCCTCGCGCCCGGTAAAGCCAAGGCGTTCTGACGTGGTGGCCTTGACCGAGATGCGGTCCACATCAACCTTCAGCAGTTCGGCTAGGCGCACGCGCATGGCTTCCGAATGCGGGCCGATCTTGGGGCGTTCACAGATCAGCGTCACATCGGCATTGACCAGCATGCCGCCGCGCTGACGAATGCGCTCGCCCGCATGGACCAGGAAGCGCGCGCTGTCAGCATCCTTCCACTCGTTCTGGCTGGGTGGGAAGTGACGGCCAATGTCGCCTTCCGCCAGTGCACCGTAAATGGCGTCGCATAGCGCATGGATGCCCACATCCGCATCCGAGTGGCCGGCAAGGCCGCGCGTGTGGGGCACATTGATGCCGCACATGATCAGGGGCCGGTTCTCGGCAAAGGCATGCACGTCATAGCCCGTGCCGGTGCGCGGCAGCAGGGTCGGGCCGATCAGGCGTTCGAGGCGCACCAGATCCTCCTTGTAGGTCAGTTTGATGTTGTCTTCCGAACCGGGAACGATGGCAACGTGGTGGCCGGCCTGCTCCAGCAGGGCGGCGTCATCGGTGGCGTCGGCGGCGGTGGCCCCGCGGTGCAGGTCGCGCAGCAGAGCAAAGCGGAAGCCTTGCGGCGTCTGGGCGCGGAACAGGTCGGTGCGGGGCACGGTATTGGTAATGATGCCATCTTTGGCACGCTTGATGGTATCGGCCACCGGCACGGCGGGGATCACGCCCGCGTGCTGTTCCAGTGCCGCGATCACGCCCTGTGTCACGCTGCCGGGCACGTAGGGGCGCGCGCCGTCATGGATCAGTACCAGTTCGGGCCGCGCGCTTTCGGGCAGGCGGTCAAGGGCGTCCAGCCCGGCGCGCACGCTGGCCTGGCGCGTATCGCCACCGGGCACGACCGGCAGGACCGTGCAGCCAGATGGCGTGAAGCCTTCCAGCGCACTGCCCAGCAGGACGGGGTCGCCCACCGGCTGGATGATGCCCACATGGGGGGCAAGGGCATCCGCCGCATGGCGGATGACGGGCCGTCCGCCCAGCGTGACATACTGCTTGGCGACGGAGGTCGCGGTCTGGGCGCTGTACCGGCTGCCCTGGCCCGCGGCGAGAAGAATGGCTGCAACACGCATGATGCGGAGCAATGCGGCCATGTGGCCCCCACGTCAAGCATTCTGCGTGTGGCAGATGGCATACACCTGTGTGGTAAAATGTTGCTCCAATGCACTGAACCTGATTGCACGGGGCGGCAGGAGCGGGTATTCTGCCTAAATCATAAGCATTATTGTCTTATATTACAGGAGCCGGCATGGTCCCGTGCGCCGCGCGCGCGGCTGGCAGGCCGGCGGGAAACGGGGTTCATGTCGTCTCAACTGCTGTCACCGATCGACCTGGGGAGCGGTGTCGTCCTTCAGGCACCCGTGATCCTGGCCCCCATGGCCGGGGTGACGGACCTGCCATTCCGCAAGCTGGCGCGCAGGTTGGGGGCGGGGCTGGTGGTTTCGGAAATGATCGCATCCTGGGCGATGGTGCGGGAGAACGAGAACACGCTGCGCATGGCCGAAGTGGCCGATGACGGTCCCAATTCCGTCCAGCTTGCAGGCTGCGACCCCGATGCGATGGGGCAGGCCGCGCGCATTGCGGTTGATCGCGGGGCAGACATCATCGACATCAATTTCGGTTGCCCGGTCAAGAAGGTGGCGGTGGGACAGCTTGCCGGCTCGGCCCTGATGCGTGACGAGGTGCAGGCCGCCCGCCTACTCGAAGGCGTTGTGCGCGCCGTTGATGTGCCGGTCACGCTGAAGATGCGCATGGGCTGGGACCACGACCATCTCAACGCCCCCCGCCTGGCCCGTATTGCACAGGAATCGGGCATACGCATGGTAACGGTGCATGGCCGCACCCGCCAGCAGTTCTACAACGGCACGGCGGACTGGTATTTTGTGCGCAAGGTGGTCGATGCGGTGGACCTGCCGGTCATCGTCAATGGCGATATCCTGACGGTGGAGGATGCCCGTGTGGCTCTGGAGCGTTCAGGCGCGCGTGGTGTGATGATCGGGCGCGGCTGCTATGGCCGGCCATGGTTTCTGGCGCAGGTGGCGCGCGCGCTGGTGGATGGCGTGCATGTGGCCGAACCCGACCTGGCTGCGGAAAAGGCCATCGTGCTGGAGCATTACGGCATGATGATCGACCATTTTGGTGCCCATCCCGGTCTGCGGCTGGCGCGTAAGCATGTCTCGTGGTACTCGGCCGGCTTGCCGGATTCGGCGGGTTTCCGCGCTGCCGTGAACCGGGTCGATACGGTCGATGCCGCCATTGGCATGATCCATGAATTCTATGATCGCCAGATCGCGGCGGGTAACGTGCGCGGGCCACGCCCTTCCACAGTGGAGGCGGAACGGGCTGCCGCACAGACAGTCACGACACAGATAGCCACAGCACAGGCCGCATGAGCGAAGGCCGGTTCCCGCCGTCCGGCCACAAGCCCTGTGCGCCGGACAACATAACGGGCAATGGCCGGGTCGTACTCGATTCGATGGCGCTGCCGGTCATGGTGGTGCGCGCGGATAACGCTATCGGTTACGTCAACAGTGCCGCGGAACCGTTTTTCGGCATGTCGCGCGGGCATCTGGTAATGATGCGCCTGACCGATATCCTGCCCGCCGACAGCCCGCTCTTCCTGCTCATGGAGCAGGTGCGCGCGCAGGACCATACGGTGGTCGAGCATGAAGTGATGCTGGAAAGCCCGCGCCTGCGCCACGAAGGGGTTACGGTGCAGGGCGCCCCGGTCATGGAGGAGCCCGGTGCGGTCGTACTGACCTTCCATGATTTTTCGGCCGTGCGCGTGTTGGACCGCCAACTGACCTTCCGCTCCGCCGCCCGCAGTGTTGCGGGGATGGCCGCCATTCTGGCGCATGAGGTCAAGAATCCGCTTTCCGGCATACGGGGGGCGGCACAATTGCTGGAAACATCGGTTGGCGAATCTGATCGTGAGCTTGCGGTTCTGATCCAGGATGAGGTGAACCGCATCCGCGATCTGGTGGATCGCATGGACATGTTCAGCGACCGCCCGATCGAGCGCAGGCCGGTGAACATCCACCGTGTGCTTGAGCATGTGCGCAGGCTGGCCCAGCAGGGTTTTGCAGCCGACATCCGCTTCGAGGAAGTCTACGACCCTTCCCTGCCGCCAGTATGGGGCAACCGTGACCAGTTGGTGCAGGTGCTGCTCAACCTGGTCAAGAACGCCGCCGAGGCGCTGGACAGCCACCCCGAAGGGGGCGAACCCGCGCAGATAACGCTCACCACCAGCTACCGCCCCGGCATATGGGTTTCCACCGGCGGGGCGGGCCAGCGCGTGCAACTGCCGCTGCTGGTCTCGGTGCGTGACAACGGGCCGGGAATTCCCGAGAACATCCGCCCGCATCTGTTCGAGCCGTTCCTGACCACCAAGGCTACCGGCAGCGGGCTGGGGCTGGCGCTGGCGGGCAAGATCGTGGGAGACCACGGCGGCGTGATCGAGGTGGAAAGCCAGCCCGGCCGGACCGATGTCCTGCTGCACCTGCCTGTTGTTACTGAAGAGCGGGGCGTGCCGTAAGGCCCCCGACCGGATCTGAGAGACCTATAGCGAATGTCGCTACCCACCATTCTAGTTGCCGATGATGACCGTTCGATCCGCACCGTGCTCAGCCAGGCGTTGGGGCGCGGGGGCTATCAGGTCCGCGCCACGGGGCAGGCTTCTACCCTGTGGCAGTGGGTGGAGGAGGGTGAGGGCGACCTCGTCATTACCGATGTGATCATGCCCGACGAGAACGGGCTGGACCTGATCCCGCGCATCCGGCGCCTGCGCCCCGATCTGCGCGTTGTGGTGATGAGCGCCCAGTCCACGCTTATGACGGCAGTCAAGGCAACCCAGCGCGGCGCGTTTGAATACCTGCCCAAGCCCTTTGACCTCAAGGAAGTGCTGGCCGTGGTGGCGCGCGCGCTGGCAACACCAGCAGTACCGGTGCAGTCCGCCCTTGCCCCCCAGACCGAGGAGCAGATGTCGCTCATCGGCCGCTCTGTGGTAATGCAGGATATCTATCGCATTATCGCCAGGCTTACGACATCCGACCTGACCGTCATGATCAATGGTGAGAGTGGAACCGGCAAGGAACTGGTGGCACGCGCGCTGCATGATTACGGGCGCAGGCGCGCGGGGCCGTTCGTGGCCGTCAACATGGCCGCCATCCCGCGCAACCTGATCGAGAGCGAACTGTTCGGTCATGAGCGCGGGGCTTTTACGGGAGCCACTTCGCGGGTGGCGGGGCGTTTCGAACAGGCAGCGGGTGGCACGCTCTTTCTTGACGAGATCGGGGACATGCCACCCGAAGCCCAGACCCGGCTCCTGCGTGTGCTGCAAGATGGTGCGTTCACGACCGTGGGCGGCACGATACCCATCCGCGCCAATGTCCGCATCATTGCCGCCACTCACCGTGACCTGCGCCAGGCGATCCGGGCCGGTACGTTCCGCGAGGACTTGTACTACCGCCTGAACGTGGTACCCATGCGCCTGCCCCCCCTGCGTGAGCGGGTGGAGGACATTCCCCTGCTGGCGCGGCATTTCCTGAATGCCACGGCCGATGGCGCGGGCCCCGTGCGCGTACTGGATGACGAGGCGATGGCCCGGTTGCAGACCTATCGCTGGCCGGGCAATGTGCGCGAACTGGAAAACCTGATGTGCCGCATTACCGCGCTGCACCCGCAGGAAAGTATCGGGGCGGATATCGTGGCCAGCGAACTGGCGGAGGCCACCAGCCTTGCCCCGCAGGGGGAGGGCATGGGCGGCGGGCAGAGCGAAACACTGG
Source organism: Komagataeibacter medellinensis NBRC 3288 (assembly GCF_000182745.2). NCBI lineage: Bacteria > Pseudomonadati > Pseudomonadota > Alphaproteobacteria > Acetobacterales > Acetobacteraceae > Komagataeibacter > Komagataeibacter medellinensis. The sequence continues at coordinate 2,752,875 of NC_016027.1, forward strand.
CCGAGGCGGTGGAGCGGCACCTGCGCCGCTTCCTGGCATCGGGGCAGGAGGGTATGCCGATGAGCGATATCTATGACAAGGTGATTGCCGAGGTCGAGCGCCCGCTCATTTCCATGACGCTGGCCGCAACACGCGGCAACCAGATCCGCGCGGCTGCCATGCTGGGCCTGAACCGCAATACCCTGCGCAAGAAGATCCGTGACCTTGACATCCCCGTCGTGCGCGGCGGAGCATGAGTTCGCCCCCTACGCCACGGTCGGGAACCGCCTACCGGCTGGCACGGCACATGCTGGACATGCTGGTGCGGCGCAATGTGGCGCTGGTGCTGGTGCTGCTTGCACTGGTGCTGGGGGTTGCGACCTTCGTGGTGCTGTCGGGCGGCAAGTCGCTGGCACACCACCCGCAGATCCAGGCGCTGGTCTTCATCCTCAACTTTCTCGTGTTGCTCCTGCTGGCCACGTCGCTGACCGAAAAAGTGGGCCGCGTACTGGCCGAGCGCCGTAGCGGGCTGGCAGGGGCGCGGCTGCATGTGCGGCTGGTCACGCTGTTTGGCATCGTGGCCGTGGCACCGACCATCGTGGTGGGGACGTTTGCTGCCGTATTCTTTCACTACGGTATCCAGATCTGGTTCAGTGATCGGGTGAACACGGCGATGAACGAGGCGCTGGAGACATCACGCGGCTACCTGCAGGAACATAACGCCAATATCCGCACGGAAGCCTTCTCGCTTGCCAACTATCTGGTCAGCGCCCAGAGCGCGCTGGCCGGTTCGGGCAACGACCTGCTGCATGACCCCGATGCGCTGGCACAGGTGCTGGATTCACAGGCAACGCTGCGTGGGCTGGATGTGGCGGTGGTGTATGATCCGTTCACCAATACTGTCGTGGCATCGGGCGGGTTGATGGGGCGGGCAGCCAACCTCAAGGACCTGCCGCCGCCCGCCGCCACCCTGATGGCGCGCACGAACGAGATCGCAATCCTTGATTCGCCCGATGAAAAGACGGTCCGCGCGGTGGTGACGCTGGGCGATACGCCGCCGCTCATGCTCATGATCGCACGCCCCGTGGACCCCGATATCCTTGAGCACATGCACCGCACCGAACAGGTGGTGGCCGACTACCAGCGCCTGAACGGCAACCGTGGCAAGATCCAGTTCACCTTCGTGCTGATCTTTGCGCTGGTGGCGGTGCTGGTGCTGGGGGCGGCTATCCTGATCGGGCTCATGCTGGCCAACCAGATCGTGCGTCCGCTGGGGCTGCTTATCCTGGCATCTGAACGGGTAAGCAAGGGTAACCTGGACAGCAACGTGCCCGAGGGCGACCGCGATGACGAGGTCTCCAGCCTGTCGCGCGCCTTCAACCGCATGACCTCCCAACTGGCCAGCCAGCGCGCGGAACTGGTCAACGCCACCAACCAGATCAATGAGCGCCGCAGGTTTACCGAAGCCGTGCTGTCGGGTGTGTCGGCTGGTGTGATCGGGCTGGACGCGCAGCGCGTGATCGAACTGCCCAACCGTGCCGCCAGCGTGCTGCTGCACCGTGACATGGAAAGCTGCATTGGCCAGCCCCTGTTCCAGGTGGTGCCGGAACTGGCCGACATGCTGACGCGCGTGGCCCATGATGGCGCGCGTGAACTGACGGGTGAGGTGCAGGTACTGGCCGGCGGCCGCGCCTGCACCCTACTGGTCCGAATCGGGGCGGAGATACAGGCCAGTCTTAATGGTGACGTTGCGGGCGGCTATGTGGTTACATTTGATGACATAACAGCCCTGCAGGTCGCGCAGCGCAAGGCGGCGTGGGCAGACGTGGCGCGCCGTATCGCGCATGAGATCAAGAACCCGCTCACCCCCATCCAGCTGGGTGCGGAACGCCTCAAGCGCCGCTTCCTGCGGGAGATCACGTCCGATCCCGATACCTTTGTGCAGTGCGTGGACACCATCATCCGCCATGTGGGAGATATCGGGCGCATGGTGGATGAATTCTCGGCCTTCGCGCGCATGCCCCAGCCTGTCATGCGGATGGAGGACCTGTCGCGCATCGTGCGCGAGGCGCTGATCCTGCAACGCAATGCCCACCCTGAAATCCTGTATGAAGTCACCCTGCCCGACCGGGGGCCACAGGTGCGCT